>NZ_JBFRCX010000008.1:0-383860 GCF_052113285.1 Rhizobium sp. YAF28 | reverse complement strand
TTGGAACTGACATAGGTGTGGCTCGCCGGATCATCGCCGACAATGACGACGGCAAGGCCCGTCTGGACGCCCTTGGCGGCTTCAAGCGCAGCATTTGCCGATTTAACGGTTTCGATTACGGAAGCGGCAACCTGCTTGCCGTCGATTACCTTGACCATGGCTCAGCCCATGCGCTCGGAGGCATAGCTGCCGGGGCTTGCCGGGAAGACGACGGTACGGTTGCCATTGATGAAGGTACGGTGGTGGATATGGGCGTGGATGGCGCGCGCCAGCACCTGGCTTTCGACATCGCGGCCGATCGAGACATAGTCTTCGGCGCTCTGCGCATGGGTTATGCGAGCAGTGTCCTGCTCGATGATCGGGCCTTCGTCGAGATCGGCCGTCACGTAATGCGCTGTCGCGCCGATCAGCTTCACGCCGCGCTCATAGGCCTGCTTGTAGGGATTGGCGCCCTTGAAGCTCGGCAGGAAGGAATGGTGGATGTTGATGATCCGGCCCGACATTTTCTGGCACATCTCGTCCGACAGGATCTGCATATAGCGGGCGAGCACGATCAATTCCGTGCCGGTCTGCTCGGCCACGTCCATGATATGCGCTTCCGCCTGCACCTTGTTGGCCTTAGTGACGGGAATATGGTGGAAGGGAATGTCGTGGTTGACGACGACCTTCTGGTAATCGAAATGATTGGAGACGACGCCGACGATATCGATCGGCAAAGCACCGATCTTCCAGCGATAGAGCAAGTCGTTGAGACAATGGCCGAAGCGGGACACCATGAGCAGCACCTTCATGCGTTTCTCGCTGTCATGGAAATCATAAGTCATGCCGAAGCGCGTGGCGATGCTGGTGAAGCCGGCGCGGATATCGGCCCCGGAGATGCCTTCCTCGGAAATGAAGGAGACGCGCATGAAGAACTGGCCGGTGTCCAGATCGTCGAATTGCGAGCTGTCGACGATATTGCAGCCCTGTTCGGCGAGATACCCCGAGATCGCCGCAACGATGCCGCGCGTCGACTTGCAGGATACTGTCAGTACGTAGCTCTTCATGCCATCTCTTCCTTCGTCACTTGACGCATAGGCCATCAGCCGGGCCGGTGCGTTGATGCTCCGGCTCGCAGGCGCATGATGTCAAAACCTCAACCGGTCGGCTCAGATATCGAGCGTGCTGTCGCGTTCCCACTGGGTGAAATGCGAGCAGAAGGCATTCCATTCCTGGTGCTTGAGCTTGAGATAGGCGGCGGAGAACTCGGTTCCGATCGCAGCCTTCAGACCCTCGTCGGCGTCATAGGCACGCAGCGCATCGAGCAGGTTCAGCGGCAGACGCGGCGCGTCCTTCACCAGATGGCCTTCCGCATACATGTCGATATTGTGATGCGGACCGGGATCTGCCTTGCTGTTCAGCCCGTCAAGACCGGCCGCAATGATGATTGCCTGCAGCAGGTAGGGGTTGACCGCACCATCAGGCAGGCGCAGCTCGAAGCGGCCGGGGCCCGGCACGCGTACCATGTGGGTGCGGTTGTTGCCGGTCCAGGTTACCGTATTCGGCGACCAGGTGGCGCCCGAGGTCGTGCGCGGCGCGTTGATGCGCTTATAGGAATTGACGGTCGGGTTGGTGATCGCGGCAAGCGCCGAAGCGTGTTTCATGATGCCGCCGAGGAAATGCCTGCCTTCCGCCGACAGGCCGAATTCGGCTGCCCTGTCGGCGAAGACGTTGACCTTGCCATCATTGTCCCAGACCGAGATATGGCAATGGCAGCCATTACCGGTCAGGCCCTTGAAGGGCTTCGGCATGAAGGTGGCGCGAAGCCCGTGCTTTTCGGCGATCGACTTGACCATGAACTTGAAGAAGGAATGCTTGTCGGCCGTCTTCAGCGCATCGTCGAATTCCCAGTTCATCTCGAACTGGCCGTTAGCATCCTCGTGGTCGTTCTGATAGGCGCCCCAGCCGAGCTCCAGCATATAGTCGCAAATCTCGGCGATGACGTCGTAGCGGCGCATGACGGCCTGCTGGTCGTAGCAGGGCTTTTCAGCAGTGTCGCGGCCATCGGAAATCTGTTCGCCGTCGGCGGTGATCAGGAAGAATTCGGCCTCGACGCCGGTCTTGACCCGCTTGCCCGCCGCTTCGGCCTTATTGACGAGCTTTTTCAGCACGTTGCGCGGCGCCTGCGCCACGACGTTGCCCTCCATCATGCAATCGGCGGCTACCCAGGCGACGTCCTTCTTCCAGGGAAGCTGGATGACGGAGGTGGCATCAGGAACGGCAAAGAGGTCGGGATGGGCGGGCGTCATGTCGAGCCAGGTGGCGAACCCGGCAAAACCCGCACCCTCTTCCTGCATGCCGGCAATCGCCTGCGCCGGCACCAGCTTGGCACGCTGGCCGGAGAAGAGGTCAGTATAGCTGATCATGAAATATTTGATGCCTTTGTCTTTCGCAAAAGCAGCAAGGTCCAGTGTCATTCTCGTTCCCCTTTGGATTTCTCAGAGACACTTTGGTTATGGATGCGAAGCGGCCGGACCTTTTGCCCGGCCGGTAGAAATCAGTAACCTCCCTTGCCCGGTATCCAGCTCGTTCCCGCGAGCGGTACCTGCGCCATCGCAGAAGCCTCGATCGTCAATGCGCAGAGGTCTTCCGGTTCCAGATTGTGGACATGATTCTTGCCGCAGGCGCGCGCGATCGTCTGCGCCTCCAGTGCCATGACCTTGAGGTAATTGGCGAGGCGGCGACCGGCGGTGATCGGATCGACGCGCTTCATCAGTTCCGGATCCTGCGTGGTGATGCCGGCCGGATCCTTGCCTTCGTGCCAGTCGTCATAGGCGGCCGCCGTCGTATGCAGCGCCTCGTATTCCGCCGCCCAGCGCGGATCATTCTCACCGATGGCGATGAGGGCGGCCGTGCCGATGGACACGGCATCAGCGCCGAGCGCCAGGGCCTTCGCCACGTCGGCGCCATTCCTGATGCCGCCCGAAACGATGAGTTGCACCTTGCGGTGCATGCCGAGATCCTGCAGCGCCTGCACGGCCGGGCGAATGCACGCGAGCGTCGGCATGCCGACATGCTCGATGAAGACTTCCTGCGTCGCCGCAGTACCGCCCTGCATGCCATCGAGCACGACGACATCGGCGCCGGCCTTCACGGCAAGGGCCGTATCGTAATAAGGGCGCGCACCGCCGACCTTCACATAAATCGGTTTTTCCCAGTTGGTGATCTCGCGCAGTTCGAGGATCTTGATCTCGAGGTCGTCAGGGCCGGTCCAGTCGGGATGACGGCTTGCCGAACGCTGATCGATACCCTTCGGCAGCGTGCGCATCTCGGCGACGCGGTCGGAGATCTTCTGACCGAGCAGCATGCCACCGCCACCGGGCTTGGCACCCTGGCCAACGACGATCTCGATCGCATCGCAGCGGCGCAGATCCCGCGGGTTCATGCCGTAGCGCGACGGCAGGTACTGGTAGACGAGCGTCTCAGAATGGCCACGCTCTTCCTCCGTCATGCCGCCATCGCCTGTTGTCGTCGAGGTGCCGGCGATCGTGGCACCACGGCCGAGCGCTTCCTTGGCCGGACCGGAGAGCGAGCCGAAGCTCATGCCGGCGATCGTGATCGGGATCTTGAGTTCTATTGGCTTTTTGGCGTAGCGCGAGCCGAGCACGACATTGGTGCCGCACTTCTCGCGGTAACCTTCGAGCGGATAGCGGGAGATCGAGGCTCCGAGGAACAAGAGATCGTCGAAATGCGGCAGCTTGCGTTTGGCGCCGCCACCGCGGATATCATAGATGCCGGTCGCCGCAGCGCGGCGGATTTCCGACATCGTGTATTCGTCGAAGGTTGCCGAAAGGCGAGGCTTTGTGGGCGGGTTATGATAGCTCATGGAGAACCTCGATAAAACTCAATAGGCGTCGGCATTGTCGACGTTGAAATTGTAGAGCTTGCGGGAAGAACCGTAGCGGCTGAACTCCTCCGGCCGCACATCGGTAATGCCTGCCTTTGCGAGCAGGGCGGAGAGAAGCTCAAGATGTTCTGCCCGCATTTCCTTCTCGATACAGTCCGCGCCGAGGCTCTCGACCTTGCCACGGACGAAGATGCGGGCCTCGTAAAGGGAATCTCCGAGCGCATCGCCGGCGTCGCCAAGCACAACGAGGTTGCCGGCCTGCGCCATGAAGGCGGACATGTGACCGATATTGCCACGCACGACGATATCGATGCCCTTCATCGAGATGCCGCAGCGCGAAGAGGCATTGCCCTCGATGACGAGCAGGCCGCCGCAGCCGGTGGCACCCGCATACTGGCTGGCGTCACCCTTGATGGTAATGCGGCCGGACATCATGTTTTCGGCGACACCGGGGCCGGCCGAGCCGTGCACGGTGATGACCGCCTCCTCGTTCATGCCACCGCAGTAATAGCCGACGCTGCCGTGGATATCGATGCTGACGGGTGCATGCACGCCGGCGGCGACGGCATGGTGGCCACGCGGATTGACGACGTCGAACTGCAGGTCGTTGTCGCCTGACGCCACGTCATGCAGGGCTTGATTGAGGTCACGAAGCGGGGTCGCCGCAAGATCGAATGTGGGCATGAAATCGTCCTGAAATGAAATCGAGCCGATGGGATGAAGGCAGAAAAGTTGCTCTCAGCGTTCCCAGAAATAGACGGTCGCGGGCTCCGGCTCCCAGACGCGCGCGGCATCGATGCCGGGCAGGTTGACGAGCGCGCGGTATTCCGAGCCGAAGGCGACGTAACGGTCGGTCTCGGCCATGACAGCAGGCTTGCAGGCGATCGCATCGCGCACGACGCCGAAGCCGGACTTGGTGCCGACGACGAAGGTGAAGAAACCGTCGAGATCGTCGACGGCACCTTCCAGCGCCTCGCCAAGATTCTTGCCCTTGGCCATTTCGGCGGTCAGGTAGGCTGCGGCAACCTCGGTGTCATTCTCGGTCTCGAAGGTCATGCCTTCGCGCTTGAGTTCGCGGCGCAGGTTGTTGTGATTGGAGAGCGAGCCGTTGTGGACGAGGCATTGGTCGGAGCCGGTGGAAAAGGGATGGGCACCGAGCGTGGTGACTGCCGATTCCGTCGCCATGCGGGTATGGCCGATGCCATGTGTTCCAGCCATGGAATTGACGGCGAAACGGGAAACGACGTCCTTCGGCAGGCCGGTTTCCTTGTATATCTCGATCGCGTCGCCGCTGCTCATAATACGGATGTCGGGGCGCAGCTCGGCGATGGCGGCACGGCCCTCTTCGAGCATGTCCTTCGGCAGGGTGACGACGGCATGGGTGCTCTTGATGTCGATTGAGACCTCCGTGCCGAGTTCCTTCTCAAGCTCGGCCTCAAGACCCGAGAAATCCTTCTTCGGCTTGGCGGACTGGACGGTGATCTTCGCGCTGTCGCCGCTGCTTGCGCCATAGATGGCAATGCCGGCGCTATCAGGCCCGCGGTCCGTCATCGTCACCAGCATGGACGACAGCATCGCGCCGAGCTCCGGCTCGAGGCTTTTATCCTTCAGGAAGAGACCCACAATTCCGCACATGACAGACCCTCCATTTCGCGTCTGCAAAATGACTATCAGGTCTGTTTTGGGTTTTCAACCTGCAGGAATATTTTTTTCTTTTAAGGCAAGTCAGTCATTCTTGCCGCGTTGCGGATAGCTGATGATGGAGAGATATCGGCTCGGCAATTTCACAAGTTTTTCCGGTCCGTGCGGCGCATCGGCATCGAAAAACAGGCTGTCGCCCGGCTGCATCGGGAAAAGCTGGTCGCCATGGCGATAGACGACCTCTCCGTCCAGCATGTAGATCAGCTCCATGCCCTCATGCTGGAAGGTCGGAAAGACATCCGAATCGGTCGTCAGCGTGATGAGGTAGGGCTCGACGATCACGCCGCTGCTGTTGTTGTCGATATGGCCGAGCAGATTATACTGATGGCCGGCGCGCGTGCCGCGGCGCTCAAGCTCGATACCCTGCCCCGCCTTGACGAAGACGGCGTTGCGCGGCTCCTCGTAACGGCGAAAAAAGGCTGTCAACGGCACGCCGAGAGCGCGCGAGAGCGATTGCAAGGTCGTCAGCGATGGCGAGATATTGCCGTTCTCGATCTTCGACAGCATGCCGAGCGAAATGCCGGTCGCGGCGGCAAGGTCGGTCACGGTAATGCCGAGCTTCTTGCGATAGGCGCGAACCTCATGGCCGATCGCCATTTCGAGATTGTTTTCCTTCGGCTCGCGCACCGCGTGCGGATTCTGGGACAGGGCCTGACGAACCGCATGGGCATGCTCCTGGCTCGACGTTTCATCCAGCTTGATCTTCATTCACAGTCCTTCGCGCACTCTCTCTGCAAGTATCCTATCGTCAGAGTGAAATCTTCTCAACCCTGAAGAAAGTCAGAGCTTGCGGCTTGAACTCGGATTGGTGCCGTAGAGGCCGCGAAAGAGGCGTGAAAAATGCGCGGCGCCGGAAAAACCTGTCGCAATGGCGATCTCGGAGATCGACAGCGGGCTCTGCTCAAGGAGCCTTCGGGCGTGCTGCAGCCTGATGCGTCTGTATTGCTCGAGGAAGGTCGTATCGAGGTGAGCGGCGAACAGACGGTCGAGATGGCGCGGCGTCACCCCGGCAATGCGAGCCATGGCTGCACGGTTGAGCGGCATCTCGATGGTTTCCTCCATCTTCTCCAGGACGCTCAGCAGACCCGGATGGTGCGCGCCGTAGCGCTCGGCAAGGGAAGCGCGCTGCGGCGCTGTCGGCTGACCGACCTCGGTATGCAAGAACCAGTCGCTGACCCGACGGGCGAAATCCGGTCCCATGCGCTCGGCGATCAGCGCATGCATCATGTCGAGCGGCGCAATGCCGCCGCCGCAGGTAATGCGGTTGCCGTCGACGACGAAACGCGCCTGGCGCGGCGACAGGTCGGGAAAGGCTTCGAGAAGCGTCGGCGCATGCTCCCAATGGATTGTAAAGTCACGGCCTGTCAGCAGCCCGGCCTCGGCCAGCAGAAAGGGGCCGCCCGAAATGCCGCCGATGCGCACGCCTTCGCGCGCGAGCTGCCGTATGCAGGAAAGCACGGCCGGATAGTGCCAGTCGCGCGGCGAACCGCCGGCGCAGACGAAGACAGTGCCGAGCCCAAAACCGCGACCGGGAAGCGGCGCGGCTGGAACTGGTACGCCACCAGAAGACAACACTACCCCGCCTTCCGGCGAAAAGCATGAGATACGGTAGATTTCCCGCCCGGCGAGCAGGTTGGCGGCGCGCAGCGGCTCGCTCGCCGAGGCATAGGACATCAGGGCAAATCCCGGCAGAAGGATGAAGCCGATGGAATGCAGGTTTTTTGCTTCGACAGACGCCATGTCCCTTTCTTATCGATAAATGTCCTAAACAGGCAAGTCACGCCTCTTCTTTCTGGCATCATGGCACCAGCTCCCACCGGATCTATCCATGCGCTATTCCGCTCTCTCCATCTTCTTAAACGGGCTTCGCGGCAACAATGGCTGGGCGCCTGCCTGGCGCCAGCCTTCGCCGAAGCCGCATTATGATGTGATCATCGTGGGCGGCGGCGGCCATGGCCTTTCGACGGCCTATTATCTCGCCAAGACGTTCGGCATCACCAATGTCGCCGTGCTGGAGAAGGGTTATCTCGGCTCCGGCAATATCGGCCGCAACACGACGATCATCCGCTCCAACTACCTGCTGCCCGGCAACAACCCCTTCTACGAGTTGTCGATGAAGCTTTGGGAAGGGCTGGAACAGGATTTCAACTTCAACGCCATGGTTTCGCAGCGCGGCGTGCTGAACCTCTTCCATTCCGATGCGCAGCGTGATGCCTATACAAGGCGCGGCAATGCCATGCGCCTGCACGGCGTTGACGCAGAGCTCCTCGATCGGGCTGCTGTCCGCAAGATGCTGCCCTTTCTCGATTTCGACAATGCCCGCTTCCCCGTCATGGGCGGCCTGCGCCAGCCGCGCGGCGGCACGGTGCGCCACGATGCGGTCGCCTGGGGCTATGCCCGCGGCGCCGACAGCCGCGGCGTCGACATCATCACCAATTGCGAGGTCACCGGCATTCGCAGCGAGAATGGCAGGGTGACAGGCGTCGAGACCACCAGGGGCTTCATCGGCTGCGGCAAGCTGGCGCTCGCTGCCGCCGGCAATTCCACCGTGGTCGCCGACATGGCGGGCTTGCGCCTGCCCATCGAGAGCCATGTGCTGCAGGCCTTCGTCACCGAGGGGCTGAAACCGTTCATCGATACCGTCGTCACCTTTGGCGCCGGCCATTTCTACGTTTCACAGTCGGACAAGGGTGGCCTCGTCTTCGGTGGCGATATTGATGGCTATAATTCCTATGCCCAGCGCGGCAATCTCGCCACTGTCGAGCACGTCGCCGAAGCCGGCGTGGCAATGATCCCGTCGCTGACGCGGGTCAGATATCTGCGCAGCTGGGGCGGCGTCATGGACATGAGCATGGACGGCTCGCCGATCATCGACCGCACCCATATCGATAATCTCTACCTGAATGCCGGCTGGTGCTATGGCGGCTTCAAGGCCACACCCGCCTCCGGCTATTGCTACGCCCACCTGATTGCCCGCAACGAGCCACACGAGACGGCGCGCGAGCTGCGTCTCGACCGTTTCCGGCGCGGCTACCAGATCGATGAAAAGGGCGTCGGCGCCCAGCCCAACCTGCATTGAGGACGTGAAGCCATGGCAAGCCTGATTTCCTGCCCTCATTGCGGCATCCGTCCCAAGGAAGAATTCACCATCCGGGGCGATGCGAGCCTGACCCGGCCGGCGGCCGATGCCGGCGCTGACACCTGGTACGACTACGTCTATCTGCGGGATAATCCGAGGGGATGGCACAAGGAGTACTGGCACCATTCCTCCGGCTGCCGGCGCTGGCTGACTGTTGAGCGCGACACCGTCACCCATGCCGTTCACACCGTCAGCGATGCCGCGCTTGCCAAGCTCGGAGGTGCGGCATGACGAGTTCGCGGCTTCCCAGCGGTGGCCGGATCGACCGATCGAGCACGCTGAACTTTACCTTCGATGGCAGACAACTGGCCGGCCATCCCGGTGATACGCTCGCCTCCGCGCTTCTTGCCAACGGCATCCAGCTCGTCGGCCGCAGCTTCAAGTATCACCGGCCGCGCGGCATCCTGACGGCGGGTGCAGCCGAGCCCAACGCGCTGGTCACGACGAGCACTGGCGGCCGCACAGAGGCCAATACGCGTGCCACGATGATCGAACTCCATGACGGGCTCATCGCCCGCAGCCAGAACCGCTGGCCCTCGCTCGGCTTCGACATTGGCGCCGTCAACGGCCTGCTGTCGCCCTTCCTGAGCGCCGGCTTCTACTACAAGACCTTCATGTGGCCGGCCGCCCTTTGGGAAAAGCTCTACGAGCCGCTGATCCGCAAGGCCGCCGGCCTCGGCAAGGCGTCCTACGAGCCCGATCCTGACTCCTACGAGAAATGCTGGGCTCACTGTGATCTGCTCGTCATCGGCGCAGGACCTGCCGGGCTCGCAGCGGCGCTGACGGCAGGACGCGCCGGCGCCCGCGTCATCCTCGCCGACGAAGATTTCGCGCTCGGCGGCAGTCTGCTCCTCGAAAACGGCACCCGGCTGCAGGACATGCTCGACGAACTCGAGGGCCTGCCGAACGTCCGTCTCCTGCCGCGCACCACCGTCGTCGGCTGGTACGACGACAATGTCTTCGGCGCCGTCGAACGTGTGCAAAAACATGTGGCGCTGCCCGATCCGCATCGGCCCGTCGAGCGCCTCTGGCGCATCATCGCCAAACAGGCAATCCTCGCCTCGGGCGCTGAAGAGCGTCCGCTCGTCTTCGGCGGTAACGATATTCCAGGCGTGATGGTGGCCGGTGCTATGCACAGCTATCTCAGCCGCCAGGCGGTGACGCCCGGCGCCCGCACCGTGATCTTCACCAGCAATGCCTCCGGCTATCGCGCGGCGGCCGCCCTCGAAGCCGAAGGTGTCGATGTCGCCGCCATCGTCGACAGCCGCGATGCGGCCGGCAGTGCCTGGTCCGGGCGCGCCCGTGTGCTGAACGGCAGCCGCGTGCGCGACGCGCATGGCGGCCAACGCCTGCGCCATGTCACGATCGAGACCGCTTCGGCAGTGCAGCGCATCGAGGTGGATGCGCTTGCCATGTCCGGCGGCTGGAGCCCGATCATCCATCTTGCCTGCCATCGGGGCGCCAAGCCGGTCTGGTCCGAGGAAAGGGCAGCCTTCCTGGCGCCGGAACGCCAGCAGGGACTGTCGATTGCCGGCTCTGCGGCCGGGCTCGGCGCGACGGGCGCCTGCCTCGGCGATGGCGCGGCGAAGGCCGTTGAGGCACTGAGGGCGATCGGCTTCGTCAACGTTGAGCCCGCCTTCGCGCCCGTCGAGGAAACCGAGGCGGCCTCGAAGCCGCTTTGGTCCGTCAAGGGCGGAAAGGGCAAGGCCTTCGTTGATTATCAGAACGACGTACACCTCAAAGATCTCGGCCTTGCCGTTCGCGAGGGATATGGGCATGTCGAGCTTGCCAAACGCTATACGACAAGCGGCATGGCGACCGACCAGGGCAAGCTTTCCAATATCAATGCGATCGGCATCCTGGCCGAGGCCCGCGGCGTGTCGCCTGCCGAAGTCGGCACCACCACATTCCGTCCCTTCTATACGCCCGTCTCCTTCGGCGCGCTGACGGGTGGCTCGCGCGGCCGTCATTTCCAGCCGGTGCGCAGATCACCGCTACATGGCTGGGCCAAGAAGAATGGCGCCGTCTTCGTCGAGACCGGGCTCTGGTACCGCTCCTCCTGGTTTCCACGTGCGGGTGAGACGAGTTGGCGTGAGAGCGTCGACCGCGAGGTGCTGAACATCCGGCAGAATGCCGGCATTTGCGACGTCTCCACCCTCGGCAAGATCGAGGTCTTCGGCAGGGATGCCGCTGCCTTCCTCGACCGCGTCTATTGCAACGGCTTTGCCAAGCTACTGGTCGGCCGGGCGCGCTATGGCATCATGCTGCGCGAGGACGGCATGATCTACGACGACGGCACGACGAGCCGCTTTGCCGAGGACCATTTCTTCATGACGACGACGACGGCGCTCGCCGCCGGCGTGCTGACCCATCTCGAATTCTGCGCCCAGACGCTCTGGCCGGAACTTGATGTCCGTTTTGCCTCCTCGACCGACCAATGGGCGCAGATGGCGGTCGCCGGCCCGAAATCGCGCGCTATCCTTTCCGAGATCGTCGACGCGGATATTTCCGATGCCGCCTTCCCCTTCATGAGCGCGCGCGTGGTCTCCCTCTTCGGCGGCTCGCTTGAGGGCCGGCTCTTCCGGATCTCCTTCTCCGGCGAACTCGCCTATGAACTCGCCGTGCCGGCCGGCTACGGCGAATGGGTCGCCGACCGGATCATGCAGGCGGGTGAAAAGCACGGCATCTGCCCCTACGGTGCCGAGGCACTCGGGGTCATGCGCATAGAGAAGGGCCATGTCACCCATGCCGAGATCAACGGAACGGTTACGCCAGGCGATCTCGGCTTCGCCCGCATGGTTTCGGCCACCAAGCCCGACTTCATCGGCAAGGCGATGCTCGCCCGCGAAGGTTTGCAGGCCGAGGACCGCCCTCGCCTCGTCGGCGTCAAGCCGCTCGATCCGGCGACGAGCTTCCGCACCGGTTCCCATATCCTTGCCAAGCATGCCGCAGCGACCCTTGAAAACGACCAGGGCTATGTGACCTCGAGCGCCTTCTCACCGAGTCTTGGCCATACGATCGGCCTTGCGCTCGTCAAGCGTGGGCCTGAGCGCATGGGCGAAAAGGTCGTGGTCTGGAATGGCCTGAGAAACGAATTCACCGAGGCGGTGCTCTGCAGTCCCGTCTTCATCGATCCCGACAACGAGAAGCTCCATGCCTGAACGTCCCGAACACAAGCCGGCCCTCGCCGGCAAGGCGACAGTTGAAGCCTCCGGCATCCGGCTGGAGCCGCTGCCGGAAGGCCATCTCCTGCATGTCATGGCCGCAATTGATGGCGATAGCCTCGCCGACGCGCTCTCTGCCGCTGGACTGGCAACGAGCGCTGCGCGAGTGGCCGGTTATCAGCAATGGTATATAACAGGCGAGGAAAGCCTGCCGCCCTCGCGTATCACGCTCCTTGCCGATCATTTAAGAGGCAGAGGCTTCGTCTGCGATCAGAGCCATGGCCGCATCCGCATCGCTCTTTCCGGTCCCCGCGCTGCGGACCTGCTCACTCGGGGAACGGCAGTCGACATCGATCCCACCGCTTTCCCCGTCGGCCAATCGGCCGTCACGCTTTTCGGACATGTCTCCGTCCAGCTGACCCGGACGCAGGCGACGCGCTTCGAACTCACGGTGCTGCGCAGCTTTGCCGAGGATCTCTACGAGATGCTCGAACACGCCGCGGCGGCCTGAGCGCGGGCCCTGAGGTCACATAGACACACAAAAGCCAGGCCCACGGTCAAGAGCTCAAAACAACGAACAGAACCTCAGCGCATCATAGACGGCGGCATGGATGTTGCGGCTGGAAACCGCGTCGCCGATCCGCACGAGGTCGAAACGCCCCTCGCTATTGCGCAGCGGCAGCGGTGGCTGACGATTGATCAGGGCGGAATAGTCCACCGCACCAAGATTTCGCGAAAGCGGCTTCAGCTCAAGATAGGGCCCGTCATTGGCAAGCGTGCCATGTTCGACGACGACCTGGGAGACGCGCCGCTCCCACTGTGCGCCGTCTGCAAAATCCGACCCGAGTACGGCGACAAGGGCATTGCCGTCGCGCCGGACGGATTTGAGCCGCGTGTTGATGGTCACCTTGACGTTCCGTTCTGCGAAGGTACGGGCATAGGGCACGTGGTTCATGCCCCCCATATCGGGCGCGAAAAAGCGTTCGGGCGACACAAGCTCGAGCTCCGCGCCGCTTCTGGCAATCACCTCAGCCGCCGACATGCCCGGATGTGCGCCATTGTCATCGAAGAGCAATACTGTGTCGGCGATCCTGACACCGCCGGCGAGGATTTCCCAGGAAGATGTCACAAGCTCATCGCCTGCATCGAGTTCTGGCTGCTGTGCGATGCCACCGGTCGCAATGACAACGAGATCGGGTTCAAGAGCAATGACGTCGCTTGCCTCTGCGTAGACATCATAATGCATGCGAACACCCAGCCGCTCCAGTTCCGCCAGCCGCCAGTCGATGATACCAATCATCTCCTTGCGCCGGGGATTGCGGATGAGCAGATTGACCTGTCCGCCGGCCTTTCCGGTCGCTTCCAGAACATCCACCTCATGGCCACGCTCGGCAAGCACGCGGGCGGCCTCGAGACCGGCCGGTCCGGCACCGACCACGACCGCCTTGCGGCGGATCTCCGCCTTGGGGATCTCATGCGGGATCTGTCCTTCACGACCGGTCGCGGCATTGTGGATACAGAGTGCCTCGCCGCCTTCGTAGATACGGTCGAGACAATAGGTGGCGCCGACACAGGGCCGGATGCGAGCCTCCTCACCGCTCTCGATCTTGCGCACGATATGGGGATCGGCAATATGGGCGCGCGTCATGCCGACCATGTCGAGCTTTCCCTCGGCGATCGCATGACGGGCTGTTGCCACGTCACCGATGCGCGCAGCATGAAAGACGGGGAACTTTGTTATCGCCTTCACTTCGCCGGCAAAATCGAGATGCGGGGCAGACGCCATGCCCTGGATCGGAATGACCTCGTTGAGCGCGACATCGCTGTCGATATGACCGCGAATGATGTTGAGAAAATCGATATCGCCGGATCGCGCGAATCGTGAAGCGATCTCTATGCCTTCCTCGCGTGGCAGTCCTTTCTCCCAGTCCTCGTCGGCGACAAGGCGCATGCCGACGATGAAATCCGGCCCAACCGCCTCGCGAACTGCCCGCGT
Source organism: Rhizobium sp. YAF28 (assembly GCF_052113285.1). NCBI lineage: Bacteria > Pseudomonadati > Pseudomonadota > Alphaproteobacteria > Hyphomicrobiales > Rhizobiaceae > Rhizobium > Rhizobium sp. YAF28. The sequence goes on along the minus strand of NZ_JBFRCX010000008.1, from coordinate 369,974 downwards.
GACCATGACCGAAAAACGCATGCGATTGTCGAGCGAACCGCCGAATTCGTCCTCGCGCCGATTGGTCGCCGGCGACCAGAAGCCATCCAGCAGATGGCCGTAGGCCTCGATCTCGATACCGTCGAGGCCGGCTTCCTGCATGCGCTGCGCCGCCGTGGCATAATCGGCGACGATGCGTTCGATGTCCCAGTCTTCGGCCTCTTTCGGGAAGGCCCGGTGCGCCGGCTCACGGATCGGCGAGGCTGATAGCACAGGCAACCAGTCGCCCCTGTTCCAGCCCGTGCGGCGGCCAAGATGCGTGAGCTGGATCATGACCGCTGCACCGAACTCATGACAGTCGTCTGCAAGCTTCTTCAGCCAGGGCACGATCTCGTCGCGATAGGCATGGAGATTGCCGAAGGATGGCGGAGAGTCAGGCGAGACGACCGCCGATCCCGCCGTCATGGTGAGTGCAATACCGCCTCTCGCCTTTTCCCTGTGATAGAGCCGGTAGCGATCCGTCGGCATGCCGTTTTCCGAATAGGCCGGCTCGTGAGCGGTCGACATGACGCGGTTTTTCAGCGTCAGGTGCTTGAGTTGGAAAGGCTGCAGCAGGGGATCTCTAGAGGTCATATCCGCTCTCGTCGCTTGGGTGGGAGTGGCAATCGAACCGCTATTCTGGCCGATGCCGCAACGAATGACGATCCGGCCGACGCCGCATTCTAGCCGGCATGCGCCCGCCGGCTGCGGCTAAGGTCGATTGCGGTGTGCCAGAGCACGGCTCCAAGGATGACGGCACCCCCAAAGAAGGTGGCAATCGGCGGCTGTTCGGAAAACATGAGCCAGACCCAGAACGGGGTCAATACAATCTCCATTGTTCCGATCAGTGCGGCTTCGGCCGGCGGCATTCGCCTCGCCCCAGCCAGGAAAAGCACGAGCGCCAGCGAAAAATTGGTCGCGCCGAAGGCTGCCAGCACGATCCAGTTGTGAAGATCGAGCGAGCCGACCGAGCCGAAAGGGGCGAAAATGATAAGCGTCAGGAAGGCGCTGACAACGGTCGGCGGCAGGCTCGGCACCTCGGGATTGATGCGCGGAATGATGATGACGAGTGCGAAGGAAACCGTCATGCCGAGCGCCAGCAGGTCGCCGAGCCCGGTCCCGCCGCCGATCGACGAGGCAACGATGACCACAACACCCAGAAGAGAAATGCCCCCGGCAATCAGCGTGCGCCTGGCGACCCCCTCTTTCAGGATGATCCATCCGAACAGGGCGGCGATGAAGGGTGCGGTCGAATAGATCATCGTCACATTCGCGACGCTGGTCATATAGAGCGCCCCGATGAAGCAGCCCTGACTGACGGTCTGGCAGACAATCATAGCCAGACCGGATGGATGCAGGACCGAACGCCATTGCTTTCGCGAAATCCCGCCTTCGAGGAACAGGCAGGGGATCAGCAGGAACAGCCCGCCGAACAGCGAGCGCCAGGCAATGGCCGTCCAGACGTCTGTCGTCAGGAGCCGCGAGTAGACCCCGCTGGCGCTCCAGGCAAGCGTCGCCCCGATGACGAGAAGGACACCCTTCTCGTGCTCGCCGGCACCCAGGTGCCTGGCCGGATGTTCAATCGTCACGCAGGTTATTCTCGAAGGAGGAAAAGTCGAACGCACCTCCTTTTTGCACCCGCAATTGACATCAGACAAACGAATAGTAGAGATGGATGTCATCGATTTTTTCTATGGCTGTCCATGCGCGAGCCCATCGAGAGTGATCTTCTCCGAACCTTCCTCGTCGTCGTCGAGACCACCAATTTTTCGGCGGCCGCACAGCGCGTCGGCAGAACACAGTCTGCGATCAGTGCTGCGATCAAGAAGCTGGAAGACACGATCGGCGAAGCACTGTTCGAACGCGGCGCCCGAGGGGTGGTGCTGACACGTCAGGGCGTCCAGCTCGTCCCCTATGCCCGCCGTGTCATCGATCTCCTGAGCGAGGCGGCGGCGACGATCCGGAGCAAACCGCTCGGCGGACCGGTTCGCATCGGCATTCCCGAGGAATATAGCCAGACGGTGCTGCCTGCCGCGCTTGCGGCCTTCGCCGTGCGTCATCCGGCTGTCGAGGTCACGATCTCCTGCGATTATACTGTCCGCAACATCGCCGCCCTGGAACGCGACGAGCTCGATCTCGCCGTCGTCTTCGACTGGAGCGATCAGATGAGTGGCGAGGTGCTCTGCATCGACCCGACCGTCTGGGTGACCTCGATCGTCCACCGGCTGCACGACATCGACCCGCTGCCGATCGCCACCTATAGAGACTCGAGCTGGTGTCGCGATTTTGCATTGAAGTCCCTACACCAGCTCGGGCGCAACTACCGGGTCGCTTTCATTGCCGATACCAGCTCCGGACTGAAGAACGCTGTGACTGCCGGTCTTGCCGTCACCACGCTGTCGCGCAGCAACATCCCACCCGGTTGCCGGGAACTGACGACCGAGGACGGCTTCCTGCCGGTTGATTCCTCCAGGGTCGTTCTTCGTCGCAACACATTCCGGTCGAGCGAAGCGGTTCGCGAGCTTGCCGAGATGGTGCGCGACGCCTTCCAGCCTATGGCCGGGCCTCCGATGGCCTGACCGTATGCCGCAGCCGTCGCCGCGTTTCCGAGGGACTTTCGGAATAGCTTGCCCGATAGCTTCGCGCGAAGGCGGAGGCAGAATTGAAGCCGGTTGCGGCTGCAATATCGGCAAGGGATGCCGTCGTCTCGATCACCTTGCGCCGCGCCGCATTCAATCTCAGGGCAAGATAATGGATATGGGGCGGCGCACCGATCGAGGCCTGGAAGAGATCTTGCAGGTGCCGGGCGCTGATCCCGACCCTGCGGGCAAGACGCGCCAGCACGATCGGCTGCTCGATATTGTCCTCCATCAGCCGCACGGCGTGGGCCACCCGCGGATCATCCATGCGCAAGCCCGCCGACAGCGCCTCGTCGGCATGAAAGGATGGCTGCTCGTAGCGGAACAGCCGACTGACCTCGAGCGCCAGCGAATAGCTCTGACGCCGCCGGATGACCTCCAGCATCAGGTCCACGGTCGGCAGCGAGCCTGATGTGGTCAGCCGCTTGCCGTCGATGACGAACCGGTCCTTGACGACCGACACCTGCGGATAGGCGAGCGCGAAATCCTCGTAGTCCTCCCAATGGACGGTCGCCGACAAGCCGTCGAGCAGGCAGGCTTCCGCAAGCAGCCAAGTACCGGATTCGATGCCGGCGATCATGGTCCGGTGGCGTGCCGCCTGCGATAGCTGCATCTTCAGGCCAGCAGTCGCGCTTTGCCGCCAGTTGTAGCTCGCCAGCACGAAGAGCGGCGTATCCGATGCCGTGGTCTGGAACGTTCCCTGTGTCGGTATGGCAATGTGGCTGGTTGTCGGCACCGCTTCTCCATCAGGCGTGAAGATGCGCCAGCGGTAGAGCTCGCTGCCGGAAATGCGGTTTGCCCCGCGCAGCGGTTCGATGACGGAAGCGATAAGGATCAGGTTGGTGTCCGGCAGGACGAGAAGATCGATGTCGAGCCGTTCCGTCGATCGCTCCAGCACAGTCCCCTCCCTAGTGTTCCGATAATGTATCGATCGATTCCGAAAATGCAAAGCATCCTCTCCCATCCTGGCGCGTAATACCCTCAAGACGAGGGAGAACAACAAACATGCCTCTTGCGATGAACCGCGATGTTTTCGTCACCTGCGCCGTCACCGGTGCCGGCGATACGGTTTCGAAATCCAGCCACGTTCCCATTACTCCCAAGCAGATCGCGGATTCCGCGATCGACGCCGCCAAGGCTGGGGCGGCAGTCGTTCACTGCCATGTCCGCGATCCGGAAACCGGTGCCGCGAGCCGCCGCAACGACCTCTACAGGGAGGTCACCGACCGCATCCGTTCGGCAGACGTCGATGTGGTGCTGAACCTGACGGCCGGTATGGGTGGAGACCTGATTTTCGGCGACGTCGAAAGCCCCCTTCCCTTAAAGGCGAAGGGGACGGACATGGCAGGCGCAACCGAGCGCGTCAGCCATATTGCCGAATGCCTTCCCGAAATCTGCACGCTCGACTGCGGCACGATGAACTTCAATCTCGGCGACTACGTCATGACCAACACGCCCGCCATGCTGCGGGCAATGGCCAAGAAAATGACCGATCTCGGCGTGCGCCCCGAGATCGAAGCCTTCGACACCGGCCATCTGTGGTTTGCAAAGCAGCTCGCCGAAGAGGGCCTGATCGAGGATCCGGTGCTGATCCAGCTCTGCATGGGCATTCCGTGGGGTGCCCCCGACGACCTCAACACCTTCATGGCAATGGTCAACAACGTGCCCGATAGCTGGACCTTCTCGGCCTTTTCGATCGGTCGCAACGCCATGGCCTATCCGGCTGCCGCGGTTTTGGCGGGCGGCAATGTTCGCGTTGGCCTGGAGGATAATCTCTATATCGGCAAGGGCGCTCTCGCCACCAATGCGCAACTTGTCGAAAAGGCGGTGCAGGTGGTCGAAGGCATGGGCGCGCGGATCATCGGTCCTGAGGACGTCCGCAAGAAACTGAAACTGACGAAGCGCTGAGGACGAAATGACAGGGATTACCAAAGCGGCCTGTATCGGCGGCGGCGTCATCGGCGGCGGATGGATTGCACGTTTTCTGCTTGCCGGCATTGATGTCAGCGTCTTCGATCCGCATCCGGAAGCAAGCCGCATCGTCGGCGAGGTCCTTGCCAATGCGGAAAAGGCCTATGGGATGCTGACCGGCGCCCCGCTGCCGCCGCGAGGTCGGCTCACCTTCGAAAAGTCCCTGCAAGAGGCCGTCTCCGGTGCCGACTGGATCCAGGAAAGCGTGCCGGAACGGCTCGATTTGAAGCGCCGCGTCTTGAGCGAGATCGACGCTGCCGCACGCCCGGATGCCCTGATCGGCTCGTCTACCTCCGGCTTGCTGCCGAGCGACCTGCAGCGTGACATGAAGCATCCCGAGCGTCTCTTCGTCGCCCATCCCTATAATCCCGTCTACCTGCTGCCGCTGGTGGAGATTGTCGGTGGCGAGAAGACCTCGAAAGCCACCATCGAGGCAGCGATGGAGTGTCTGGTCCCGATCGGCATGAAGGGCGTCCATATCGCCAAGGAGATCGAGGCCTTCGTCGGCGATCGGCTGCTCGAGGCGCTCTGGCGCGAGGCGCTCTGGCTTATCCATGACGATATCTGCACCGTCGAAACGCTCGACGACGTCATCCGCTATTCCTTCGGTCTGCGCTGGGCGCAGATGGGCTTGTTCCAGACCTATCGCATCGCCGGCGGCGAGGCCGGCATGCGCCATTTCCTGGCCCAGTTCGGGCCATGCCTTGCCTGGCCCTGGACGAAGCTAACCGACGTCGTCGATCTCGACGACGCGCTGATCGAGAAGATCGGAAAACAATCCGACGAACAGGCTGCCGGCCTTTCAATCCGCGCATTGGAGCGCATCCGCGACGAAAACCTCGTCGGCATCCTGCAGGCGCTGAAGGCCGGAAACGACGGCAAGGGCTGGGGTGCCGGCGAATTGCTGAAGGATTTCGAACGTGCCCTCTGGGCAGCAGGCGGCGGGAAAACCGCTGCTGTCGATCCCACAGAACCCCTGAAGCTCGTCGAGACGAAGGTGAGCCCCGCCTGGGTCGACTATAATGGCCATATGACGGAGCATCGCTATCTGCAGGTCTTTGGCGACACCTCCGACGCGCTCTTGCGCCTGATCGGGGTCGATCTTGCCTATGTCGAGGCCGGGCAGAGCTACTATACGGTCGAGACCCATATCCGCCATCTCGGCGAGGCAAAGCTCGGGCAGGCCATCCATTCGACATGCCAGATCCTCGCAGTCGATGAGAAGCGACTGCATCTCTTCCACACGATCTGCGACACCGAGAGCGGCGCCGTGCTCGCCACTGCCGAGCAGATGCTGCTGCATGTCGATACCGAGGCCGGCAAGGCGACGCTGGCGCCAGCCGCCGTGCTCGACAAGGCGAATGCTATTGCCGCGGCTCACTCAAAGCTGCCTCTCCCGGAAGGGGCCGGCCGCCATGTCGGCCAGAAACGATAAGGAGATCGTCATGGATTTCGGCCTCAGCGAAGAACAGGAAATGATCGTCGAGACGGTCCGCGGCTTCGTCGAAACCGAAATCTATCCGCATGAAAACGAGGTTGAGCGCACCGGCATCGTCCCGCCAGATCTCGCGGTTGAGATCCGACGCAAATGCATCGACCTCGGTTTCTACGCCTGCAATTTCCCCGAAGAGGCCGGCGGCGCCGGCCTCGACCATGTCACCTTCACGCTGGTCGAGCGCGAACTTGGCCGCGGCTCCATGGCGCTAACAGTCTTTTTCGGCCGTCCCTCCGGCATCCTGATGGCCTGCGAGGGCGAGCAGCGCGAACGTTATTTGCTTCCTGCCGTCCGCGGAGAAAAGATCGACGCGCTGGCGATCACCGAACCGGACGCCGGTTCTGACATGCGCGGCATGAAATGCACCGCTCGCAGCAACGGTGGCGATTTCGTGCTCAATGGCACCAAGCATTTCATTTCGCATGCCGATGCCGCCGATTTCATCATCGTCTTTGCCGCAACCGGCGAGGAGGAAACGCCAAAGGGCCTCAAGAAGAAGATCACCGCATTTCTGGTCGATCGCGGCACGCCGGGCTTCGAAATTCTCAAAGGCTATGATTCTGTCTCCCACCGCGGCTATCACAATTGCACCCTGAGCTTTGCTGACTGCCGTATTCCGCAGTCCCAGGTGCTCGGCGAACTGCATCGCGGTTTCGAGCTTGCCAACCAATGGCTTTACGGCACGCGGCTGACGGTCGCCGCCACCTGCGTCGGCCGGGCGCGGCGCGTCTTCGACATGGCTTTGTCCTATGCCGCCGAGCGCAAGCAGTTCGGCAGACCGATCGGCGCCAACCAGGGTGTCTCCTTCAAGCTTGCCGACATGATCACGGAGATCGACGCAGCCGACTGGCTGACACTTTCGGCGGCATGGCGACTGGATGCCGGCCTATCCTCCGATCGCGAAATCGCTTCGGCCAAGCTCTACGCCTCTGAAATGCTTTCGCGCGTCACGGATGAGGCGATCCAGATCTATGGCGGCATGGGCCTGATGGATGACCTGCCGCTCGCCCGCTTCTGGCGTGATGCGCGCGTCGAGCGCATCTGGGACGGCACGTCGGAGATCCAGCGCCATATCATCAGCCGCGATCTCCTGCGGCCTCTGGGAGCGTAGCCGATGACGTCCCGCCCGCTCGATCGCCTGTTCAGACCACAAACGATCGCCGTCTTCGGCGGCCGTGAGGCGCGCCGGGTGATCGAACAGTGCGACCGGATGGGGTTTGCGGGTGAGATCTGGCCGGTTCATCCGACGCTCGATGAGGTCCTCGGACGGAGGTGTTACAGAAACGTTTCCGAACTGCCCTCTCCGCCAGACGCGGCCTTCGTCGGCGTCAACAGGTCATTGACCATCGAGATCGTCCGTAGCCTGTCGGCAGCTGGCGGCGGCGGCGCGGTCTGTTATGCCTCAGGCTTCAGCGAGGCCGTGGCGGAACTTGCCGATGGCGCCGACCTGCAACAGGCGCTGATTGCCGCTGCAGGCGACATGCCGATCCTAGGGCCGAACTGCTACGGCTTCATCAACGGCCTCGACGGCGCTCTGCTCTGGCCCGACCAGCACGGCATGATGCGCGTCGAACGCGGCGTGGCGATCCTGACCCAATCGTCGAATATAGCGCTCAACCTGACCATGCAGACGCGCGGTCTGCCGATCGCCTATGTCGTGACATCAGGCAACCAGGCGCAAACTTCGCTGTCCGACGTCGCCTGCGGCCTGCTTTCCGACCCGCGCGTGACGGCGCTTGGCCTGCATGTCGAAGGCTTTGGAGAGCCGGCCGCGCTCGAACGCCTCGCCGCCACTGCCCGCCTGACGAAAAAGCCTGTTGTCGTGCTGAAAGTCGGCAGGTCCGAACAGGCAAGACAGGCAACGCTTTCCCATACCGCATCGCTTGCCGGTGGCGATGCTCTGGCCGATGCGGTGCTTGCCCGCCTCGGCCTCGGCCGCGTCGAAACGCTGCCAGCGCTGCTTGAAACGCTGAAGCTCCTGCATGTCGCCGGCCCGCTGCCAGACCCTTCGATCTCCTCGATGAGCTGTTCAGGCGGCGAGGCCTCGTTGATGGCGGATGCAGCAGTCGGGCGCGCCGTCACGTTCCGGGAACTCGAACCAAGGCAATTGCCGCGTCTGAGGCGCATCCTCGGCGACATGGTGACGCTCTCCAATCCGCTCGACTACCACACGTTCGTGTGGGGCGATCTCGCGCGCCAGACAGAGGCTTTCACTGCCATGTTCGAGGGCGGCTACGCCCTTAATCTCGTCGTACTCGATTTTCCCCGCACCGACCGGTGCAGCACAGCCGACTGGGTGACGACGGCGGATGCCGTCATTGCCGCTGCCTCTGCGACAGGCGCGCTTGCCGGGGTCCTGGCGACCCTGCCCGAGACCATGCCGGAGGCCGTCGCCAGCCGCCTGATCGCCGAAGGCGTCGTTCCCTTCTGCGGCATTGATGAAACCCTGATTGCCGCGGAAGTCGCAGCCGGCATCGGCCATGCCTGGCGCAAACCGCCTCCCCTGCCGCTTCTCAATATGCCGTCCGTTGAAGGCGCCGTCGAAACGCTGACGGAGGCCGATGCCAAGATGGAACTCAACCTCGCCGGCCTTCGGATACCCAAAGGCCTGATTGCGAGTACGCCCCTTCAGGCGGCAGATTGTGCTGAGCGGATCGGCTTTCCCGTCGTCCTGAAAGCGCTCGGCGTCGCACACAAGACCGAAGCAGGAGCGGTCGTACTCAACCTGAAGGATGCAAGGGCCGTATCGGATGCCGCATCAAAGATGGCTGTGACAAGCGGTTTTCTGGTCGAGCAGATGATCGACCGTCCCGTCGCCGAGCTGATTGTCGGCGCCTCCCGCGACCCGGTTTTCGGATTGTCGCTGACGCTTGGCGCCGGCGGGATTTTCGTCGAATTGCTGGAGGATTCCGTCATTCTGCCACTGCCAACGACGAGATCGGATATTTCAGAAGCCATTTCACGCCTGAAGATCGCAAAATTGATTGAAGGATATCGTGGAGGCCCGAAGGGCGACCTCGAAGCGACCGTGACGGCTGTCGCACGGGCGGCAGATTATGTCGTAATGAATGCGGCACGGCTGGAGGAACTCGACATTAATCCATTGATGGTTCTTCCCGAAAGTCGCGGCGTTGCCGCAGTCGATGCCCTGATCCGGCGAAGGAGGTAGCATAGGTTGAGCGACCCCATTCGCACCCGACAGGTTGGCGCAGTGCTGGAAGTCATCATCGACCGGCCGAAGGCAAATGCCATCGACCTTGCGACCAGCCGCGCCATGGGATTGGTATTCCGTGATTTCCGCGATGACCCCTTGCTCCGCGTGGCGATCGTCTCCGGCACGGGCGAGAAATTCTTCTGTGCCGGATGGGACCTGAAGGCTGCCGCAGCAGGCGACGCGGTCGACGGCGACTATGGTGTCGGCGGTTTCGGCGGGCTGCAAGAACTGCGCGATCTCAACAAGCCGGTCATCTGTGCCGTCAACGGCATCTGTTGCGGCGGCGGGCTGGAGATCGCGCTCTCCGCCGACCTGATCCTCGCAGCCGAACATGCTACCTTCGCCCTTCCGGAAATCCGCTCCGGCACGGTTGCCGATGCCGCCTCGGTGAAGCTACCGAAGCGCATCCCCTATCATATCGCCATGGACATGCTTTTGACCGGCCGCTGGCTTGACGTCCAGGAGGCGCATCGCTGGGGGTTTGTCAACGAGATCCTGCCAGCGGACAAGCTGATGGAGCGGGCCTGGGATCTCGCCCGCCGGCTCGAAAGCGGACCGCCGCTCGTCTACGCGGCAATCAAGGAAATCGTCCGTGAATCGGAGGGTTCGACCTTCCAGACTGCCATGAACAAAATCACCAAACGGCAGTTTGCGACGGTCGACCGACTTTATTCGAGCGAGGACCAATTGGAAGGCGCCCGGGCTTTCGCCGAGAAACGAAGCCCTAACTGGAAAGGACGGTAACAAGGCGGCGGCAACCGCATCATCTTCCCGCAAGCGTGCGGGCACCGCGAACGGAAGAGGAAACCGTTCGGGGATCATGCCCAAAAACCGAAGTCAACGCACCATAAGAAGGAGAAGGGGAATGAACGACTACACGAAATATCTCGCAAGCCGGGTGACCGCCGGTGGCCTCAGCCGCCGCGAATTCCTGGGACGCGCCATGGCAGCCGGCCTGACGCTTGCTGTTGCCGATAAGCTCTTTACCGAAAGTGCCGAGGCCGCCGAACCGAAGCGTGGCGGTCATCTGAAGCTCGGCCTCGAAGGTGGTGCCGCCACCGATTCGAAGGATCCGGCGAAGTTCCTGTCGCAGGTCATGTTCTGCATCGGCCGCTGCTGGGGCGACATGCTGGTCGAATCCGATCCGCTGACGGGGGCTGCCGTGCCGTCGCTTGCCGAATCCTGGGAGCCGTCGAAGGACGCGGCGACCTGGACCTTCAAGATCCGCAAGGGCGTCAAGTTCCACGATGGCAAGGAACTCACCATCGACGACGTCGTTGCGACGCTGAAGCGTCACACCGACGCGAAGTCGGAATCCGGCGCGCTCGGTGTTCTCGGTTCGATCAAGGAGATCAAGGCCGACGGCGGCAATCTCGTGCTGACGCTTTCCGAAGGCAATGCCGACATGCCGCTGCTGCTGTCGGACTACCATCTGGTCATCCAGCCGAACGGCGGCGTCGACGATCCGCTGGCCTCGATCGGCACCGGCCCCTACAAGATGACGAGCTTCGAGCCCGGCGTCCGCGCCACCTTCGAGAGGAACAAGGACGATTGGCGCACGGACCGGGGTTATGTCGATTCGATCGAAATCATCGGCATGAACGACGCCACCGCCCGCATCGCGGCACTGTCGTCCGGCCAGGTCCACTACATCAACCGCGTCGATCCGAAGACCGTCAATCTGCTGAAACGCGCTCCGAACGTCGAGATCCTCTCGACCGCCGGCCGCGGCCACTACGTCTTCATCATGCACTGCGACAAGGCGCCGTTCGACAACAACGACCTGCGCCTGGCGCTCAAATACGCCATGGACCGCGAGACCATGGTGGAGAAGATCCTCGGCGGTTACGGCAAGGTCGGCAACGACTTCCCGATCAACAGCACCTATGCGCTTTTCCCCGAGGGCATTGAGCAGCGCGTCTACGATCCCGACAAGGCGGCCTTCCACTACAAGAAATCAGGCCACAGCGGTTCGGTCCTTCTACGCACTTCCGAAGTCGCCTTCCCCGGCGGTGTCGACGCGGCCGTCCTCTATCAGGAAAGCTGCAAGAAGGCCGGCATCGAGATCGAGGTCAAGCGCGAGCCGGGCGACGGTTACTGGACCAACGTCTGGAACGTCCAGCCCTTCTCGACCTCCTATTGGGGCGGCCGTCCGACGCAGGACCAGATGTATTCCACCGCCTATCTCTCGACGGCGGACTGGAACGACACCAAGTTCAAGCGTCCTGACTTCGACAAGCTGTTGCTGCAGGCCCGCTCCGAACTTGATGAAGCCAAGCGCAAGGACATGTATCGCACCATGGCGATGATGGTACGCGACGAGGGCGGCGTGATCCTGCCGATGTTCAACGATTTCGTGAACGCCTCCACCAAGCAGGTGAAGGGTTATGTGCACGACATCGGCAACGACATGTCGAACGGCTACGTCGCAACGCGCGTCTGGCTGGACGCCTGATGGCAAGGGGGCACATGCCCCTCCGACCTTCAACGAAGCCGGGACCGTGGGATGAAAACCCGCGGTCCTCCCGACGTTTTAGCGCGAGGTCCTCGCCATGACCAATCCTGCCTCAAGCAATATCTTGCCCGGCCTCAGGTTCCGGCAGCGTTTTCCGCTGCTTGCCCTCATCCTCGAGCGCTTCGTGCTCAGCCTCGTGCTGCTTTTTGCCGTTTCCATCCTGATCTTCGGCGGCTTGGAAGCCCTGCCCGGCGATTTTGCTACCACCTATCTCGGCCAGTCGGCGACGCCGCAGGCCGTTGCCAATATTCGTCAAGATCTCGGATTGAACCGCCCGGTCACGACGCGTTACGTCGAATGGCTCGGCAACGCCATTCAGGGTGATTTCGGCACCTCCTGGGCCAGCAAGAATTCGGTGAGCGAACAGATCGGCAAACGCCTCGGCAATTCGCTTTTTCTGGCCGGTTTCGCAGCGGTGATATCCGTGCCGCTCGCCATCGGCCTCGGCATGCTGTCGGTGCACTTCCGCAACCGCCTGCCTGACAAGATCATCAACGTCATCTCGCTTGCGGCGATCTCGCTCCCGGAATTCTTCATCGGCTACCTGCTGATCCTGTTCTTCGCGGTGAAGTTCGGCATGGCCACATTTCCGGCGACCGTCTACGACAGCATGGGCTTCGTCGAGCGATTGAAGGCGATCGCGCTGCCGACGGCGACCCTCGTGCTCGTCGTGCTCGCGCACATGATGCGCATGACGCGGGCTGCGATCCTCTCCGTCATGTCCTCGGCCTATATGGAAACCGCTGAGCTGAAGGGCCTTAGCGCCTTCCGCGCGATCGTCAAACACGCCGCCCCCAATGCGCTCGCGCCGATCATCAACGTCGTCGCATTAAACCTCGCCTATCTCGTCGTCGGCGTCGTCGTTGTCGAAGTCGTCTTCGTCTATCCCGGCATGGGGCAATACATGGTCGATGCAGTCACCGTGCGCGACATGCCGGTGGTGCAGGCCTGTGGCCTTATCTTTGCCGCCGTCTACATCTTCCTCAACATGATGGCCGATATCCTCGCGATCATCGCCAATCCCAGGTTGAGGCATCCAAGATGAGATTGCGAGATATCCCCATCACCGCCTGGATCGGCATGTTTGGCATCGCCGTCGCCTTCATCTTCGCGATCTTCGCACCCTGGATCGCGCCCTATGGCGAGACGCAGGTCGTCGGCGACGTCTGGCAGTTGCCTGATGATCAATATATCTTCGGTCTCGATAATCTCGGCCGCGACATTCTCTCGCGCCTGATCTACGGCGCACGCACGACGCTGCTGGTCTCATCCGCCGCCACCGTCATCTCCTTCTCGCTCGGCGTCATCTTAAGCTTCACCGCCGCCGTCTCGCGCGGCCTCATCGACACCGTCCTCTCACGCTTCAACGATCTAATGATGTCGATCCCGACGCTGATCTTCGCGCTCGTGGTTCTTGCGGTGCTGCCGCAAAACCTCATCGTTCTGATCCTCGTCATGGCTATCCTCGATTCCACCCGCGTCTATCGTCTCGGCCGCGCCGTGGCGCTCGATGTCGCGGTGATGGAATTCGTCGAGGCAGCGAAACTTCGCGGCGAAGGCAAGCTCTGGATCATCTTCCGCGAGATCCTGCCGAACACGCTGTCGCCGCTGCTCGCCGAATTCGGGCTGCGTTTCGCCTTCTCGATCCTGTTCCTCTCGACACTTTCCTTCCTCGGCCTCGGCATTCAACCGCCCGCGGCCGATTGGGGCGGCATGGTCAAGGACAACAAGGACGGCATCATCTTCGGCATCTCCGCAGCGCTGGTGCCGGGCACGGCGATCGCCGTGCTTGCCGTCTGTGTCAACCTCGTCGTCGACTGGCTCTTAAAACGCACATCCAGCCTCAAGGGAGGGCGCGGCGATGCCTGAGCTTCTTTCCGTTCGCAATCTGAAGATCGAAGCCACCAGCTATCCGCCGGGCGAACCGCCCAGGCGGGTGACGATCGTCGATGGGGTTTCCTTCGACCTGCAGAAGGGCAAGGTTCTCGGCCTTATCGGGGAATCGGGCGCCGGCAAGTCGACGATCGGCCTTTCCGCACTCGCCTATGGCCGGGGTGGAGCCGAAATCACCGGCGGCGAGGTGCTGCTCGACGGTGCCAACATCCTGGCGCTCAGCAAGAACGGCATCCGTCAAATTCGCGGCGCGCGGGTCTGCTACGTCGCGCAGTCGGCTGCCGCTGCTTTCAATCCTGCGCATCGGCTCGGCGATCAGGTGGTCGAAGCTTCGATCAAACATGGATTGATGAGTAAGGACGAGGCGCGCAAGCGCGCGCTTTATCTGTTCGGCGTTCTCGGCCTGCCCAATCCCGAAAGCTTCGGCGAGCGCTTTCCCCACCAGGTCTCGGGCGGCCAGCTGCAGCGCGCCATGACGGCGATGGCGCTCTGCTCCAACCCCGAACTGATCGTCTTCGACGAACCGACCACGGCACTTGACGTCACCACCCAGATCGACGTCTTGGCAGCGATCAAGCACGCCATCGAGGAGACCCATACCGCGGCTCTCTACATCACCCACGACCTTGCGGTCGTCGCCCAGATCTCCGACGACATCATGGTGCTGCGCCATGGTCGGACGGTGGAATATGGCAGCGTCCGGCAGATCATCGAAGAGCCACGGGAGGATTATACCCGCGCCCTCGTCAATGTACGGCAGAGCTTGCGACAGGAAGCAACCGACCAGTCCGACACTTTATTGAAAGTCGAAAACGTCAGTGCGGAATATTCCAATGGCTTCAAGGTCCTGAACGATGTCAGCCTCCATCTACCGAAGGGACAGACACTAGCGATCGTCGGTGAATCGGGCTCGGGAAAATCGACGCTCGCCCGCGTCATCACCGGGCTCTTGGCGCCCAGCGCCGGGACGATCTCCTTTGCCGGCAAGCCGTTGACCGCCGAGGTCAGGCATCGTTCGCGCGACGATCTGCGCCGTATCCAGCTCATCTATCAGATGGCCGACACGGCGATGAACCCGCGCCAGACCGTGCGCGACGTCATCGGTCGACCGCTGACCTTCTACTACGGCCTCAGGGGAGCTGCGAAGACGGGCCGCGTGAAGGAACTGCTCGACCAGATCGAGATGGGCAACGGCTTCCTGAACCGCTACCCGGCAGAGCTCTCGGGCGGCCAGAAGCAGCGCGTCGCCATCGCCCGCGCGCTTGCGGCCAAGCCGGAACTCATCCTCTGCGACGAGCCGACCTCGGCACTCGACCCGCTGGTTGCCGAAGGCATTCTGAAACTGCTGCTGAAGCTGCAGGAAGAGGAACATCTCTCCTACGTCTTCATCACCCATGATATCGCTATCGTGCGCGCCATCGCCGACAGCGTCGCGGTGATGCATCGCGGCAAGCTCGTCCGCTTCGGTCCCAAATCCCAAGCGCTATCGCCGCCCTTCGACGATTACACCGACCTGCTGCTGAAATCCGTGCCCGAGATGGAGATCGGCTGGCTAGAGCGGGTACTGACGACGCGGAAGATGGCAAGCGCTGGAAATTGAAGGCTCGAAATCTTCCGGCACTCATCCGGATCTGATGGCTTCGTCGCGAATCGGTGTCTTCAATACTCTGCCGGCACCGCATACACTTCCGCGGACGGATCTGCGAGGAACGAGCGCACCGTCGGTGGCAGCTGGCGTGAAGACAGCGGCAGTGGGCCGCAGCGCGACAGAAGCTCGCGCAGGTCGGGCTCTGCGCCGACATGCCGCCAGATCATCCGCGACGCATAAGGGAGATTTTCCCTTCGCCAGGAAACTCCCATTGTCGTCCCGCGCAGATAGACGCGCTGGTACTCGTCGAATGGCAGGAGGATCGTCTGTGACAGTATCGGATTCGGGCCGACGACCCGCTCCGTAATGAAGATCCGGTTTCGATAGAAGGCCGCAAGGCCGACATATTTCGAAAACTGCTGGATGCCGTTTCCAGGATCCCGCAGACGCTCCATTGATTTGACATGCACAAGCCCACCCTTCTCGACAATGCGGCTGCACGAACAGACAACCATTCCCGGCCAGGACGGTGAGCGATGATATGTCTGGAAATAGCCGATATGGCGCCGGAGCGCGGTCAGATCTCCTGGGAACGCCTTTAACAGTTCGGAACTTTGATTGAGGTCTAGAGTCGGTTTGCGAAGCCGCTCGCGAAAGAGCCTTGGAGCGAGACCAAAGTCGGCTGCGTCGAGATCGAAATACTTGGCTATGCGCGCGAGATTATGGGCAGAGGGCCTCGTCTGGCCGTTGATATATCGATTGAACTGCTGCCGATTGATATCGATCGCGCGGCACAGATGCGAAATGGAACGCTGCGTGGCACAGGCAATCTTGAGGTTCTCGACCAGGTGAGGCATCGGCGGCTCTGTCTTAATGGTAGTAGCGTAAACTCGCTGAAAGATGCGTCAAGTCGCGAAATTGTGTGAAGCAGCCTGACCTCTACGTTCCCTTCTAATAAAGTTGAAAAAGGGAACTGCAATGACACGTGAAAAGGATCAATCTTCGCCGCTGAGTATCGGCCGCCGTCACTTCCTGGGCGGCGCCGTCGCGCTGGGCGCTTTGCCTTCCCTCGCCTCCGGCCTCCTGATGCCGCGCGAGGCCCGCGCGCAGGAAGCGAAGCGCGGTGGTCATCTGAAACTCGGCCTCAAGGGCGGCGCCACCAGTGATGCGCTCGACCCTGCGACCTATAGCGCCTCCGTGTTGTTCGTCATTGGCCGTCTCTGGGGCGACACACTTGTCGAATCCGACCCCAAGACCGGTGCGCCCTTGCCGTCGCTGGCGACTTCCTGGGCGCCATCGGTGGACGCGTCCGTCTGGACTTTCAAGATCAGGAACGACGTGCAGTTTCACGACGGCAGCAAGATGACCGTCGCGGACATCGTCGCGACACTGAAGCGACATGCGGACAAGAATTCGCAGTCGGGTGCTCTGGGGCTCATGGCCTCGATCATCGGTATCGAAGAAAAAGCGGGCGACCTTGTCCTGACGCTTTCGGAAGGCAATGCGGACCTGCCTTTGCTTTTGACCGACTACCATCTGATCATCCAGGCGAAGGGCGGTGTCGACAAGCCTGCGGCGGCCATCGGTACAGGTCCTTACATTCTGAAAAGCTTCGAACCGGGCGTGCGGGCAACCTTCGAGAAGAACCCGAAGGATTGGCGCTCCGACCGCGGCTTTGTCGACAGCGTCGAAATCCTCGTCATCAACGACAACACCGCCCGCGTTGCCGCACTTGCCTCCGGCCAGGTCCATTTCGTCAACAATGTCGACCCCAAGACCGTCCCGATGCTGCAGCGAGCACCGACCGTCGACATCCTCCGGAATGCAGGCAAGGGCTTCTATTGTTTCCTGATGCATTGCGACACGGCTCCCTTCGACAACGCCGATCTTCGGCTTGCGCTGAAATATGCCATCGATCGTCAGGCGATCCTCGACAAGGTTCTGGGCGGCTACGGAACGATCGGCAACGACTATCCGGTCAATTCCAACTACGCCCTCGCCCCGACCGATATCGAGCAGCGCCCTTATGATCCGGACAAGGCCGCCTTCCACTTCAAGAAATCGGGTCTCGACCGCTCCATTCAGCTGCTCACGTCAGACGCAGCCTTTCCGGGCGCCGTGGATGCGGCGATCCTGTTCCAGCAAAGCGCGGGCAAGGCCGGCATCACGATCGACGTCAAGCGCGAACCGGAAGACGGCTACTGGACCAATGTCTGGAACAAGCAGCCCTTCTGCGCCTCGTTCTGGGGCGGTCGTCCGACCCAGGATTCGCGCTATTCCACCTCCTACCTGTCGACCGCAGAATGGAACGACACGCGTTTCAAGCGCCCTGACTTCGACAAATTGGTTCTGCAAGCAAGGTCTGAACTCGATGAGGCCAAGCGCAAGGTGCTTTATCGGCAATTGGCGCTGATGGTGCGAGACGATGGCGGTCTGATCCTGCCCGTCTTCAACGACAACATCATGGCCTCTTCGAAGACGCTGAAGGGCTATGTCGACGACATCGGCAACGATATGTCCAACGGCTACATCGGCAGCCGTGTGTGGCTTAATGCCTAAAGCTCTTCTGGATATATGACCATGTCAGACCGCAGCTTCACGACTATCGAAAATCAGTGGATCACCTTGAAGGACGGCACGCGGCTCGCCGCACGCATCTGGATGCCCGACGGCGCGGAGAAGGATCCCGTGCCGGCGGTCTTCGAGTTCCTGCCTTATCGTAAGCGCGACGGGACAAGCCCGCGTGATGAATCCACCTACCCGGTCTTCGCTGCAGCCGGGATTGCCGGCGTGCGTGTCGACATCAGAGGCTCCGGCGAATCCAGTGGCATTATCGATGGCGAATATACCGAGCTTGAGCTTGCCAATGCCTGTGAGCTGATCGCCTGGATCGCAGCGCAACCCTGGTCGAACGGCTCGGTCGGCATGATGGGTATTTCCTGGGGCGGCTTCAACTGCCTGCAGGTCGCAGCCTTGAAGCCCCCGGCGCTAAAGGCGGTGATTTCGATCGCTTCCACGGTCGACCGCTATAATGACGACATCCACTACAAGAACGGTTGCCACCTCTCCGCCCAGCTTTCCTGGGCGGCGACCATGCTTGCCTACCAATCGCGCTCCCCCGATCCGGCCATCGTCGGCGACGATTGGCGCGATATGTGGCGGCAGCGCCTGGAGCAGGAACCCTTCTTCATGGAAGAATGGCTGGAGCATCAGCGGCGTGACGATTTCTGGCGGCATGGGTCGATCTGCGAAGATTTCGCGGGCTTCGATATTCCCGCCATCGTCATCGCCGGCTGGGCGGATGGCTATCGCAACACGCCGTTGCTGGCCGTCGAGGGTCTCGGCGAGAAGGCGAAGGCGTTGATCGGTCCATGGATCCACAAGTATCCGCATTTCGCCTGGCCGAAGCCGCGGGTCGATTTTCATGGCGAAGCTATCGCCTGGTGGAACCGCTGGCTGCGCGGCGAGCGCAACGGCGCGGAGACCATGCCATCCTTACGCGCCTATATTCTCGATGCCATAAAGCCCGCCACGCGCCGCGATTTCGACCCCGGTTTCTGGATCGCCAAGCGTAGTTGGCAGCAGCCGGACATGCAGTGCTTCTATGTCGAGCAGTTCGGCGCCTTGATGGAAGGCATGCCGATCCCACATGCGCCGGAACATCCCGTTTATCTGCGCTCGCCGCTCGATACGGGCACGGCCTCGGGCGAATGGTTCACCCTGAAGCCGGATGCGGAACTGGCGATCGATCAGCGCCTCGATGACGCCGGATCGCTGACCTTCCAAACCGCGCCGCTGGTCGAGGACCATGATTATCTCGGACGCCCAGCGGTCAGATTGACGCTCAGATGCGACGCCGAAACCGCCAATCTCTGCGCAAGGCTCATCGATATCCATCCAGACGGCACGGCAACGCGCGTCTCCTTCGGCGTGCTCAATCTCGCTCATCGCAATGGCAATGCTGCACCGGAGCCGCTGAGCAAGGGGGAACTGACAACCATTACCATCACGCTCGATGCCTGCGGCTATCGTTTCCGCAAGGGGCATCGTATCCGCCTGTCGCTATCAACGGCCTATTGGCCGATGGTACTGCCACCGCCGGAAGATCCGGGGCTGACAATCGACATCGCCTCCATCGGTCTAGCTTTGCCCAAGCTCGGCGCGCATGAGATCATCGACACCAAGCAGCCCGACAATCCCGATCCCCTGCCGAAATATATCGAACACGCACCCGCCTCCACAAAACGGCAGGTGGTGCGCGATCTCTCGGCGGGGGTCACGCGCTATGAAATCCATGAGGATACCGGCCTTTTCGAGCATCCCGGCACCGGTCTTTCCACCCGGCAGCTGCGTGAGGAAACCTGGTCAATCGCGCCGCACGATCCGCTATCGATGACGGGCACCTCGACCTGGACTTGCGACATGCAGCGGCCTGGTTGGTCCGTGACGACGGTTACGACCGCATCGATCGGCTGCACGGCAACGCATTGGATCATCGCCGCCTCGGTCGTCGCCTATGAAGGCGGGGTAAAAGTCTTTGAAAAGGATTTTGGCGAGACGGCAATCGCCCGCGATCTGATGTAGCCGTCAGCGCGACGCGAAGAGCCGCACCGCCTCGCATACCGCCTTGAAGCCTGCCCGGGCACCCTCGCTCATATGGCGGGCGCGCAGCCAAGCATGCACCATCTGCGGTTCCTCCCGGAACCAGACTTCCACGCCAGCCTCCGCAAGCCGGGCAGCGTAGGCTCGTCCATCGTCTCGCAACGGATCGAACCGCGCGACGGTGATGAAGGCAGGAGCAAGACCTTCGACCGATGTGGCGTGAAGCGGTGCGGCGACGGGATGGTGCAACGGTGTCTGCAGAACCCTGCGATAATAGGCGACATCAGCCGTGGTCAGACCCGGTGCATTTGCCATTTCAACATAGGAACCTTTCTGCAAGTCGCCACCCAGCGCCGGATAGACGAGAACCTGACCGGCGATACCAGGCAGGGGCTCTTCCAGCGCCCTGATGGCGAGCCCTGCCGCCAGGTTGGCACCGGCGCTATCGCCGATGATGACGACCTTGCTACCGGCGGACGACAGCAGATGCTTCAAGACGAGGAAGCAATCCTTGCTCTGCGCCGGCCAGCGGTACTCGGGCGCCAGCCGGTAGTCGACGGAAACGAGTTCGGCGCCAGCAAAATCGGCGATTTCAGCGCAGATCGAGTGATGGCTTTCGAGCGAGCCGACAACAAAGCCTCCGCCGTGAAGATAGAGGAGAACGGTTGATGTGGTTATTGTCCGTGGCCGATACCGGCGGATCGGTATCCGCAGCACCATGCCATCGGCATAGACCAGCGCCTGCGGCAACGGGCGGTCAAACCGTGCGCAAAGCGCATCGTACCATTGCCGTTGTTGTTCGATCGATGCTTCGACCGCGTCCGGCGGATAGAAGCCTTCGCAAATCTCAAGAAATTCCAGAATGCCCTCTTCGGTGGGCATCGGTCGGTCGATCGACATGAAGATCCTTCCGCGTGCTCGCAAGATGCTGTCAGGCGGCAACCAGCTAGCCGATACTGCATCATGCACGCGCTCCGCCACGACGCCTGCCTTGCTGCGACCCCCGGTGTCGCCGGCAAGTCCGCCCTTGGAAAACAGGCACGCATGAGCGCCCGGAACAACGGATGTCGGCAAGGCGATAGTGTGCAATCATCAAGTTGGCTATCGTGAAGTGACAACTGCGACCCACGCCGCCGAGAGGATCACTCATGCGACGACCAGTGCCGCTTCTGAAGAGGACAATGGACCTGATCGGCGCTCACGAGCCAGACCAGTACCCGCCGGCAACAGCCGGTTCCGTCAGGCGAACTGGTGGCGGATGCATCCGTAGACCCCTTCCCCCGAAAAGCCCCTGAACGTGAGCAGCATCGAATATCATGGCCCGTCCCAATATTCTCATCATCATGGTCGACCAACTGAACGGCACGCTGTTTCCGGACGGGCCAGCCGATTTCCTGCATGCACCGCATCTCAAGGCACTCGCTGCCCGTTCGGTCCGTTTTGCCAATAGTTATACGGCGAGCCCCCTCTGCGCGCCGGCGCGCGCCTCCTTCATGTCGGGCCAGTTGCCGAGCCGAACGCGCGTCTACGACAATGCGGCCGAATTTGCCTCCGAAATTCCGACCTATGCGCACCATCTCCGGTCAGCCGGCTATCACACCAGCCTGTCGGGTAAGATGCATTTCGTTGGCCCCGACCAGCTGCACGGCTTCGAGGAGCGTCTGACGACGGATATCTATCCGGCAGATTTCGGCTGGACGCCCGATTACCGCAAGCCTGGAGAGCGGATCGACTGGTGGTATCACAATCTCGGCTCGGTCACCGGCGCGGGGGTCGCCGAGATCACCAATCAGCTCGAATATGACGACGAGGTCGCCTACAACGCCACCCGCAAGCTCTACGACCTGTCACGCCGGCAAGACGAGCGTCCCTGGTGCCTGACCGTCAGTTTCACCCATCCTCACGATCCCTATGTCGCCAGGCGCAAATTCTGGGATCTCTACGAGGACTGCCCGGCCCTTGACCCGACTGTTCCGGCACTGCCTTTCGACGAGACGGATCCGCATTCGCAACGCCTGCTCGAGGCCTGCGACCATACGGCCTTCGATATTACCACCGAGGAGATTCGCCGGGCCAGGCGCGGCTATTTCGCCAACATCTCCTATATCGACGAGAAAGTCGGAGAAATCCTCGAGGTGCTGGAGCGGGGGCGGATGCGCGACAATACCGTCATCCTGTTCGTCTCGGACCATGGGGACATGCTCGGCGAGCGCGGCCTATGGTTCAAGATGTGCTTCTTCGACGGGTCTGCGCGCGTCCCGCTGATGATATCGGCACCCGACTGGCAGCCCGCCTTGATCGATCAGCCGGTCTCCACTCTTGACGTTACACCGACGCTCGCATGCCTTGCCGGCCTGGATATTTCGGCGATTGCCAAATGGACGGATGGCGAAGATTTGGCACAGCTGTTGAATGGCGCGAAAGCCCGCGGTCCGGTTTTGATGGAATATGCGGCCGAAGGATCGATAGCACCGCTGGTGGGCATTCGCGCCGGGCGCTTCAAACTGACGGTCTGCGAGAAGGATCCCCCCCTGCTGTTCGACCTTCAGGCCGATCCCCACGAGCTCGTCAATCTGGCCGGAGATCCGGCCTATGCGAACACGCTGGGCACGCTTCTCGATCAGGCGAAGCTACGTTGGGACCTTGCAGCTTTCGATGAAGCGGTTCGAGAAAGCCAGGCACGGCGCTGGGTCGTCTATCCGGCCTTGCGCGAGGGAGCCTACTATCCCTGGGATTATCAACCCCTGCAGAAAGCCGCCGAGCGATATATGCGCAATCATATGGATCTGAACGTACTGGAGGAAAACCAGCGGTTTCCTCGGGGCGAATGACGCTCAGGCACACCATTGGGCGCCACACGTGTCCACGGGCCCGACCACCCGCACACCGAACCTTCCTCAAGTGCAATCATCTGCGCGACAGGCCATCTTTCAATGCGGCGTTTGTCGCCATCAATCCCGATCCAAAGCCTTGCTCAAACCTCGGCTTCCAGGATTTCGATCGTCGATAGCAGCAGCATGCGCGCGCCCGAGACTACATGATGCGGCGCCGCATATTCGGCTTCATTATGACTGAGGCCGTCGCGGCAAGGCACGAAGATCATTGCCGCGGGCGCGACCCGGTTGACGAACAGTGCATCATGGAAGGCACCTGACAACATTCTCCTGGTTGCCAGTCCGCCTTTCACCGCGGCCCTGTCCAATGCATCCAGCACCTTTTGAGGAAAGTTGGCCGGCGGCATATTGAAGGTCTGCCTGAGCGCAACCTGGCAACGTTCTGCTTGGGCCTGTTCGCCAAAGACTTGCTCGATGGTCGCGCTCAGCCGCTCGATCTCCGATGGATCCGGGTGACGGATGTCGATGGTGCATCGCGCTATCTGCGGGATGGCGTTGATGGCACCGGGTTCTACGGCGATACGTCCGACGGTAAATCGGGCACGATCGTCCCGAGGCATGATACTGGCGTAAAGTCCGTCGAGAGCCGCGATCATCGCGCGAAGCGGATCTCGACGATAGTTGAGCGCGGTCGTCCCAGCATGGGCGGTCTGGCCCGAGACTGTCACTTCCAGCCACCGCGTCCCCTGAATGCCGGTGACGATACCGATAGGGATATCCTCTTTCTCCAGAGAAGGTCCCTGCTCGATATGCACTTCGAGATATGCGTAAGCAGGAAAGCCGAGATCGCGCATCGCGGCCTGCGGAAGACTGGCAACGGTTGCTCTCAACTCGTCGTCAAACCTTGCGCCATCGGTTGCGATGAGGTCGGACCATGCAAGCGGAATTTCGCCTGCCGAGAAGGCTGATGACCCCATGCAGCCGGGTGCGAAGCGGCATCCCTCCTCGTTGGTCCAGGCAACCACCTCGATCGGCCTTCCGGTTTCAACGCCCGCATCGTCAAGGCTTTCCAGGACCTCGAAGGCCGTCAGTGTTCCGAGCGCACCATCAAAGCGGCCGCCGGAGGGCTGACTGTCGAGGTGGCTGCCGATAAGGAGCGGCGGTGCCGCCTCGTCCCTGCCCGGGCGGCGGATGAAGAGATTGGCGGCGGGATCCTGGAACACGCCGAAACCGCGCGCCTCTGCCAACTCTGCCAGCAGCAACCGGGCCTTTCGATCCAGCTCCGTCAAAGCCTGGCGATTGACGCCGCCGCCCGCGGTCGCGCCGATCTCGGCAAACCGATCCAGGCGTTCCAGCAGACGTTTTCCATTGATAACGGGATTGCCAGTCATGGCGCGGGCCCTCAGGAATAGGCTGCGTCGTGGAAGTCGATCTCAAGGCGTTGGGCACGGCCGAAAATGGCGCTCAATCGCTTGCGTTCGGCAATATCCATTGTCTCGCCAGCCTCGTCCAGCACCGCCTTCAGCCAACGCGCCTGCGCTTCGAATTCCGGTTCGGCATGAAGCCTGACCCATTCCTTGAGAAGTGGATCGCTGATGGCCATCCGGTCGGCCTCGGTCGACCAGGTCCAGTACATCCATTCGGCGGCAAACATGGCGGCGATCGTATCGAGGAAACCGCCGTCACGGGCAATCGCCAGCATTCCCTCTCGGAACGCAGCGACATCGGCTCGGCCGGTGTCATGGCGGGCGGGGTCGATGGCGCGAGTTGCAAAGGTCTTCTCGAAATAGGCAATCTGCTGGTTTGCAAGCGCGTCCAGCACACCGATCAGCCAGCGCTTCTCCTCGATGGTGCCGGCCTTTGCGGTCGCATAGGAGAAGATCGCAATCGCCGTATCGACGAAGGCACCCTCGAAGACCAGATATCGTTCGAAGGCCTCATTCGGGAGACGGTCAGCCTTGATGTCTTCGACGAAGCGGTGGTGGACCATGGCTTCAAAGACGTCGCGGTTCTCGTCGAGCATCTGTTCGGAGAGAGATACCATGATCGTCACGACTCCAGACGGGGTTTTGCGGCTTCGACGAAGGCTGCGACACGGGCCGGCTCCACAGGATTCCACCAGACGCCACCCTCCTTCAGCGAAGAGGCGACGATGACGCCGTTGGTGCGCTTGAGGATCTCGACGATATTATCCTTGGTCACGCCCGAGCCGACGAGCAACGGTAGATGGGTTGCAGCACCGATTTCCTCGATCTCCTCCATCGTTGCACTGTTGCCCGTTCGCTGGCCGGTAGCGATCACCACATCCGCATCGAAGAAGGCCAAATCGCGGGTCAGTTCATCGATCGTCCGGTCGGCAGTGATGGCGTGTGCCCCATGCTTGACGTGGCTGTCGGCAAACACCTTGATATGTTCGGCACGCAGCAGCGAGCGATAGCGCATGGCCTCGGCTGCACGGCCCTCCATGAAGCCTTCATTGGCGACATAGGCGTTCGCCCACTGGTTGACGCGGATGAAGCGTGCGCCGCCGGCGGCCGCAATCGCGAAAGCGGGGATCGGCGCATTGGCAAGCACATTGATGCCGAGCGGCACGCCGACAGCACGAGCGATGCGGTCGGTTACAACAGACATGAAGGCCGCAGTTTCGTGGCCGATATCCTCGGGCTTGGAGAAGGGGATGTCGCCGTGATTTTCGACGATCAATCCATGAATGCCGCCTTTGACAAGCGCCTCGGCATCGCGCATGCAGGTGTCGTAGATGGAATCCATTGCCGCGTTGCGGTAGCGTGGAGCACCCGGGAAGGGCGGGCAATGGATCATGCCGATCAGCGCCTTGTCAGTGCCGAATATTTCCCGTATGGCGCTTGTGGCCTTATCCGATATCTGCTGCATTTTTCTTTCCCTTCTGAAAGCCCGCCATGCGTGCCTATGTCATCGGTAACGTCGCCATCGACGAAACCATTTCTGTAATGTCCATGCCCGAAGCGGGTGCCTCGATCCTCGGTCGGGAAGAAACCCGCGACCTCGGGGGCAAGGGCGCCAACCAGGCCGTCGTAATGGGCCGCACCGGCCTTCCCACGACGCTTGTCACAGCCGTCGGCGAGGATTTTCGCGCCCAGACGATCCGCGACCAGCTTGCTGGTGAAGCGCTGGACGCCCGATTGTTGGGCAGCCCTCACCGCTCCAGCGACTTCTCCATCATCTTCACGACGCCCGATGGCGAAAACGCCATCGTCACGACGACGGACTCGGCAGAGGCACTGACCCTGTCCGAGGCGCTTGCGCCGCTCGACGATGCGGTCGGCGGCGACCTCGTCGTCCTGCAGGGCAACCTCAGCGAAGACGTGACCCGCGGCATTCTTGCCGAGGCCAGACGCCGCGGCCTGACGACCGCCTTCAATCCATCGCCGCTCAGGCCCTATTTCGCCGAGCTCTGGCCGCTCATCGACATCGCCTTTCTCAACCGGGGCGAGGCCGAAAGCCTGACCGGATCATCCGGCGAGGCCGCAATCCACCGCCTCGCCGAAGCCGGGGTGGCACAGACCGTGCTGACCCTCGGCGGCGATGGGGCAATCCTTGCCAGCGGAAATCAGGTGCTGGCAACCATTCCTGCCCGTGCCACAGAGGTCGTCGACACGACCGGCGCCGGCGACACATTCATGGCCGTCGCCCTCGCCTCTGCCGCACTCAGATCGACCACGCTCGACACCAAAGCCATTCATCATGCGACTGCGGCGGCGGCCATTACCGTCAGTCGCCGGGGGACGCGTTCGGCCTTCCCGACCAAGGCGGAACTCGCCGGCATCCTCGCCGGCGAATGACGCCTACTTCGCCTCTGTCAGCCAGCCGAGGATATTCTTCCAGAGACGCCCATAGCCTTCCCACTCGCAGAAGGCAGGCGAAAGCCAGTGCGGCCCAATATCCGAAGTCCAGGCGGCGGTTCTGCCTTTACCGAAGCGTCCGGTCACCAGGAGCGGATGGCCGCCTTCCGTATCCGGCAGGCGAGCAATGACTTCGACATCGTCGCGCTCGCGCACTTCTACCTCGTTGACGCCCAGAAGCAGAGGCCATTCACCTGACAGGCCGGCAACCGTGGCGTGATCGGACGTGACGAGGACAGGCGTCGTTCCCTCCGGAATTTCCACTCGGTCGTCATAGGGCAGACACGTGACCGGCAGGACATCCTCGACCGGCGTACGGCGCCAGCGCGCCTTGCCGTCGATGCCCTGGAACGAGAAATAGCCGCCGACCATCAGCAGACCGCCGCCCTTTTCAACCCAAGCCTTGAGCAGCTTCAATCGGTTCGGAACCGTCTTCGAATGCAGCCAGACCGCCGGGGGAAGCAACAGGGAATTAGCGCCTATATCGGAAAGAATGATCGCATCGAAGGCGTCGATCCCCGCCATATCGAAGGGGAATTTTTCGACCGCTTCATGGGCCGGCATGTAGGTGAGCTCGAATGCACTATCCTTGAGTGCCGCAACGAGCGGTTCGGCGCCGAGATGAAACGTGACGCTTCCGAACTGGTCGAAACCCTTGTAGTGCGTGGCGGAACTAACCCAGCTTTCGCCGACGAGAAGAACCTTCTTTGTCATGATGTTTCCATTTCTTTTATGTCACGGTCAGGCGCTGGCCTGAAAGACGGATTTCGGATTGGCGCGCATGAAGATATCGAGCGTCGCGTCATCGAGACCGTGACGCTTCAGGCGCGGCAGGAAGTGGCGCAGGATATAGGCATAGCCGTTGCCTCCGTAATGCTTGAGCATCATCTTCAGGAAGACGTCGTGGGAGAGCAGGAGGCGATCGGCATGCCCCATCTCGACGAGTTTGACGAGCGCGCGAGCCGCCTCCTCGTCGCTCGGGCATTGCACCTGCTGATCGGCGTAGAAGAAATCCATGCCGATCATGTCATATTCGAGAAACGCGCCGCGGACGGCAAGTTCGGACTGATAGGTGAGATCGTCATGTGACGGGTTCATGTGGCAGAGCACGGTATGCCTGAGATCACCGCCTTCGGAGGCGACGATATCGAGAACCTTGTGGCCCAGGCGGTACCAGCCGGGGAGATGGACCATCAAAGGCAGACCGGTGCGCACCTGCGCCTGGACAGCACCGCGCAGCGACTTTTCCTCCTCGGCGGTGAAATCGGACGACACGCCGATCTCGCCGATCAGGCCGATCTTCACGTCGGTACCATCGGCGCCGACGGTGGCTTCGGAGACGATCTCGTCCGCGATCTGGGAAGCAGACATGCCGGCAACCTTGGCCGGATGCGAGGAACCAAGATAGAAGCCGGCACCCATGACGATGTTCAGTCCCGTCGCCCTGGAAATCCGACGCAAGGCAAGAGGATCCCGGCCGATGCCCTGGCACGTGGGTTCGACGACCGTTCGACCGCCAAGACCGGCGAAGTCCTGGAGTTCCGTCACGGCAAGCTGCTCATCGTTGAGGGTGATGTTGTGCTTGTTGACGAAAGGATCCTGCCTGAGTTCGCCGAGGATCTCCATGCAGACGAAACCTTCGGCAAGATATTGCCGCTCAGGTGTCTTCGGCGCGTGCCACCAGCAGCGGCAATCGTTGAGGATATGCTCGTGCATCAGCGTGACGCCGATCTCCGATACGGGAATCGGCCCCGAGACCGTCATCACCTTCCCGGATCGCACGTGACCCGGTGAAAGCTCATCCGTTGCCATCAGCTTTTCCTCCTGCCGGCCAGGCGGAAGTTTGCGGTGAAGATGCGAGTGTTCAGCCAGATGGCAACCAGAATGATGGCGCCGGTGACGATCTGGGTGAAGAAGGGCGAGATATGCATGAGGATCAGGCCGTTGCCGATGACGGCGATGGTCATCGTGCCGAGCACCGTGCCGATCATCGTGCCGCGCCCGCCCATCAGGGAGGTGCCGCCGAGCACGACCGCGGCGATGACCTGCAGTTCGAAGCCGACAGCGGCGTTCGACGAGCCGGAGCCGAGACGGGCCGCGATCAAGAGACCGGCGAGCGCCGAGGCAACGCCCGATACGAGGTAAACCGAGGCAACGATCCATTTGGCCGGCATGCCGACGCGGCGCGCTGCCTCCATGTTCGATCCCACCGCGATGATCTGCCGGCCATATTTGGTGACCGCCATGATGACGTAGCCGACGATTGCAACCAGGATCGCAATCAGTGCCGGAACGGGAAAGCCCGCCAGCTCGCCGCGCCCCAGGTAGAAGAAGCCGGGCTCGTTATTGATCGGAATGGAATAGCCCTGCGTCAGGTAGAGGGCCACGCCACGCAGGATGGAAAGCCCGGCAAGGGTGACGATGAAGGCTGGAATGTTCTGGTAGGCGATGAACCAGCCCTGCAGCAGACCAACGATGCCGCCGAAAGCGAGCATGCCGATCGAGACGACCGGCCAGGGTATGCCTGTCGCAAGAGTAATGGCAGCGACGGCGTTGATCAGGGCCAGCATCGAACCGACGGACAGATCGATCCCGCCGGTCACGATGACAAGGGTCATGGCGATGGCGACGACGAGGATGGGCGCCGCCTGGCGCACGATGTTCAGGATGTTGCCCGTCGTCATGAAGGTGGTGGTCGTCAGTGAAAAGAAGACGAGGCATGCCAGAAAGAAGAAAGCGATCGACAGGACCTGGGCGTTCTCCCCCAGAAAGTCGGCCATCGGTGAGCCCTTGGCGCGTTCGGTGTAGACGGTCAATGTCTTTCTCCCCCGACGATGAGCTTGACGAGATCCTCGAGATTGGTCTTGCCGATATCCCGCTCGGCAACCTTGGTGCCTTCGTACATGACGGCAATCCTGTCGCAAACACGGAACAGATCCTGCAGGCGATGGGTAATGAGGACGACGGATACACCCTTCGCCTTGACCCGGTTGATCAGCGAGAGCACGGCTTCGACTTCGGCAACAGCAAGGGCCGATGTCGGTTCATCCATGATCAGAACCTTGGGCTGGAAGGAAGCGGCACGGGCGATTGCGATCGCCTGGCGCTGGCCACCAGACAGCTTCTCGACCTTGGCGGAGAGACGCGGAATGCGGATTTCCAGCGCATCCAGCATCTTGCGCGCCTCGCTCATCATCTTCTGACGATCGAGGAACGGACCCCTGGTGAGTTCGCGCCCAAGAAAGAGATTGCCAACGACATCGATATGGTCGCAGAGGCTCAAATCCTGGAAGACCATTTCGATATGGCGGCCGCGGGCGTCCGCAGGTCCGGAGAGATGAACCTCCTCA
Source organism: Rhizobium sp. YAF28 (assembly GCF_052113285.1). Taxonomy (NCBI): domain Bacteria; kingdom Pseudomonadati; phylum Pseudomonadota; class Alphaproteobacteria; order Hyphomicrobiales; family Rhizobiaceae; genus Rhizobium; species Rhizobium sp. YAF28. The sequence continues at coordinate 339,974 of NZ_JBFRCX010000008.1, read as the reverse complement.
CCGTTCAGCGAAATCGTCCCCTCATCCGGCAGATAGGTTCCGGAGATGATCTTGGTAAGTGTTGACTTGCCGGCTGCGTTGTCACCGACAAGGCCAAGGCACTCACCGGGAAAGAGGTCAAGATCGACGCCACGCAGCGCCTGATGCGAGCCGAAAGTCTTGCGGATCCCGCGCAGTGAAACAGCAGGTGTCCGGGCGGACGAGCCAGAGGAATGCGGGGAGGCTTGCGCCTCCCCGGCCCCGGCATAAACAGGCCGGTTGTCCGTCATCATTTGAAGACGGCCCGGTACGGCTCGACATTTTCCTTCGTCACGATCGTGATCGGAACGGAGATGCTCTTTTCGACGCTCTGACCTGCGGTCAGCTTGGCAAGAGCCTCGACCGCGGCTTTGCCTTCACCGGCAGGATCCTGCTGGACGACGGCAACCACGTAGCCGTCGTCGAGACCCGAAATCGCCTGCGCGGTCAGATCCCATCCAAAGACCTTGATGCTGTCCTGCTTGCCCTGGCTCTGGACAGCGGCGATCGCGCCGAGGAGAGCCGGTTCACCGGTTGCATAGATCGCCGTCATGTCGGGATTGCCGGTAATCAGGTTTTCGGCAGCGGCAAGTGCGTTGTCCTGAATATTCTGGCCGTCGACGACGCCAGCCGCCTCAATGCCGTCGCTCTTGACAGCATCCTCAAAGCCCTTCTGGCGAACGTTCTGAATATAGGAGTTCAGGGCGCCGACCACGCCGAACTTGGCTTTGCCGCCCATGTTCTTCTTCACGTAGTCGAGGAAATACGCGCCCATGTCGGCGCCGGCTTTGCCGTTGTCGACACCGATCTGCGATTTCTGCGGGCCGTCGGGCAGGATCGCGTCAATGGCGACAACCGGAATGCCGGCATCCGAGGCCTGCTTGACGGCGGGCATGATGCCGTTGACGTCGATTGCGACGACGATCAGGCCATCGACCTTCTGCTGAATGTAGTTTTCGATGGCGCTGTTTTGCGCGGCCGCTTCATTGTTGGCGTTGAAGATGACGAGCTTGTCGCCAGCAGCATCCGCCGCCTTCTGTGCGCCTTCATTGATCTGGTTGAAGAAAAGGGCCTGCTGGTTGATCTGCACCAGCGCATAGGTCTTGCCTGCAGCCTGAGCAAGTGAGGCTCCAAGCGTTGCACTGGCCAGCGCGGTGAAGGCAAGAGCGGCGGTAAACGCCCGACGTCTGATCTGTTTCATGTTCTCATCCTCTGGTTTTGTTCTCGTTGCTTATTATGGGTCGACGGCGGCGCAACGGAGTTCCGCACGACGATTTCGACTGGCACGAGTTCCTCGGTGGCGAGCGATTTGCTCTCCTGCCAGTTTGTTTCGAGAAGAAGAGATAGCGCACGCCGGCCGATGGCGCGCACCGGCTGTCGGATAGCGGTCACTGGCGGCGCAAAGAGGTGCAGCGGACTGACATCGTCGAAGCCGATGATCGACAGGTCGTCGGGGATCGATATTCCTTTCTCCCTCAGGACTTCGATCATGCCGATCGCGATTTCGTCGGAACTCGCAAAGATTGCGGTCGCCGGCATGCCTTCTTCCAGGAAGCGGCGCGCCATGTCCCGCCCGCAGGCGATCGTATATTCGCCGCTGTAGCGCCTAATCGAGGTATCGTCGCCGAAACGCTCCTGCAGGCCCTTGCGCAATCCGTTGAAGCGCCGCTGCGTGCTGATCATCGCATCGGGGCCGCCGACATAGAGCACGTCGCGATGACCGAACTCCGCCAGATGGCGTCCTGCGAGATGGCCGCCCTGGAAGTTGTCACAGAAAAGCTTCGGGACACTGGCAAGCGGAACGTCTTCGTCGACGACGATGACCTTGCCTGTTCGATTGATGAGAGCTGCGAGATCCCCGTTGTCGGGATGGTTGGTGACGAAAACCAAGCCGTCGACGTGATTGTGCTCGAGCAGCCGGAGATAGGCGACTTCGCGGCCGGTCCGGTTGAGAGTGGCATAGAGCGAAACGGCAAGCCCCCGGTCGTTCGCCTCCTCTTCGACCGCCGCCACCATGGTCGCGAAGAATGGGTTGGCGATATCGGGCACAACCAGCCCGATCGTGTCGGAACGACCGCGGCTCAGCCGCCGCGCATGGGGGTTCGGCTGGTATTTGAGGGAAGTGATAGCATTTTCGATACGCTGCTTGGTAAGCGCAGGCAAATCCAGCGAACCGTTCAGCATCCGCGAGACGGTCGTCACCGACACGCCGGCAGCTTTCGCGACATCCTTCAATCCTGGGGTACGTCCATGCGCCATCAGCTTTGTAAACCGCTTTAGTAAAACGCTTTACTTACACTCCATGACAAGGGATTGCCTGTCAAGAGGCGTTGTCAGCTGCGGACGATAGGATTTGGGAGGCCAACTAAGCCGCCTCGTGGAAATGCGCCGCTTCGGTTTCGACTGCGCGCCTCGGCAGCCGTTCGACGAGCCATGAATTCGTGGGCAGGCGAAGGGCTCTTTAAATCAGTTGGTTAGCTTCTGGAGGAATAGGGCGATCTCTTCTTTCTCGAAGTCGCAGACCATTGCGCGCTGCGAAGCCGCCAGCAACGGTCGCGACCGCGCAAAAAATGCGTATCACACAGACGTCGAAGCTGATCAGCCCTTCGTCGGAATTTCCAGACGCACGACGTTTGCCGATTGGATCACCGAGGTCCTCGCCTTCTCGAGGCAGGCCGCCAGATCCTCGACCTTGAAGGGTTTCGGGACGACCGGACGTCCGACTTCCGTACCGGCCTCCAGCCTGTCGCTGTAGCCGGTCATCAGCACGACGGGCAGAGACGCATCTCTGCGGCGGATCTCCTCGGCAAGCTCGATGCCCGACATGCCCGGCATCATGATATCGCTGACGATCGCCTCGATTTCAGGATGACGGTCCAGGATCTCGATCGCCTCGGGGCCACCTGCAGCTATGAAGATCGTCGGCACGATGCCGTCGAGCGCCAGTCGCACGGATTCCAGCGATGCCGGTGTGTCGTCGACGACCATGATCGTACGGGGAAGGCTCACCGAAGGAGCTGTATCCGCACGCGCCGCCCGCGGCTCGTTTGATCGCGGCAGAAGCAAGGTAAAGGCGCTGCCATGGCCGGCCAAACTTGCGACCTTGACTGCACCGCCGCTGCCGGTGGCGAAACTGTGGACCTGCGTCAGACCAAGGCCCGAGCCACCATTCTTCTTGGTAGAAAAGAACGGCTCGAACACCCGTGCCAGATTTTCCGGGGCGACACCTGTCCCGGTGTCGGAAATCGTCAGCGCGACGAACGGCCCCTTCAGCCCGGAATCCTCCGTGGCGGCGTCGAGCACATTGCGGGCTGAAATGGTTACCTTTCCGCCTGCCGTCATGGCTTCGCGCGCATTCGTCAGGATGTTGATCAGGGCAATTTCAAGCCCCGCAGGATCGACGTGAACCGGCCAGGTATCTTCCGGAACCCTGATCTCCATCAGGATCGCGTCGTTGACGGCTTGGCGCAGCAGCGGAGACAATTCGGCAAGCCTGACGTCCAGCTCGACCTGGGAGGCGCCCTGGTTTGAGCGTCTTGAAAACGACAGCAGCCTTTGCGTGATCGCCTTTCCCCGAGCGACTCCATCGCTCATATGCGCCAGAAGCTGCGTCACACGCTGTTCGTCATTTCGTCGCCTCTTGATGCCCTCCACCCCGGACTGGAAAACCATCAGGAGATTGTTGAAATCGTGGGCCGCCTGCCCCGTCAGCTTTCCAAGCGCATCCATCCGCTGCCAATTGGCCATGCTCTCCCATTCCCGGTTTCTGGCGCGCACCTCCCTATAGAAGAGGAATACAGCCGAGCCGGACAGCAGGAGCGTGAAACAACTCGCCGTCACAAGTAGCATGGTGGCCCTGCGCGCCAGCCGCTCATAGTCGGAGACCGGCAGGCCAACCCTTACCCGCCAGGGCGTGTCGGCGAGCGCGACTTCGGCGACCCGAAGCTCCATCCCGTCCTTGAGCGTGGCCGCGCCAATGTCCTGGCCGGAAAAGGTTGCGAATTCGCTGGCCGGATTACCGGCAAGCGCGGGAGCGCCGGTCGATGCCACCAGACGGTCCCGTCCATCGACGATCCAGGCCGACCAGGATCCTGGAAGTCCATTGGCATAAAGCAGTTTGGTCACGATCGTTGGACGGATAACCACCGACAGGACGGCTCTCAAACGATCGCTTCTCTGGATCGGGGCGCGCAACGCAAAGGCCGCCTGGCCTTTCGGCCCGATGGCGATATTGCCGACCAGGGCCGCACCTGTGCGAACCAGGTCGTCGTGGCTTTCCATGTCCACAACGTGCGTATCAGCCGACGGATCGAGCGGTGGAAACGACAGAACCACCTCACCCTTCTCGTTCGAAATCCGGATCTGTTCCCATTCGGGCACCCGATCGCGCAGACGCCGCGCAGTCTCGGCAAAGGCGGCACGGGGAATCGGTGGGTCGAGGCGGGGAGAGTCGGCGACGATCGAGAGCAACTGGATCTGGCTCTTGAGTTCACGTTGAAGAGTGGCGGCCAGCGTAGCTGCCCGGCCGCGAATGTCATCGTCGAGAGCGGCTTGCTGCTCCTTGATGAAGAACCTTCCCATCAGCGCCGCCAGTATGATGACCGGAATGAGCGACGCCGTAATGAGAAGGAGCGCTGGCCGGGTTTTGTTCAACAGACACTCCGGATATGTTCTTCGAGCCCCATCAAATAATCCAGGGCACGAAACTTGCAATGCCAAGCTGCGAAAAGACTGAGCTTTCCCCCTAAAGATAAGCGGTGACAGCAGAGCCGGTATCGCAACTCGGCTTTCGAATGGGTGTGCTTCGACCCGTCAGACCGTGTCGGCAGCCGGCCTTCGATGCGAACCGCGCACGTCATTTGCCTACGTCTTCCAGATCGCCAGGACAACCGCACACGTTGTCCGCCGTTTCAAATGTCCGGCACTCGGCCTCCCCCACGCCGCCCACATCATCGTGCGGCAATCGACAACAGGGCGGTGAAGACGGTACCTTGCGCCCGCTCGGTCCCGTAGGTCCCATCCATCTGGCCGACGAAGGATTTGATCAACCTGCTTCCCATGCCGGTTTCCGTTGCAACCGGCTCATATCCGACGCCGTCGTCCGCCACTTCAAGCAGGACCTTGCCGTCGGGGCGCTGAAGCAGCCTGATGCGGATATGTCCGTCGGCCCGGCCGACAAAGGCATATTTCATGCTGTTTGTCAGAAGTTCGTTCAGCAGCAATGCAAATGGTGTGGCCTTGTCCGCATCGATCCTGATGTCGTCGATCTCGAAGGTCAGCTTGATTTCGCGATCATGCAGCCCGACCAGCGTGCGAACCAGGTTTGGGACGAACTGCCGTGCAGTGACGCTACTGAACTGATCGAAGCCGTACATTTGTTCGTGCACCGCCGACATGGCGACGATCCGCTCGTTCACCCTCCGGACGGTTTCAGGCCGCAAGCCCTGCAGCCGGATGAGCGCCATCACGGTCTGGAGATTATTTTTCACCCGATGATGAATTTCCCGCATCAGCACCTGATTGGTTCGAAGCGCCTCGGCAAGTTCGGCGGTGTGGCGCGCGTCCGCATGCGCCAGCCTCAGGATCTTCAATCCGCCGATCACGGCCGCGCAAAGGGCCAGAAGAACGATCAGCGCGGCAATCGAAACATCGGTCCAGAAAGGCTTGAGGATTGCCGCGGTGTCGGCCGATGCGATGGCGACGAAGGGTGTGCGCTCGACGATGCGGTATGCCACCAACCTTTCGACCTGGTCGACGGGTGAGACAGACACATAAGAGCCCGACGTTGCCTTACGCATATAGTCGGTAAACAGGACGTAGTTGCCGAGATCGACAGCTTCTTTCGGCTCGGGATATCTGGCGATCAGCTTTCCATCGCGCCTCAGGAAGCTCACCGTCGAGTTTGGCCCGAGCGACGCAGCGTCCCAGATCGATCGCAACATCCCGACATCAAACGCCAGGATCGCGACGGCTTCGAACTTGTCGTTCCGCTCGATGCGCGCAGCCGAGAGGAAGACGTGGCGATCTGTGTTGCGCATGACCGTCATCGCCGACGTATGGTCCTCTGCGCCATTGGCCAAGCGACGGAAAAAGGTCTGGTCGACGATGTCGGCCGGGCTGCTTTCCCGGTCGGTCGAATAAAGTAAGGTCCCGTCCGCGGCGACCACATAGGCGGTTGCAGTGGTCGGCAATTCGGCCGTCGCGGCGTTGAACCTTCGAATGCGCTCCCCGCCTGATAAGGCCTCCGCCGTTCCGAAGGCATCATCCATGCGGTGAAGGGTCTGGCGCGCCAGGGAGTTGATCCAGATCGCGTTGGCTGCAACGATCTTGGCCGTGGCTGTGACCTGATCTTCCCCACGCGTAACGGCGGAGATGTAGCTCGAATGCAGCCAGAAGCCCAAGACAAGCGAGAGCGCAAGGAACATTGACACGATGGCGGCTATCGCAGCCCTGCCGACAATCGTGAAGCCTTTGGTGAGGCCCATCGAATCCCCATGGATTTAACAGGGAGCACTGTCGGATAGCAGGCTATCAGAGTCAAGGATAGGTTGCAGCCGTCCCGCTCCTCCCATTAGCCGCAACCCGATTTAGTGGACCAACACACGCTTTGCGAGCTTGGTGGCCGACGGCTCCGGCTCAGGGTCAGCGTGGAAGGCAAGCGATCGGACGAGTCCGGAAGGCTCGATTGTGAAGCGGCTGACATTGCTGCCTCTCGACGAGAATTATGGTATTCTCAAAATTACGGTTATCCTTGGCTGGGAGGCAGTTGATGGTCGCGCGAAGGGACATGACAAGCGACGAATGGAAGTGGCTTGTGCGGCTCTGCCAGCACGAAGCGGATAGCATTCCCAAGGCGATCGAAGCGAGGTTAACCGAGCTCGGACTATCCGGGCCGAATGGTCTTTCGAACGAAGCGAGAGACCTGGTTCAACATGAATTGTTGAATGAGCGGCGAAATCGGCTGCAGGGCCTTCATTGAGTTATTGATCGACCACAAAGGTGGTACGCGCTCTCTTGCGCGAGGTCCAATCCGCAAGGCAGGACCTTTCTGCGAGCCGACAGGTGCGACAGTGCTTGCGGCAGCATGCGATCTGTTCGCGACAGACAAGATCGGACTGAACGATACAGTCGTCCGCATCGTCACGTACCCAGTCGCAGCCCCACAATAGGAACTATCGCCTCGACCCATCGTTACCTCCGCACAAAAGCGAGGTAACGTCATGAAGAAAATCATAGGACTATCGGCGGCGATCTTTGGATTGATCTCCACTTGCGCCTTTGCGCAGGCACCAGCTGAACCATCGCCGCCTCCACCCGCATCGCCAGAATCCAGTAGGGAAAATCCACCACCTCCGCCGAATTCTTCACGCAAAAACGAAGACCGAGCGGACGCTGATTGGCGGTCGCAGCCGAGGGAGCGCGGCGCCCGGTTCCACATCGAGAACGGCCAGACCAGGATCGACCTCAGGTGCGCCGACGGGGACTCCACGAAGGACTGCGCCGACGCAGTTCTGCAGGTGCTGGAGCATTTGCAAACGTCCAATTCCGGCAACAACGATCGACGCGGCGATGACCGACGTGATCGCTGGGAGCGCGACTAGCAGCTAAAGCTGTCCCTCAGGTGAACGGCGTTTTCAGCCTCGGTTCACCAGGACAGGCGCTAAATCCCTCCGACAATCGGAGAAAAGAAGATGCGAAAACTTCTAGTCACTATAGCCCTTCTCGCAGCCGGAATAACGGCTGGAGCCGCAAATGCCGCGCCTGTCGGCAGCATGACGGCGCCAGCAGCCTCGAACATCATAACCGTCGATTTTGCATGTGGCCGCGGTTATCACCTGAGCCCGCGCGGCTTTTGCCGACCCAATCGGTGGGCACCGCCGCCGCGACGCTACTACGGTTGGGATCGCAGCTACGGTTGGGATCGTCCCCATCGCGGCTGGCGCGAATACAGGCGCTACGAGCGCTGGGATCGCGATCGCGACTGGCGGTGAGCACTCCTTTCGCCGGCCGGAATCTCGATCACCTGCTATAGTTCATGCCGGTGATCGACCGCCGCCGTCATGGCTGGACTACCCGGAGCACCACGAAATTGATCGGGCATGACTATTTGCCCGTATCCCCCGATTGTTTCGTAGCTGCCCGCAACACGCCTTTCTGCAAATCCGCCTCGTCAGCAAGAATGGCCGCCGCCTCGTTCAGCAAGACGTCTTTTGCTTTCTTGCGTGCATTTTCAATGGCAATATCGGCACTCAGGCTGCGCTCGTTTGACTCCAGGCCATCATCTCCACCAGGATCTTCGCCATCGCCTAACTCGGCTCGAGACTTCCGTCGATTTTCTCGAGCGGTCGCTTCCTTGCGACGTTCGGCTTCATTGAGAGAGATAATCCCCTTCTCGCGCTGCGCCTTGAGGTCGGCAATATCCTTTACGAGACCTTGGAAGTCCGGATCGCTCGCAACCCGCCCGTCATGGCGGCTTTGCAATGTCGGCAGCAACTTCGTAACCGTGTCGGCGGGCGTGTAGTTCGCGGGCTTGATCTGCGCCCACGGCAGGGCATTGTCATAACTGGTCTCGCCGAAGCTCGTCGGATCTGAAAGTCCAGGCAAACTGATATCAGGCGTCACACCGCGCAACTGCGTCGTACCGCCGTTGACCCGGAAAAACTGGGCAATCGTCACTTTCAGTTCCCCGAATTCGGGTTTGCTGTTGCGAACCATCTGGTCAAGGTCGACGACGGTCTGAACCGTCCCCTTCCCGAAACTGGGTTCGCCGACGATCACGCCTCGACCGTAATCTTGGATTGCCGCAGCAAAAATCTCTGAAGCCGATGCCGACCCGCGATTGATCAGGACACCCATCGGGCCTGTCCAGACAGGTGCTGCAAACTCAGCGCTTCTGACCTCGACCTTACCATCGCTGCCGCGTTGCTGAACGACCGGGCCATTGCCGATGAACAGACCGGTCAGATCAATCGCCTCGTCCAATGAACCGCCGCCATTGTTGCGCACGTCAATGAGAACGCTATCGACCTTTTCTTGCTTCAGTTCATCGAGAAGCTTGGCGACATCGCGGCTTGCACTTTTATAGTCCTTGTCGCCTTTGTGCCGAGCCTCAAAATCCTCGTAGAATGTTGGCAGAGTAATCACCCCGATTTTGCGCGTGACGTCGCCCACGTTCACGGACAGCACGGTCTTTCTGGCGGCCTGCTTATCGAGACTGATTTTATCGCGCACAAGGCTGACAACGCGGTGTGCGCCATCTGCGCCGGCATCCGCCGGCAGGATGTCCAAGCGCACGACGGAGCCCTTTTTCCCGCGTATCAATTGCACGACTTCATCAAGGCGCGTGCCTACCACTTCTTTTATCGCACCATCCTTGCCTTGACCGACGCCGGTAATGCGGTCTCCGACCGAGAGCTTGCCGGACAACTGGGCCGGACCGCCAGGCACGAGCTCGCGGATCGTCGTGTAGTCGTCGCGCTCCTGCAGTACCGCACCGATACCAAACAGTGAAAGCTTCATCGAGATATTGAAGTCGGCCGAAGCGTTCGCGCCAAAATAGTCCGTGTGCGGATCGATCGACGTCGCATAGGCATCCATGAACAACTGGAAAACGTCGTCGCTTTTATACTGGTAGGCGCGCTCAAGAGCGTTTGCGTAGCGTTTGTCGAGCGTTTCGCGAATAGCCGCGTCGGTTTTGCCGGCGAGTTTCAACGGCAACCAATCGCTTTTGACGCGCTTGCGCCAAAGCTCATTGCTCTCGGCTTCCGACTGCGGCCAGGGCTCTTTGTCGCGCAGTACGGAATAATTTTCCTGCACACTGAAATCGAAGTCCTGCTTAAGCAAATTGCGCGCGTAGTTCATGCGATCGACAATACGCTGTTCATACGCGTTGAAGATCGCAAACGGGATCTTCAAATCCTTCTGTTCGATGGCGTCGTCGATCTCGCTGCGGTCAGACATGAACCTGTCGATGTCGGCTTGCAGGAAGAGCACATGGTCCGGATCCAGTGACTTGATAAACTGATCCATAATTCTGGCCGACAAGGCATCGTCGAGTGCAATGGGCCTGTAACTGTATCGCGTGAGAAGTTGTGCACTCAACTGCGCGGCTTGCGCCTGTTGCTTTAGCGGCGCCAAAACAGGAGGTGATGCGACTTCAGCATAGGCGGACTGCGCGACTGCAAGAAATGCAGCAAGAAAAAGGTATGGTATGCGCATTCAGCTTCGATCCAATTCTTAGTGCCTGTTGTCGATGTGCGATCTAGGCGGGTAATTATGGTTTTTTGGCAACCAAATGGTAAACGGCATGGTTTGCAAAGCCGCGAAAAACCATCCGGCACGATCAGTCGGGAGGCAGTGAAGCCCATCGGGGCTTCAACATAGCACCACGCAAAGCGCGCGGGAAAGCGGGAATTCGCGTCACACGAGGTCGTGACAAGGGCAGCCGCAGGAGCTTCAGGATAGCGGTCCGCAGGGAAGCGGGGCCAACTGCCCTAGGACTTCGCGTTCCGCCTTCGGGCCGCGCTCGCCACAAGTCGCGATCCTCACACCTGCCAACCAGCCAGCACTGCCTCACCTTCTTCAGTTCACCCCGGGTTCGGCAAGTGACCGCCTACCGACGCATGTCGTAGTGATATATTGATGCATTAGCGCTTTAGAACCTCTTTGCGTAGCATGACGTGCCCCCGTCAAATTGGGCCATTCAGACCTGGGATTTTCCACTTATGATCCCCGTTCGGAAGAAGAGGAGAATTCGATGAAGGTGGTGACGGTGGTCGACGGTCCCGATGGCCGCACTATGCTGATCGTGACGCACGAGATGGCGTTTGCGCGCGACGTTTCCAATAAAGTTTCTTCACGAGGGTGTCATCGAAGAAGCCGGCGCGCCTGCCGAGCTTTTCACGCAGCCGAAATCCGAACGATTTCGGCAGTTTCTGTCAGGGCGAGGCGACGCCGTTTGACGTGCGCTTCAGATCCCGTTCGCAGCCTGATATTCAACGCTGACACGTCAATCCGACCACTTGTTTAGTGCTTGCAGGCAAGTGGCAGCAGGTTCATGCTTGTCTTCGCTTTTGAAGCCCGCCAGTAGCGGCTGATCAGCCGAACAAAGTGGGCTCGTCGTGAGACGCGTGCGATGGAATGCGCCGGCTGCGGTTTCGACATTCAAAGGGGTTTTGCTTTCTGTCCGCGATGCGGCGCAAAGCAGCCGCTCTTGTGTGCTGGCTGCGGCTACTCATGTCAGCCCGATTTCGCCTTCTGCCCCCATTGCGGCGCGTCGCTTGCCAGCAAAATGCAGCCCGTCCTGAAGTCAAGTACCGAGGTGGCGGTACCGGAAAAATCAGACAGCGATGCCGATCGGCGGCCGGTGACCGTGCTCTTTGCCGATCTCTGCGGCTTCACCACTCTGAGCGAGCAGATCGACCCCGAAGTCATGCGGGCGCTGCAGAACGAATTGTTCGAAGAGATGACCCGGGCGGTTGAAACTTATGGAGGCTTCGTCGACAAGTTCGTCGGCGATGCGCTGCTGGCGTTGTTCGGCGCGCCTGTGGCGCATGAGGACGATCCGATCCGAGCGCTTAACGCGGCGCTCGACATGATCGATCGGGCCACCGAGGTCGGCACGCGCTGGCGTTCACGCGCCCGCGTACCGCTGCGGCTGCATATCGGCATCAATAGCGGACCTGTCGTCACCGGCGGTTTCGGTGCGGTTGGCGCAAAGTCCTATTCTGTCACCGGCGACACGGTGAATACGGCACAGCGCCTGCAGTCCATGGCCGGCGAAAACGACATCCTCGTCGGGCCGCTGACCTATCGCCTCACCCGTCATGCCTTTGCCTTCGATAGTCTCGGCGCACAGACACTGCGGGGCAAAAGTGGTAACGTCCATGTCCATCGACTGACAGGGCTCCTGGAAGCGCCGCATACCGCGCGGGGGCTTGAAAGTTTCGGCCTGCAAGCGCCGATGATCGGACGGGACGCGGAACTGTCGCGGTTGCTGACATGCCTCGATCTTGCCTGCGGCGGCACGGCACAGCTTGTTCGCTTGATCAGCGAAGCGGGCATCGGCAAATCACGCCTGGCGAATGAATTCGTGACAATCGCCGGCAATGCCGGCCGTTTCCCGGGCCTCGCCATTCGCAAAGCCACTTGCTCTCCCCTCGGCGAACAATCCTATGGTACGCTTGCCGCCGTGGTGCGGAGCGCCTACAGCGTCGGCGAGCGGGATGATCCCGACAGGACGCGGCAACTGCTGTCGACGGGGTTTCGCGCGTTGGATTTCACGCAGGAGGAAGTCGAGGGGCTTTTGCCGCTCTTCCTGCATGTCCTCGGCCTCGGTGACCCCGACGGCGCGTTGCGGCATATCGAGCCGGAGCAGTTGCGGCGGCAGATCTTCTATGCGGTCCGCACCGTCTTCGAGCGGCGGCTGGGACAGGGTCCGCTGCTGCTCGTTATCGAGGATCTGCATTGGGCGGACGCCGCCTCGCTGGAAGTGCTTCGCTTCATGATGGACCGGCTGGAGCGCAGCCGGCTGATGCTGCTTGCGATCTACCGGCCGACATCGCAGACCGACCCGCTGAATTCCGATCGTGTCAGCGTCACCGTGCAACGCCTTGGTCCGCTCATGGCAGCCGACGGGCAGAAGCTGCTTGCCGCGTTTTTCGGCGAGGCTCACGGAAAGCTGCCGATCTCGATGCGAAAGCGCATCCTTGAGCGGGCCAGTGGAAATCCGCTTTTCATCGAGGAAATCCTTCGGGGACTGATCGACATTGGCACGTTGCATCATGACGGTCAGCACTGGCATGTTGCGGCCGAAGACATGGATGTCGATATCCCGGTCAATCTGCAAGCGCTGCTGCTTGCCCGCGTCGATCGTCTGCCGCAGGAGATAAGGCGGTCGGCGCAAGAGGCGGCGGTGGTGGGACCGAAGTTCGATACCGCGCTCCTGCGCACCGTCGCCACCGATCCGGCCGGCATCGATGCTGCATTGGATTACCTCTGCGACGCCAATATCATCGAGGAACTGCGCGGCCCCGATGCCGCTGTATCGCCGGGCTATCGATTCAGCCAGACGCTGATGCATGACGTCATCTACCATAATCTCCTGCTGCAAAGACGCATGGAGCTTCATCGACGGATCGGCCAGTTTCTGGAACGCCAATATGGCGCCTCTCCCGACCGGCCCGAGCATCTGGCGCTGCTCGGCCACCACTTCAGCCTAACCACCGAAAGAGCCAAGGGAGCAGCCTATCTGATGGCGGCGGGCGATCTGGCGCGCAAGACCTACGCCAATGACGATGCGATGCGCCTTTACCGCCAGGCGCTTGCTGCCTTCGCAAACGAAGCGGAGGTGACGCCGGAGCAACCGGCACTCCTGGAGCGCCTTGCCGATCTCTGCGGCCCGGCCGGTCTGCGCGACGCTGCCTTGAACCATTACCAATGCGCGCTTGCGATCCATCGCTCCAAGGACGACCCTATCGCCGCAGCTAGGATACTGCGAAAGATCGGCCGCCTGCATCTCGATGCCGGGCGCCGCGATCAAGCGGAGACACATTGCGCCGAGGCTGAAGCACTGATCGCGGCGATCGATGCGCCGGTCGAACATGCGCATCTTCTACAGGAGCGCGGTCATCTGGCCTTCCGCATGGGGGATCAGGCCGCTGCCGCCGAGTGGGCCACGCAAGCCCTACAACGCCTGCAAACGCTACCGATCGACGGAACGACTGAGGCCGGACGGGAGGCAGCGCGCGCGATGGCGGAGGCGCTGAACACCAAGGGTGTCGCACTTGCGCGGCTCGGGCGGCGGCGCGATGCCGTGCAGGAAGTGGAACACAGTCTTTCCGTCGCCGAAAAGGCCGATCTACAAAGTGCCGCCTGTCGCGCCTATTCCAATCTCGGTGTCCTCTACACCATCGTCGATCCGGGCAACGCCATCAGGATCTGCCGGCGCGGACTAGAGGTGGCGACCCGTATCGGCGATCTCGGCTTCCAGGCGCGCCTTCTCGCCAATCTCGCAGTCTCCTGCTGCACTTTCACCGATCGCTGCGCCGCCGAAGGCGTGCCGGCGGCGGAAAAGGCCGTCGAAATCGACCGGGCGCTCGATCAGCGCGATCATCTCTCCGTGCCGCTGATTGTGCTCGCCCAGATTCATCAGTGCCATGGGCAGCCGAAGCTAGCTCGTAAGTATTACGAGGAAGCCCTTGAGGTTGCGAAGGAAATTGACGAGCCGCAATTGCTCTTTCCGTGCTATGATGGTCTGGCGACACTCAGCCTCGAGCATGACGACATAGACGAGGCGGAACGGTATTTCACGCTGGCACAGGATGTATGCATCCGCCACAACCTCGATCCAGCCACGCTCGTCGTATTGCCGTTCCTCGACTGACTGTCCCCGTTGCAACGACTGCAGGAGATCGATGAGGAGAATCGTATCCAACGCATAAAGGGAGGAATGAAAGATGCAGGAGAACCACGTAGCAAAACCATTGCAGCCAGGAGATCGCGCGCCGAACGTAGTGCTGGATGCGATCACCCGCCAGGGCAAGATCGCTATTGACGATTTTCGCGGCCAGAAGCCGGTGCTCGTCGGGTTGTTCCGCGGACTGCATTGCCCCTTCTGTCGCCGGCAGATCGCCGCTATGGCCGAACTCACCAATGCCCTACAGGAGAAAGGCATCGATAGCCTGACCGTCGTCAACACGCCGATCGATCGCGCCCGCCTCTATTTCCGCTACCACCCGCTTCCCAATCTGCTGGCGGCTTCCGATCCGGAACGGGTATCGCACAAGGCCTTCGGCCTGCCGAACCTTCAGTTCACGGAAAACGAGAACGACTGGCCGCACAAAGTCAGCATGAGCACTGTGTCCTCGATGCAGATCGACATGCCGGGCGAGCTTCCGGCGCCCATGGGCGTGATGGAGGCGGTGGAATATCTCGACAAGGCGGATGGCTATGAATTCACCGAGGACGACACGCAGATGATCGCCACCGGCCACGGCCAACTTGTCGGCGAATTTCTGCTCGATCGAGATGGCGTCGTGCGTTGGTGTTTCACCGAAGTCGAGGATGGTGGCCGCCATATGTTCGGCGGCCCCGCCCCGCGGGAGGTGATGTCGGCAGCTTCGAACATGGCAGTCTGAGACGAATTGCTGGTGCGACAAGCGACGACAAGATTATGTCGTCGCTTGAAGGACTGATGGTGACCGATCTTCTGGTTACCGAGAACATGGATGGGGAAAACACAACCATTCATCGTGGCGGATCCCACACCCGCAGTCCTGACAGCCGCTACCACCCGTCGCGTAAAAAGCTGCCGCGCAAACCTCATCCCTGAGGATCGTGTCGCCGCAATAGATCCAGCTGATTTCCTTGTCGGCTGCCTGGGCCGTGACCGCGGTCAGTGCCGTCGAACCAAGCAGGGCGAGCGCCATAAGGCCAGTCTTGATGGTAATGCTCACGTCGTTCCCCAGAGGATCCTTGTCCGCCGCCCACGCCAAAATCCCGTTCGTTTGGATAAAATCTCAATTAGTTTGGATGTCATCGCAGGGCTGAAACTGGAAACGCAGGTCGCGGGCACCTACTTAAGTTATTGGTCCTACGCAGTCGGCGTTTGAGAATACGATTCTGGAATTCCAATAAGCTTAGCTAGAATTACGATTTTTTTTGATCCAGAATTCCCTTCTTTTGGTGCGGACACGGCGAGGCAAGCCTGGGGCGAAATGACGATCACATTCGAAGTCTTCTCCGACCACTGGGCGCATCTCGGCGAGAGCCCGGTCTGGTCGGAGAATGAAAATTGCATCTGGTGGGTTGATACCGATGGCCGCAGGCTGCTTCGCACCGATTCGGCAACCGGCAAGACCTCGACATGGGACGCACCCGAAGCAGTCGGCTGCATCGCGTTGCGGACAGATGGAACGTTGCTCGCAGGCCTTGCGACCGGCATTTTCCTCTTTGATCAGCGGACAGGCCTGTTCAAGCGCGTCTGCGCGCCGGAAAGCCGCGCGGATGTCCGCTTCAACGATGGGACGCTCGACCCCGCCGGCCGGCTCTGGGCCGGCACGATGCAGCGGGAGATGGCAGCGCCAGCGGGAGCAATCTTCTGCATCGAGCCCGATTTTAGCCACCGCCGGGTCTTCGAAGATTTCTGGACACCGAATGGCCTGGCCTTCGATCCGATGCGGCAGAGAATGTATTTTTCCGATTCCCATCCTTCGGTTCAGGCCATCTGGGCCTGCGACTACGATCTTGCCACCGGCACGCCGTCCAACCGGCGGGTCTTTGCGACCACGCATGCCTTTGCTGGACGGCCCGATGGCGCATTCGTCGATGAGGACGGCGTCTACTGGATTGCCGGTGTCGGCGGCTCGCAGTTGCTGCGCTTTGCGCCATCGAGTGAGCCGCTTGAGCCGGTGGAGCTACCGGTAACCCACCCGACCAAGCTCGTGATGAACCGGACAATGCCGCGCACGGTCTTCGTCACCACGCGACGCATGGCCGATCCGGAGCAGAGCGACGCCTCCGGCCATCTGCTGCGCTGCCTGCTCCCTGAGGCTGTCCTTAGCGCTGGACGAAATCGGGATATTGTTCGCAGATGAGATCGATGATCGACAGCGTGCCGGACAGGTGCTTGCGCATGGCCGCGACCGCCCATTCAGGCTCGCCGGAGCGAACCGCTTCAATGATCGCACGATGATCGGCAAGCACCGTCTCCAACTTGCCGGGCATCGGCAGGTTGAGGCGGCGCAGCCTGTCGAGATGGACGCTCAGACGCCGCACCGTTGCCCAGAGGCCCAGAATGCCGCTGCGCTCAAAGAGCGTGCGATGGAAATCCCTGTCGAATGAATCGAACTGGTCAAACTGATCCGCCGAGGCCACCGCCTCCTGTTGCCGAAGCACCCGCTCCAATACCTGCGCCGTCTCGGCCGGGCTTTCGAGCGTCAGCCGGCGGACCGCCTCGAGTTCGATCGACAGCCTGAGGAAATGCGCCTGGGTGGCGTGGTCGATATCGATCTTGGCGACAACAGTCGCATATTGCGGATAGACCTCGACCAGTCCCTCCTCTTCAAGCCGTATCAGGGCGTCGCGCACCGGCGTCTGGCTGACATTGAACTCGCTCTGCAGCGCGATGCGGGACAGAACCGTTGTCGGCGTCAGATCCATGGAGAGAATGCGGGAACGAAGGATTTCAAGAATTTGCGGCGCGACCTGGCGCGTTCGGTCGAGGGCAAATTGCGTCCGGTTAACTTTCACGCCTGGCCATCCATCCTGTCGAAGCACTGCCGACCGTTTAAACATATTTTGTGACTTGATGCACTGATACATTAGTGCTTTAGTTAAGCCAATGCAAAGCCGTTGCGCCAGAAACGGGACGGCATTTTCTTCAGTTCGAGACAGGACTTCAAAACAATGAAGGCCAGGAAGACACCTTCCAAGCTGCGCAGCGCCAGATGGTTCGCGCCCGATGACCTCAGAAGTTCAGGCCACCGTTCGCGCACCATGCAGATGGGCTACGCGCCGGAGGAATGGGCTGGCAAACCCGTCATCGCCATCCTCAACACCTGGTCAGATGCCAACCCCTGCCATGCGCATTTCAAGCATCGCGTCGAGGATGTGAAGCGCGGCATCTTCCAGGCCGGCGGCTTCCCGCTCGAACTGCCGGCACTGTCGCTGTCGGAAAGCTACGTCAAGCCGACGACCATGCTCTATCGCAACTTGCTCGCCATGGAGGCGGAAGAACTGCTGCGTTCACATCCGGTCGATGGTGCGGTGCTGATGGGCGGCTGCGACAAGACGACTCCCGGTCTTGTCATGGGTGCGCTCAGCATGGGCCTACCGATGATCTACCTGCCGGCTGGCCCGATGCTGCGCGGCAATTATCGCGGTGAATATCTGGGCTCCGGTTCGGATGCATGGAAATTCTGGGACGAGCGCCGTGCCGGCACGATTTCCGAAACCGAGTGGGTCGAGGTGGAGGCCGGCATCGCCCGCTCTTACGGCCACTGCATGACTATGGGCACGGCGAGCACGATGACGGCAATCGCCGAAGCGCTCGGGCTGACGCTGCCGGGTGCGAGTTCCATTCCGGCCGCCGATTCCAACCATATCCGCATGTCGTCGGCGGTCGGCCGGCGCATCGTCGAGATGGTCTTCGAAGACCTCGTGCCCGCTAAGATCGTTACACAGGCGGCAGTCGACAATGCCGTGACGGTCGCCATGGCGACAGGCTGTTCCACCAATGCCATCGTGCATCTGGTCGCGATGGCACGCCGTGCAGGCATACCGCTGACGCTTGACGATCTCGACCATGCAGGCCGTACAACGCCTGTGCTCGCCAATATCCGCCCGACCGGCAAGACCTATCTGATGGAGGATTTTTATTATGCCGGCGGCCTGAGGGCGCTGATGGCAAAGCTCTCCTCCAAGCTCGATCTCTCGACGATGACGGTCACCGGTGCAACACTCGGCGAAACGCTTGAGGGTGCCAGATGTTATAATGACGATGTCATCCGCTCTCTCGACAATCCGCTCTACCATGAGGGGTCGCTCGCGGTGCTGAAAGGCAATCTTGCACCGACCGGCGCCGTCATCAAACCCGCGGCCTGCGATCCGCGCTTTCACAAGCATGAGGGCCCCGCCCTCGTCTTCGACAGCTATCCGGATATGAAGAAGGCTGTCGACGACGAAACCCTCGACATTACCCCGGATCACGTCATGGTTCTGCGTGGCGCCGGCCCGCAGGGCGGCCCTGGTATGCCGGAATGGGGCATGTTGCCAATGCCGAAGGCGCTGCTGAAGAAGGGCTATCGCGACATGCTGCGCCTCTCGGATGCACGCATGAGCGGTACGAGCTACGGCGCATGCATATTGCATATTTCGCCGGAATCGCATGTGGGCGGCCCGCTCGCTTTGTTGAAAACCGGCGATATCGTTCGCCTCGATCTTGAAGCCCGCCGTATCGACATGCTTGTCGACGATGATGAACTGGCGCGCCGCCGTGCAGCCTGGGTCAAGCCGGCGGAAAAGTTTGGCCGCGGCTATGGCTGGATGTTTGCACGCCACATCGCCCAGGCCGATAGGGGCTGCGATTTCGATTTTCTGGAAACCGGCTTTGGCCCCACCCCCGACGAGCCGGATATCTATTGATTTCAGGAGGACAAGATATGACCACCACTTTGAGCCAGCAGACGCGTGAGAAGCTGAAGGGCGTTTCGACTGCGACCCTTTGTACCGCTCTTTTCAAACGCGGCCTGCGTAACCAGTTCATCCAGGACGTGCGCCCGCTCTCACCGAAGAAGACCAACATGGTCGGTCAGGCTTTCACGCTGCGCTATATCCCGGCGCGCGAAGACCTGAACACGCTTGATGTCTTCCGCAATCCGGAACATCCCCAGCGCGCCGCCGTCGAGCGCTGCCCGCCGGGCGCCGTATTGATCATGGATAGCCGGCGGGATGCGCGTGCTGCCTCCGCCGGCTCGATCCTCGTCTCGCGCCTGCAGGTGCGCGGTGTTGCCGGCGTCGTGACCGACGGTGGTTTCCGCGACAGCCCCGAAATCGCCGGTCTCGATATTCCTGCCTATCATCACCGGCCTTCGGCGCCGACCAACCTGACCCTGCATCAGGCGATCGAGATCAATGTCCCGATCGGCTGCGGCGATGTTCCTGTCTTCCCCGGCGACGTTGTGGTCGGCGACAATGAGGGCGTCGTGGTCATCCCCCTGTATCTTGCGGAGGAAATCGCCGACGAGGCCGTCGAGATGACGGCCTACGAGGATTTCGTTACCGAGGAGGTGCTCGGCGGCGCGACCATCATCGGGCTCTACCCGGCGACCAGCGAAGCACCGCGCGAAAAGTTTGCGCAATGGCGTAAGAGGAATAACCGTTAGGAGCGAAAAGGAGCAGCTTTTGCCCCTTTTTCATTCCTTGACGGCGCCTGTCATCGACGAGACGTAATAGTCCACGAAGAATGAATAGAGGATGACGACGGGCAGCGAGCCGAAGAGAGCTCCCGCCATCAGCGATCCCCATTCGAACACATCGCCACGCACCAACTCCGTCAGCACCCCAACGGGGATCGTCTTGTTCTCCGACGACTGGATGAAGGTCAGGGCGTAGATGAACTCGTTCCACGACAGAGTGAAGGCGAAGATGCCGGCCGAGATCAGGCCGGGCACTGCCAATGGCAGGATGATCTTCGTCAGGATCTGCCAGCGATTGGCGCCATCCACCAGTGCGCTTTCTTCCAGTTCGAACGGGATCGAGCGGAAGTAACCCATCAAAAGCCAGGTGCAGAAGGGAATGAGGAAGGTCGGATAGGTGAAGATCAGCGCGAGCCGCGAGTCATAGATCCCGAGCTTGAAGACGATGAAGGCAAGCGGAATGAACAGGATCGACGGCGGCACGAGATAGGCAAGGAAGATGACGAGGCCGATGGAACGGGAGCCGGTGAAGCGCACGCGCTCGATCGCATAGGCGCCGAAGACCGACGCAACAAGCGACAGGAGGGTCGAGCAGACTGCGACGAGGATCGTGTTCCACATCCAGCCCGGATAGGACGTTTCGAGGAACAGATATTTGATATGTGCAAGCGTCGGCCCGACCACCCAGAACGGGCTGTAATTGCTGTAGTCGGTCAGTTGTTCGTTCGGCTTCACCGCGGTGACCGCCATCCAGTAGAATGGGAAGAGCAGCACGAAGACGAAAACCGCCATCGGCAGGTAGAGCATCACCACCCGCCGTGGCAGGCGGTTCAGGTAGCTCATACCTTCGGCATTGTCGGTCAGGACGACATTGGCGGTGTTGGAATTGGTCGACATATCTTCCTCCCTAGAGCATTTCCGTTTCTTCGATCCATGGAAATGCCCTGTCTCTTTGTTTTCACGCAATTCTGACGCAAGACCGCTGCACGCTTTTGCTGGAATTTCCCTAATCCTGTCCGCCCTGCTGCCATTTGCGGCGCTGCAGGCCAAAGAAGCTGAACATGATCGCGCCGAGCAGGAAGGGGATCATCGCGACTGCGATCGCGGCACCCTCGCCGAGCTGGCCGCCGGGAATTCCGCGCTGAAAGGACAATGTTGCCATCAGATGCGTGGCGTTGACCGGCCCACCCTTGGTCAGCACGTAGATGAGCTGGAAATCCGTGAAGGTGAAGAGCACTGAGAATGTCATCACGACGGCGATAATCGGCGTCAACATCGGCAGCGTCACATAGCGGAAGCGCTGCCAGCTGGTCGCCCCGTCAAGCGACGCTGCCTCCTGTAGCGAGACCGGAATGGTCTGCAGGCCGGCAAGCAGCGAGATCGCCACGAAGGGAATGCCGCGCCAGACATTGGCGATAATGACTGAAATGCGCGCATTTGTGGGATCACCGAGGAAGTTGATCGGCGCGTCGATGAGACCAAGCTCCATCAGCGACCAGGAAATGATCGAAAACTGGGAATCGTAGATCCACCAGAAGGCCAGGGCGGACAAAACGGTCGGCACGACCCAGGGCAGAAGCACGATCGCCCGGAAGAAGCTCTTGAACGGCAAATGTTGGTTCAGAAGCAGCGCCAGCCAGAGACCAAGCACGAATTTCAGTATCGAAGCGACGAAGGTGTAGAGGACGGTGTTGAAGACCGACAGCCAGAAGACGTCATCCTCCATCAGGTATTGGTAGTTCTCCAACCCGATGAAGATACCGTCGCGGCCGATGCGCGTATCGGTGAAGCCGAGCCAGACGCCGAGCCCCAGCGGATAGGTCAGGAAGCAGACCAGGAAGACCGCCGCCGGCAGCATGAACAGGAAGCCGAGCACGTTGTTGTTCTGCAGGAGCGAGGATGTCGGTCCGCGCGTATCTCCGGAATTCACCGTCGACATTGCTTATCTCCAGATTGCGATATGCCCTAGAGACTTGCGGCACGTCGTTTCCGGCATGCCGCAAGTCTTGGAAAAATAGGATCAGACGCGATAGTAGCGGTTCGCCCGGCGCTCGGCCTCCTTCATTGCATCCTCTGGCGACCTCTGGCCGGTGACGGCCGCGGCATACATGTCGACCAGCACGTAGTCGGCCATGGTCGCGGCCGAGGCATAGCCGAGCGGGCCGGCATAGCCGTTCGGGCGCAGCTTTTCCGAGGCGCGCGCGTAAGGCGCATGGATCGGATCAGCAGTCCAGATCGGGTTCTTGGCGAATTCCTTGAGCGGCTGGCAGCAATAGGCGCTGGAGCCCTGGATCCAGGCATTCATCTGATCGGCTTCCATCATGAACTTGATGTAGGCCTTTGCTGCTTCAGGATATTTGCTGTGCTTGAAGAGAAGCAGCGAACTTGTCTGGTAAAGCTCGACGCTCTGGCCGACCGGGCCGATCGGGAAGTTCGTCGTGCGAATGTCCTTGGTGATTTCTGCGAGCTTGGGATCGCCCTTGGCAGTGTAATAGACCGACACACCGTTGGCGATCAGCGAAACCTGGCCGGCGAGGAAGGCGCGGTTGTTGTTGACGTCCTGCCAGCTTTCTGTGCCCGGAATGAAGGTCGCATAGAGCTCCTTGGCATAGTTGATCGAAGCCAGCGTTTCCGGGCTGTTGATCGTCACCTTGCCGCCTTCATCGACCATCTTGCCGCCGTGGCTCCAGAGCAGCCAATGGGCATAGTTGTTGCCGTCGCCGACAGCCTTTCCGTGCGGGAAGCCGGCGGGCGTGCCCTTAGCCTTCATCGCCTTGCAAAGCTCAAGGAAGCCTGCAGTATCCTTGGGGAATTCGCTGAAGCCAGCCGCCTTCACATGACTGTCGCGATAGACCACGGCATTGCCGATCGCCGTCAGCGGCATGGCGATGAACGTATCTCCGCGCGAGGCATAACCTTTGACGCCATCGTACCAGCCGCCATATTTGTTGCCGAGATAATTGGCGAGTTCGGTCAGGTCGACCAGCTTGTCCGGGTACTGATGAGCATCGTCGAACCAGCACATGATGAGATCAGGACCGGAACCGACATTGGCCGCAACCGCAGCTTTTGGGCGAATGTCCTCCCAGCTCTCCTTGTCGACGCGGACCTCGACACCGGTCGCCTCAGTGAATTTCTTGGTGTTTGCAAGCCAGGCTTCCTCATCACCTTTCACGAAGGGTGTCCAGCGCAGCAGGCGCAGGCTCGCGCCGTTTTCCGGCTTATAGGTCGGTTCGGCCTGTGCGAAAGAAGGCCTGATGCCCAGACCGGCGACGCCGGCTGCGGCTGCCGAAGCAGCAAGAAATTCACGTCTCTTGATCGTCATGATATTCCTCCTCCTTGAAAAAAGCGGGAGAGAATTCTCCGACATTCATCTCCCGCTTGATGAACGACGGTATCTGCATCCGGAAATGGGATGCCTGCCATCTGGCGACTGAACGGGAAGCCCCCTCCTCTCCCGCGCCGCGCCTGAAGACGTCAGTTGGTCAATCTCCGGCCACCTTCGGCATCGAAAAGATGAACATGCGAGGCGTCGATTGCGACATTCAGGCTCTCGCCTGGGCGCGCGTTGACGCGTTCACGGAAGACGCAATTGAGATCGCTGCCGCCGAACTTCAGCGTGAGATGCGTCTCGTAGCCGGTCGGCTCGATCACAACGATCTCGCCAGGCAGGCCGCCCGCGTCGAGCGAGATATATTCCGGGCGGAGCCCATAGACGAGGTCACGCCCTTTTGCGCTGTCCGGAGGATTGGCGACCGGAAGCGCCGTGCCGTCGGCGGCGATGAAACGTATGGGATTCTCGGGATCGAGCCTGCCCTTGATCATGTTCATCGCAGGTGAGCCGATGAAGCCGCCGACGAAGAGATTGGCCGGCTTGTCGTAGAGTTCCAGAGGCGAGCCCACCTGTTCGACAATCCCGTCATGCATGACGACGATCTTGTCGGCCATGGTCATCGCTTCGATCTGGTCGTGGGTGACGTAGACAGTGGTGGTCTTCAGCCGCTGGTGCAGTTCCTTGACCTCGGCGCGCATGGCGACACGCAGCTTTGCATCGAGATTGGAGAGCGGCTCATCGAAGAGGAAGACTTCCGGATCGCGCACGATGGCGCGGCCCATCGCGACACGCTGGCGCTGGCCGCCGGAAAGCTGGCGCGGATACCGGTCGAGCAGTGCATCGAGCCCGAGAATGCCGGCGGCGTATTTCACGCGCTTTTCGGCTTCGGCCTTCGGCGCCTTGTTGAGCATCAGCGAAAAGCCCATGTTCTGCTGCACCGTCATATGCGGGTAAAGCGCATAATTCTGGAAGACCATGGCGATGTCGCGATCCTTCGGCGGCAAAGTGTTCACCACCCGCCCGCCGATCCGGATTTCCCCGGCAGAGATGTTTTCCAGCCCCGCCAGCATGCGCAGCAGCGTGGACTTGCCGCAGCCGGAAGGCCCGACCAGGATCACGAACTCTCCGTCGGCAATATCGATGCTCACGCCTTTGATGACCGGAAACGCACCGAACGATTTGCGCACATCAGCGAATTGAACACCTGCCATACTCCCTCCTCCCAGATATCGAGCATCGTACGCTATGTATATGTATTCTCACGGCTTTTTCGGCCAAGCACCGCCAGTTATCCACGCCCGACAAAGGGCATTTTCGTCGCCATCACAGTCATCGTCAGCACGTTGGCGCTGAGCGGCAGGCCCGCCATATAGACGACCGCATCGGCGATATGGGCAGGATCAATGGTCGCCTCCGCGGCAGTCGTACCATTGGCCTGAAGAACGCCGGCGGCGATCCTTTTTGTCATGTCGCTTGCCGCATTGCCGATATCAATCTGGCCGCACGCGATGTCGAATTCGCGCCCATCAAGCGCGGTCGATTTCGTCAGGCCGGTGATGGCGTGTTTGGTCGCCGTATAGGGCGAGGAATTGGGGCGTGGCGTCGTTGCCGAAACCGAGCCGTTGTTGATGATGCGGCCGCCACGTGGTGTCTGGCTCTTCATCAGCCTGAACGCCTGCTGCGTGCAGAGGAAGGCGCCTGTCAGATTGGCCGCGACGATGGCGCTCCAGTCTTCGAACGACACATCCTCCAGCGGCATGCCCGGCACCGAGACACCGGCATTGTTGACCAGCAGATCGAGGCGACCATGCTGATTTGCGATCGCATCGAACAATGCTCTGACCGAGACCGGATCGCCGACATCGGCCCGGATTGCGGTAACTTCCGCACCCGTCTCGCTGCCGAGTTCGGCGGCGGCTTTTTGGAGAATCTCGGCACGCCGTCCCGAGATCACGACCCTGTAGCCGGCAGCCACTAGCCCCTTTGCGATCGCGCGGCCGATGCCCGTGCCGCCACCGGTCACCAGGGCAATCTTCGATTGCGTGCCGGTACTTTCACTCATGCAATCCTCCCGCCGAGTTCATCCTCGATATGCACCTGCAGGATCTCGTCAAAACTCGTCTCCGCCCTGAAGCCGAGCGCGGACGCTCTCTTCGCATCGAACTGCGTCGGCCAACCGGCCACGATGCGTTCGATCACCGGGTCGGTCTCGTGCTTGATCAGCGCAACGGCCTTGTCGCCCGCAATCCGGCGCAACGCTTCGATCTCTTCCGAAACCAGAGCCGAGAGACCCGGCATGGTCAGGTTGCGCCGCGACCCCACCTTTGCCGTGTCGATCCTCGCCGCGTGAACGAAGAAACCGACTGCCGCCCGTGGGCTCGCGAACCAGTGCCGGACGCTATCGCTGACCGGCAGCACCGCTGGCTTGCCGGCGAGCGGCTCACGCAGAATATTGGAGAAGAAGCCGGAGGCCGCCTTGTTCGGTGCACCCGGCCGCACGCAGATCGTCGGCAGGCGAATGCCGATGCCATCGAAAAAGCCACGGCGCGAATAATCGGCAAGCAGCAACTCGGCAACTGCCTTCTGGGTGCCGTAGCTCGTCAGCGGCGTGGAGAAGAATTCGTCCGGAATGACATCGGGAAAAGGCGTGCCGAACACGGCGATGGACGAGGCGAAGACCACGCGCGGCACATAGGCGGACTTCAGGCCCTGGTGGCGGATCGCCTCGAACAGAGCGCGCACACCATCGAGATTGACGGCATAGCCTTTATCGAAATCGGCCTCCGCCTCACCGGAAACGATCGCCGCCAGATGAAAAATCAGACCGGGCCGGGTCTCGATCAGCTTTTTGGCGATGCCGGCTTGGGCGAGGTCGATCGTCAGCGTGCTCGACACGGATCGAAGCGCCTCGGGCACCGGCGGCTGAACTGCATCTACCAGCGTCAGTCGGCTGATCGCGGCGCCAAGCACACCAGGCTCGCGGGCAATTCTTTCGACCAGCTTGCGGCCGATCATGCCTGCCGCACCCAAAATCATCACATGCATATTGGTTTACCTCCCAGCGCTGCCGGCGTCATTTTTTCGAGACGATCTCGATGTTTGATCGGAATCCGTTCTCCCCAGTCGGATTCCGCGCACGTCACGCCAGGCGCAACGCCATCTGCTCCTTCAAATTTTCCACTGCCTCGGACCGATATTCCGGAATGTTAGCGGCCAGACGAAACCAAACAAAACTGCAACTTGCAGGTCAACTTAACTTGCATGATCTGCGGGCGGTAGCAATCGAACATAAGTCTCATGCGCATTTTGCCCAGTGCCGCCATCAGCCCATAACCGCCATGCCCGGCAGGACGACACCGCTCTTTTCAGCGAGGATCTTTGCCACCGCGGCATCATCTTCGAGGCCGAGACCAGCGTCGGACGCTTGCCGGAAGAGATCGAGCGCGGTCACTGCGAGCGGCGTGAAGGCACCTGCCCGATCTGCTTCAGAGGTGACGATGCCGAGGTCCTTGACGAAGATATCGACCGCCGAGCGCGGTGCATAGTCACCCGAGACGATATGCTCGCCACGGTTCTCGAACATCCAGGAGGAGCCGGCCGAAACCCGCAGCACATCGTAGAGCGTCTTCAGGTCGATGCCCGTCTTGGCTGCAAACGTCATCGCCTCGGCGGTCACCGCGATATGCACCCCGGCAAGGAGCTGGTTGATCATCTTCACTTGCGAGCCGGGACCAGGCCTGTCCCCGAGCCGGAACACCTTGCCGGAGACCGCATCGAGCGCCTGTTTGGCACGCGCGAAAGCTTCTGGCGAACCGGAACCCATGACGACCATCTCTCCGGAAAGTGCCTTGGCGTGACCGCCGGAAACCGGCGCGTCGACGACAAGCATGCCGGCGGTTTCGAGCCGGTCGGCAATCGCGACCGTGGCGCTTGGCGCCATGGTGGTGCAAAGCAGGAAGACGGTACCGGCACGAGCCGTCTCCAGCGCGCCGCCAGGCCCGAACAACACGTCCTCGGTCTGGCTGCTGTTGACGACAAACACGAAAACCGCGGCGGCTGTGCTGGCAGCTTCAGACGGGCTTTTACACGATTTGCCGCCGGCCTGTGAAAAGCGCTGAAGAACATCCTGACGGACATCGCATCCGCTGACGACAAATCCTGCCCGCAAGAGGGACAGGGCAGCACCCCATCCCATCGAACCGAGGCCGATGACTGCAGCCTTGCCGGCGTCCTGCAAAGTTGTCTCCATAATACCAATCCGTCGATTGATCTTCCGTTACCGATACCGGTATCGATACCAAGCGCTAGAATCGCTGCAAATGTCAAGCGCTGCCAGTTCCACTTCAACCTCAACAAGCTTATGAATACTGGCGCGGCAGACGCCCTGCTATCGGGAGATCCCTTGCATACGCACAAATCCACTCTGGAAGAGGTCGCTGCGGCAGCCGGCGTCAGCAAGATGACTGCATCGCGAGCCCTACGCGGCGCGCCCGACGTCTCGATAAAAACGCGGGACAAAGTGCTGCAAGCGGCCGAGCGGCTGAATTATCTCGGCAATCGCCTGGCTCTGTCGCTGTCGTCGCAGCGAACCGACCTTGTCGCCGTCGTGGTTCCAAGCATGTCCAACATCGTCTTTCCCGAAGTCCTTGCCGGCATCTCGACCGGCCTGGAAGGGTCGGGCATGCAGGCCGTGTTCGGCATTTCCGACTACGATGTGACCAAGGAGCGCAACGTTATCAGAGACATGCTCTCCTGGCGGCCTTCTGCCATCATCGTTACGGGTCTGGACCAGCCGGATGAGACCGTGAGGATGTTGAAGAACGCGGCTATCCCCGTCATTCAAATCATGGACCTCGATGGCACGCCGATCGATTTTAACGTTGGGCTCTCGCACTGCAAGGCGGGCGAGGAGATGGCAAGGGCACTGATTGCCGCCGGCCGGAAGCGTTTCGGCTATATCGGCAGTGCACTGGACCGGGACTTGCGCGCCGGCAAACGCAAGGCCGGCTTCGAGCGCGTCTTGCATGAGAACCGTCTCGCCTTCATCGGGCAAAGGCTCGGCGACACCCTTTCCTCCGTCAGCCTCGGCAAATATCTGACGCACCAGTTGCTGAGTTCCGAGCCGAGCCTCGACTGCATCTATTACTCCAACGACGACATGGCAGCCGGAGGCGCATTCGCCAGCATGGAGGCTTCTCGCACCGACGACATTTTGATGGCAGGCTTTAACGGACTGGAACTGGCGGCCGCGCTTCCGGTGAGGATCGCCACATCCAGATCACCCCGCCATATGATCGGCGAAGTCGCAGCGCGTCTGGCACGCGGCTCCATGGCGCCGAACGCCCCATCGGTCAGCAAGATCACCGCCTTCGTCCCTGAGATTACGGGGATTGTATAGCTTGCGTCGCCGCTCGAGCCGGCAACCAGATGGCTGCGGAGAAAAAGCGACTATCATTTTAAACGAATACTGAGATTTAAATCAAAGAA
This sequence comes from Rhizobium sp. YAF28, assembly GCF_052113285.1. NCBI lineage: Bacteria > Pseudomonadati > Pseudomonadota > Alphaproteobacteria > Hyphomicrobiales > Rhizobiaceae > Rhizobium > Rhizobium sp. YAF28. Next base: position 311,219 of record NZ_JBFRCX010000008.1, on the reverse strand, counting down.
ATCGATCTATATCGCCTCTGGCAACTTGCTGTATCAGCATTGTCGATATAAAGCCGTCTGTGACGCAGCATGGAGCAATCATGGAACGCTCATTTTTGACGATTGATGCCGGAGTCAATGACACCGTTATCAAAGCTCTCTCTGCGCCGGGACGCCTGCAACTCCTCAAACTTTTGTGCTCAAAGGGTCCCATGAACGTCAACGACATGGCTCGAGCTCTGTCGCTGCCGCAGTCAACCGTCGCAACCGGAATTCAAATTCTGGAGGACGTGGGACTAGTCGAATCTCGCCTCGCCAAAGGGCGGAAGGGCAATCAGAAAATCTGCTCTGCAGTTTATGATGAAATCCTCATCAGCTTTGAGGACAAGTCCGTCAACAAGGCAGACGACGTCATCGAAGTTGAGATGCCGGTTGGGCTCTATACGAGTTGCGATATCCACGCCCCTTGTGGCCTTTGCTCAAGCGACAGTGTCATCGGCCTGCTCGACGTCCCTGACTATTTCCTTGATCCACAGCGTATGCAGGCCGGTCTCGTGTGGTTCGGAAGGGGCTTTGTCGAATACAAGTTCCCGAACAATGCCAAGGTTTTGAACAAGGACGTGCGCGCCATCGAGTTTTCGATGGAACTGTCTTCGGAAGTACCGGGAACCAATCCCGACTGGCCCTCCGACATCACGCTTTGGGTCAACGGAATGCCGGTCGGCACCTGGACTTCCCCGGGCGATTATGGTGACAAGCGAGGCGCCTATACGCCTGACTGGTGGAAGCTTAAAGGCTCCCAATACGGCAACCTGAAAACCTGGCGCATCTCCACACGAGGCACATTCATCGACGGCGTCTCAACCTCCAACGTCACGGTTGGAGACCTCGCTCTCGCGCAGCATTCCTCGATCCGTCTGCGCGTCGGCATTGCCGAGAATGCTAGCCATACCGGCGGCGTGAATATATTCGGCCGTGGATTTGGGAATCATGGCCGCGACATCGTTATGCGGCTCTACATTTAACGAACAATATCGGAAATCCTGATTTCAATAATGCGATATTTTTTCTGCCAAAAGACGACAATTCCGATCTAAATCATTGTGAAATAATAATTATTTCTGGCGCCCGAGCGGCGCATAGCGCACGCGCTGTTCAATTGACTCGCTTCCATCAAGCCATCAAGATAGCTGTATAAGAACGAAGAAATCGATATTTAAGGGAGGGTTCGTTGAAGGCGAATGTTATCGTTCATCGCGATTTTCGGGTCGCGAACATTGACCCCAGACTTTACAGTTCGTTCCTCGAGCACCTCGGGAGAGCCGTTTACGGCGGCATATACGAGCCGGGGCATCCAACAGCCGATGCGGACGGCTTCCGGCGAGACGTTATCGATCTCGTGCAGCAACTCGATACGCCCTATTGCCGTTACCCCGGCGGCAATTTCGTGTCCGCCTACGATTGGCAAGATGGCATCGGCCCGCGTTCGGAGCGCCCTGTCCGTCTTGACCTTGCCTGGCGCACCCGTGAAAGCAACCAGATCGGCGTCAACGAATTCGTCGACTGGTGCAAGAAGGCGAAGACCGAGCCGATGCTCGCCGTCAATCTCGGCTCACGCGGGCTCGATTCGGCCCGCAATTTCCTCGAATATTGCAACCATCCCAGCGGCACCTACTGGTCGGACCTGCGTCGCAAGCATGGTTGGGAAGCGCCCCACAATGTCAAATTGTGGTGCCTCGGCAACGAAATGGATGGCCCCTGGCAGGTCGGACACAAGTCGGCGCACGAATATGGCCGGCTCGCCGACGAAACGGCAAAGGCCATGCGCAATTTCGATAAATCGCTGGAACTGGTGGTCTGCGGTTCGTCACATTCCGATATGAAGACCTATCCGGACTGGGAAGCGCAGGTCCTCGACGAGTGCTATGACAGCGCCGACTATATTTCGCTGCATATGTATTTCGCAAACCGCGAGAAAAATACGCTCAATTACCTTGCCCGCACGACCAAACTTGATCGTTACATCACCACCATTGGCGGCGTGATCGACTATATCAAGGCGAAGAAGCGGTCGAAGAAGACGATCGGTATTTCCTTTGATGAATGGAATGTCTGGTATCATTCCAACCAGCAGGACAAGGATATCCTCGCGAAGAACGAATGGCCCGATGCCCCTCACCTTCTCGAAGACGTCTATAATTTCGAGGACGTGCTGCAGGTCGGCGGGATTCTCAATACCTTCATTCGCCGTTCAGATCGCGTGCGCATTGCCTGCATTGCCCAGCTCGTCAACGTCATCGCTCCGATCATGACCGAGAATGGCGGTCCGGCCTGGCGTCAGACAATCTACTACCCATTCTATTTCGCATCAAAATACGGCCGTGGATCGGCTCTGCAGCTCATTACCGACGCGCCGACCTATGACTGCGAAGAAGCGGACGACGTCCCCTATCTCGACGCATCAGCGGTCCTTTCCGATGACAGCCAGACGCTGACCTTCTTTGTCGTCAACCGTCATCCGCAAAACGCGCTTGACCTCGACGCCCGGCTGGATGGCTTTGCCAACGCCCGCGTGCTGGAACAGGTGGAGATGACGCATCCGGACCTGCAGGCCGTCAACACGGCGCGGCAGCCGGAGACAGTCGCCCCCGTCAAAGTCGAGAACGGGAAAATAGAGGATGGTAGATTGCGCGCAACGTTAAAGCCCCAGTCCTATAGCGTCATCCGGCTGTCGGTCTGACACCTTTCCGGCCATCACACTTGTGCTGGCCTGGAGAATATCCGCTCGCTGCGAGGAGGCAGCCGAGCCGGAGGAATGGTTCGCAGAAGCATCGGACCTGACAAGCGCAAGTCCCAATGCTGCTACGAACCCAAAACCGCGACGTCCCATGCGTCCATTGCGGCCGCGCGCTCGTCGCATTCAAAGGGAGGAGATTATGCAGCATTGGAAGAAGCTTGCATTCGGCGTCGCCTTGGCGACGCTCGGCCTGATGGCCGCGGCTAAGGCTGATGACTATAAATCCTTGCCTCGCAAGGACACCCTCATCGTCGAAAATCCGGAAGGCACGATCAAGAATCCCGGCTGGTTCAATATTTGGGTCAACGGCGGCGGCGGCGTTTCAACCGGGCTGCAACAGTTGACCATGGACACGCTCTGGTACATCGATCCGGAAAAAGGTCTCGGCGGCTCGACCTGGGACAATTCCCTTGCCGCCGACAAACCGCAATACAATGCCGACTTTACCGAGATGACGGTAAAGCTGCGCAAGGGGCTCTATTGGAGCGACGGCGTGGAATTCACCGCCGACGACCTCGTCTATACGGTCAAGACACAGATGGACCATCCCAGCATGGTCTGGGGTGCTGCCTTTTCCGTGCAGGTGGCGAGCGTTGAAGCGACCGATCCCTATACGGTCGTCTTCAAGCTGAAAAAGCCCAATTCCCGTTTCCATGCGATCTTCACCGTGCGCTGGAACGGTGCCTGGATCATGCCCAAGCACGTCTTCGAGAAGGTGGCCGATCCGCTTCGCTATGATTTCGCCAATCCGGTCTCACTCGGCGCCTATAAGCTCAAGGCGTACGATCCTCAGGGCCAATGGTATACCTGGGAGAAACGTGACGACTGGCAGCGAACATCGCTCGCGCGCTTCGGCGAGCCGGGCCCGAAATACGTGACCTATGTCGATCCCGGCCCGCCGGACAAACGCACCATCGCGCAGCTCGAGCATAATCTCGATATCATTCACGACAACACGCCCGAGGGCATGTTCACCCTCAAGGAGAAGTCAAAGTCGGTCGAGACCTGGTTCCCGGGCTTTCCTTTTGCCCATCCGGATCCGACGCTTCCGGCAGTGATCTTCAACAACCAGGATCCGGCCTTTGCCAATCCCGATGTCCGCTGGGCGCTTGCCCTTTTGATCGACATCAAGGCCGTAGACATGGCGAGCTACCGCGGCGCTGCCACGCTGTCGGCGCTCGGCGTACCGCCCACGGCGGCCACCATGAAAGACTACCAGGCGCCGATGCAGGATTGGCTGAAGAATTTCGAGATTGATACCGGCAAACGAAAGATCAAACCCTATGATCCAACAATCGGACAACAGGTTGCCGATATCCTGCGCAAGCAGCCGAAGTTCAAGGACCAGATCCCGACCGATCCGGAAGCGATCAGCACGGCATTCGGCTACGGCTGGTGGAAACCGGATCCGCAGGCAGCAGCCGAACTTCTGGAAAAGGCAGGCTTCAAGAAAACCGGCGGCAAATGGATGACCCCGGACGGCCAGCCGTTCAAGATCCGGATGACGGTTGAGGGCGACACGCGCTCCGTCTTCACCCGGGCAGGCACCCTGATCGCACAGCAATGGGCCTCTTTCGGCATCGACGCCAAAGCCGTGCCCGCCACGAAACTGTGGCAGGTTGCACTGCAGCCCGGCGATTTCCAAGTGGCGATTGCCTGGAGCGTCGAGACCTGGGGCGGCGATCCCGACCTGTCGTTCTTCCTCGACAGCTGGCACTCGCAATTCGTGGCAAAGAAAGGTGACAATCAGCCGCCACGCAACTGGCAGCGTTGGAGCAATCCGGAGCTCGACAAGATCATCGAGAGCATCCGCGGCATCAGCGCCGACGATCCGAAGGGCATCGAACTCGGCAACGATTATCTGAAGCTGGTCGCCCGTGAAATGCCGACGATCCCGCTGATGTCCTATAACGTCTTCACCTCGATGGATACGACGTATTGGACCGGTTATCCGACGATATCAGACCCCTATACCGACCCGGTTCCGAATTGGGCGAATTCCAGGCTCATGATGGTCAAATTGAAGCCGGCACAACCGAAATAATCCTCCCAACGCCGGCGCGATCATGTCGCGCCGGCCCCCTATTGACGGGCATGCGCCCCATGTCCGTCAATCCTTTCGAAAAAGGGAACCAGAGAGGAACCACTGCTCTATGACGTCCTATCTGATCTTTGTGCTGAAGCGGTTCGGTCAGTTTCTGCTCGTCGTATTTCTTGGCGTGACCATAACATTCTTCGTCACCCACCTGACCCCGATCGATCCGGTCGAAGAAAGCATAGGCGCCATCACGCAGATGGGGCAATCCGATCCAAATGCGATTGAACTGATGCGTCAGTCGCTGCGAGAGCTCTACGGAATGGAGGGTTCGATCTGGCAGCAATATCTGCATTTTTGGCTGCGGCTTGCGACCGGTGATCTCGGCCCCTCGCTCTCGGCTTTTCCCACACCTGTTTCCACCATCATTCTGCGGTCCCTGCCCTGGACCATCGGGCTGATGACGGTTTCCACCCTGATCACCTTCGTGCTCGGAAATGCGATCGGCGCGCTCGCCGGCTACTACAGGAAGGATATGCTGCTGAAGGCCGTCAGCCTCGTCTTCATCGCCCTGCTTCCCATTCCCTATTACATTCTTGCTTTCGTCCTTCTCATCGTGTTCGGTTATCTCTGGCCGGTGCTGCCGATCAATGGCGGCTACGAGATGAACACCAATCTGGACCTCTCCTTCGCGCTCGTCCTCGATATCCTGAAACACTCGATCCTGCCGGCGCTGTCGCTGATACTAGTCGGCGCCGGCAGCTGGCTGATCGGGATGCGCGCGCTTGTTTCCAACATCATCACCGATGATTACGTCGTCTTCGCCGAGCTCGGCGGCGTTCCGAAGCGAAAAATTCTCCGCTCCTACATCGCCCGTAATGCCATGGTGCCGCAATTCACCGGGCTTGCGATGTCACTCGGCGGGATCTTCAACGGCACCGTCATCACGGAGATCGTCTTCGGCTATCCCGGTATCGGAAACCTGCTGATTTCGGCGGTGCATGCCGGCGACTACAGCCTGGTGCTCGGCCTCAGCGCATTGTCGATCGTCGGCGTCGCCGCCGCCGTGTTCATCATCGACATTCTGAGCCCGCTGATCGATCCGCGCATCAAGGTGGAATAGAGCATGTTTACGATCATCCGTGACCTCGCACGCCAGAACATGGAGTTCCTCTGTGGCCTGCTGCTCTTTGCCGTCATAGTCGGATTGGTAGTCATATCCTATTTCTCGCCCTATGGTCCCACGGACATCTATCTTCTGCCGCCTGACATGCCACCTGACGGCGACTATTGGCTCGGCACGACATCACGTGGCCAGGACGTTTTCTGGCAGTTGACGACGGCCCTTCGCAACACCTTGTTTTTCGGCGTCGGCGTCGCCTTCCTTTCGCGCATCATATCGCTCGTCGTCGGCCTCGTCGCCGGTTACGCCGGCGGCGCGGTCGACCGGGTGCTGATGGCGATCAATGACAGCGTCATGGTCATCCCGCAGTTCCCTCTGTTGATCCTGTTCTATTTCGTGCTGAAGGACAGCATGACCTGGACTGCGCTCATCGTTATTATGGCGGCGCTCGGCTGGTCTTACGATGCCCGTCTCATCCGTTCGGTCGCGATCGGTCTGAAGACCAGACCCTTCACCACCCAAAGCGTCTATTCAGGCATGAGCATGCGCAAGATCCTCGTCGAAGAGCACCTGCCCTATGTTCTGCCGATCGTCTTCGCCACCACGATGAACAACATGATCTGGTCGATCGGTATGGAGATCACCCTGTCGGTGCTGGGCTTCACCGATATCGAGACGCCGACCATGGGCATGATGATCTACTGGGCGAATGCCCATTCGGCGCTGATATCGGGAATATGGTGGTGGGTGGCCGCACCCGTTGCCGTCATCGTCGTTCTCTTCCTGGCGCTGTTTCTCCTGTCCATGTCGATGAACGAATACAACGATCCGCGCAGCCGGCTGAACCGGATGGGAGGTTAGCCATGGATGCCCTGGTCGAAGTCCAGAACCTGAAAGCCTATTACCGCGCCTTCCTTTACGGAGTCGATCGCGAGGTGCGCGCCGTCGACGACATTACTCTTACGATCGGGCGCGGCGAAATCTATGGGATCGCCGGCGAATCCAGCAGTGGCAAGACAACCTTGATCAAGACGATTGCTGGCGCCATCCGGCCACCGCTCAAGGTCGTATCGGGCAAGGTGGTATTCCATTTTGCCGGTGGCACGCAGGACATGTACGCCATGACGGTTGACGAGCGTATGGCGCTTCGCTGGCTGTACCTATCCTATATCATGCAGGCGTCGATGAATGTGCTGAACCCGGTTCGGCGCATCCATCACTCCTTCACCGATTTCGCCTTCCGTCACATGAAGGTCGGCAAGAATGAGTTCTTCACAAAAGTCGGCTCGCATCTCCAAAGATTGAAACTTGATCCGCATCTGCTCCAGGCCTATCCTCACGAACTCTCCGGTGGCATGCGCCAACGTATGACGATCGCGCTCGCAACGATCCTGACACCCGAATTCATCATTGCCGACGAGCCGACGACGGCGCTCGACGTCATCGTCCAGCGCGACGTGCTATCGATGATCCGCGAAATCCAGCGCGAGATAGGCTCCTCCTTCTTATTCGTCACGCACGATATGGGGGTACATGCGACAGTTTCTGACCGCGTCGGCATCGTCTACGCCGGTCGCCTCGTCGAGGAAGCGCCGACCCGGAAGCTCTTCGCCCTGCCGCTGCACCCTTACACGCAGCATCTGGTCGGCAGCCTGCCGCGTATCGGCGATGCGAAGGCCCGGCCTTCACTCGAGGGACGTCCGCCGAACCTTGCCATGCCGCCGGAGGGCTGCCGGTTCCATCCGCGCTGTCCGAAGCGGATGGAGATCTGCTCGCAGAAGGTCCCGCCGATGATCACGGTCGAGCCGGATCGGCGAGTAGCTTGCTTTGCGGTTACGGGAGATCAGGCTTGAGCGCTCTTCTCACTCTCTCTCATGTCACGAAGATCTACCGTCAGGGCGGCATGCTTGGCCGGCGGCAGATTGTGGCGGTCAACGATGTCAGCTTCGAGATCGGCAGCGAGCCGGAGATTCTCTCCATCGTCGGAGAATCCGGTTCAGGAAAATCAACGATCGCAGCGATGATCCTCGGACAGACGGCGCCCACACAAGGCATACTCCAATTTCGTCAGAAAGCGGTGGCCCTCCACGGCAAGGCCGAGCGTCGCGCCTTCATGAGGGAAGTACAGCCAGTCCTGCAGAACCCCTTCGAAGCCTTCAACCCGCTCAAGCGCGTGGATCGCTACCTTTTCGAAACGGCGCGGAGCTTCTCAGCTGGCGCGGGTAAGCCGGATCGGCAGCAGGTCGAACGATTGGCCGACGAGGCTCTCGGCCATGTGGGTCTCAGTCTTGCTGAAGTGAAGGGCCGGTTTCCGCACGAACTGTCCGGAGGCCAGCTCCAACGCACCGCAATTGCCCGTGCCCTGATCCCTCAGCCACGCTTGCTCATCGCCGACGAGCCGGTATCGATGGTCGATGCGTCACTGCGCATGGCAATCGTCAATCTCTTCGAACAACTGAAACACGAGCTTGGGCTTTCCATCGTCTACATCACCCATGATCTCGCAACCGCTTACTACATCAGCGACCGGATCATCATCATGCGCAAAGGCGAGATCGTCGAGCAGGGCGAGGCGCGCAAGGTCCTCGACAATCCTCAGCACCCCTACTCGCGAGCGCTGAAGGAGGCCGTGCTGAGCGCAGATTTCGCTGCAACGGCCTAGAGGCGGGAACCGGAATTGTCTCGTGCGCGGCTCGCTTATTTCTGCAGAACCGACTTCACGTCCTCGTCGGCGTGCTTAAGTAGAATACGGACGGTTTCCGCCGCCTTTTCAGGATCACGCTCGCGGATCGCCTCGAACACGTCGCGGTGCTCCTGCAGGCAATGCTGATGGTGGAAGTTCGAGCTGGAGACACTGAAGCTCATCTGGAAATACTGTCTGAACAGATTGGCCAACGGAGCGATGAAGACATTGTTGGACGCGACGTAGATTGCAGTGTGGAAGGCGACGTCGCCCTCGATCCATTTGTTGAAATCCGTCTTGGCTTCGGACATTACCTGAAGCGCCGCCTCGATCTCGTAGAGTTGCGCAAGTGTGGCATTTCTGGCCGCCTCCGCGGCCGCAGCGGGTTCGACGGCGCTGCGGAACGCAAAGAGCTGCTGGATAGCATTTTGCGAGTCGGAGGTTTTCTGGACCCAGCCGAAGACAACTGGATCCAGAAAATTCCATTGGCTTGTTGGCAGAACGACCGTTCCGACACCCGAGCCGGTCTTCAGAAGCCCTCGCCAGGAAAGAAACTTCACGGCCTCGCGAATAACCGTCCGGCTGACGCCGAAACGAGTGCAAAGTTCCGGCTCTGAGGGCACCAGTCCGCCGACTGGAAGGCGACCGGTGACGATGTCTGCGCCAATCTCGCCCGCAACTGCCAGATGCAGGTTCGAGCGGCTTTCGCGATGCTTGCTGAGCAAAACAGGGCTTCCCATACGTTCATGTCCTTTCGCGGATGTCAGACCCCGGCTGCGAGTGCCTGTGCGAGGATCGTCTGACATACGCGCATCGTCTTGACCGTGTCCTCGAAGCGCGAGGAGCACGTATTAATGCCTGACTTAAGGGAGTCAATAAACTCTCTGTTCTTCGCTGCAAATCCTCCGTAGACGAAATTCTGGTCGTGATTGGCGGCTTGCTGCGTCGAAAGCGTCTCCCCTTGATAATTGTTATCAAGGTAGATTTTCGCCTCAGCCTCCACCTCGACATCAGCATATCCACCCTGGACGTGCATCTGGGTTCGAAACACGCGCCGTCCGGATGCCCAATTGCACACGACATAACAGGTCGATCCGTTGTCGAAATGCAGCGTGGCGCCGAACCAGTTGATATCAGGCACGCCGATCCGACGGCACTGGCTTTCGACCTTGACCACCTCCCCACCACAGATCCATCGGGCCGTGTCGATTGCATGCGTGCCATCGTCCATCATCCGGTCGCGGGCAATCAGCATCGGCGTGACATCGCATTTGAAGAACTCGACGACCCCGTGGATGATCGGCCCTTTCTCAAGAAGGCGGGCCTTGACCTGCTGCAGGATCGGCGAATTGCGCCGTTGATGGCTGACCTGCGTCACCAGATCCTTCTGTTTGGCCAGATGGGCGAGCGCTTCGGCCTGGTGTGTCGTCAGCCCCATCGGCTTTTCAATATAGAGATTGAAGCCGTTCGTCAGACACCAGTGCCAGATCGGATACATGATCTCGGGCTGCCCGATGACATAGACGCCATCGGGTTTGAGCCTGGTCAGGATATCCTGATAATCGGAATCGAGGCGGGTTTCGAAACGTGCCGTCTCGGGGATTGCAAACTTGTCGCAGGTTTGCTTGAGCCGATCTGCCCGGCTTTCTATGACACCAACGATCTCGACATCATCGAACGAGGTCAATGAGGGATAGTGGACATTGTTGGCCATGTTGCCGGCGCCAATGATGCAGACGCGGACTTTGCGATCCTTGATCATCGTATCGATCCCCTTCTCAATGCGACCAGACGGAGGACACAAGGGAGCGCAGATATGCGACGTCAGCGGACAGATAAGGCAAGACGTCGTCGCCCATGCGCTGCGGCTGACCATTCGGATCGCTGTATTCACCCGGCAGCACAAAGGTTCCGGTAAAACCGCGGCGATGTAGCTCTTTGACAAGCCCCGACCACGAATAGGCGCCATGCCGCCCCGTCGTCCAATGGGTCTGGTAGACGGCCTCCGGCTCTTCCGGCCCATTGATCCTCTCGCGGTAGGCATTTTTGAAATTCACGAGGTTGGGGATGCGCTCCCAAAGCAGGTCGACGGACAGTTCGATCGGTTCGCCGGCAATGCCGCAATGCGCCATGTCGAGGATGGCGCAGACATGCTTGGCGTCATAACGCTCCATCAGATGGAAAAGGCCGATGGCACTACCGACGCAGTTGCCTGAATGGTTTTGGACGCCGACACGCACACCGCTTGACTCGAGCAATGGGATAAGCTCGTCGTAGCGGGCGCGATGCTCGGCGATCGTATCGGCGTAGCGTGCCTTGGACAGATCGATACCGACCATGGTGCGCACGAGCGCAATACCACTGTCGCCACAGGCCGAGATAATGTCGTCGTCGAGCGGGGCGGCGACGCTGCATATCGACAGCCCGTGGCCACGCAGACGACGCACGACCTCAGGCAATGCGGTCTTGACCGTTTGCGGCGTGACCTGATAGCCGGGCCGGATCGGCAGCTCGATCGCTTCGACGCCCAGGGAATTCATTCTTTCCGCCACCTCGTCGATGGGGTTCGTCCACGGCTTCGTGAACACCCCGAATTTGATATCGCTCATTTTCATTCTCCAATTGGAAATTGCTGGACAGGAATAAGTTGCTGCGGTCTCGCCGCGGCATCGGCGGCTCGAAGGTAGAGCGGGTGTCAGACCATCCGCATCGACATGCCCCCGTCGATGGTAAAGGTCTCGCCGGTGATGAACTCGTTTTCGATCAGTTGCAGAATAAGGGACGCGACCTGCTCGGGACGCCCCTCCCTACCAAGAGGAATGCGATTGCGCAGGTTATTCTCCTTTGCGGCCTGGCTCATCGCATCGTGAAAAGGCGTGCGGATAATGCCGGGCGCAACGCAATTGACGCGGATGTTTTCGGCCGCATGATCGCGCGCCAATGCGCGGGCAAGCTGGATGAGAGAGGCCTTGACGACCTGATAGGCGACGGTTCCGGGGCAGCCACGAAGTGCGGCTGCCGACGATAGAAAGGTGACCGAGCCTCCCCTTGCCGATAGTGGACCATGCGCGGCCCGGAACAGGTGGAAGGCGGAATGGACGTGGACAGCAAAGGCTTCCATCCACCGCTCGGGGCTCAGGTCGAGGATGGTACCCGCTGCCGGTCCGCCGGCAGAGTGGACGACCGCATCGACCCTGCCGAAGGCGTCCAGGGCAGCCGAAACGACTTTTTGGGACGTTTCGGGCGCCGACGCATCGCCGGCAGCGAAGACGCATCGGGCACCGGACGGCGCGCCGAGTGCGCAGAGCTTATCGAAGAGATCACCTTTTTCGGCCCTGGCATTGATCACCACGTTACTGCCCTTCGTCAGCAGAGCCATTGCGGTTGCCAGGCCGATCCCGGACGTACCGCCGGTAACGACGGAGACTGTCCCTGTTAATTCTGTCACCATTCTTCTCCTTACAAACTGACGAGAGGGTCGACGCGACCTATTTCTCGGCAAAGGCGGTCAGCCCCGAAACGATGAAACGCTGGGCAAAAAGATAGCCGATGAGAACCGGAAGCACGGTGATCAACGTGGCTGCGAAGAGAGAGGTATAGGCGGTCGCCGAGTCTGGGCCGAAGAAGGTGAACAGGCCGACACTGGCAACCGCCACGTCCTTGCCTCCGGCAATGACCAGAGGCACCAGGAACTCCGACCAGGCCGACACGAAGACCAGGAAGCCTGCGACTGAAAGGCCGGGCAGGCTGAGCGGCATGATGACGCTCCAGAAGGTCCGCCACTTGGAGCAGCCGTCAATCGCAGCCGCCTCATCGAGCGAGCGGGGTACCGTATCGAAGAACCCCTTGAGCACCCATATCGTGATCGGGATGTGGGTCGCGGTATAGATCATTACCAGCGCGGTCAGCGTATTGAGCAGACCCAACTGGTTCATGATCATGTAGTAGGGAACGATGTTGACCGTGCTCGGTATCAGCTGGAGGCCGAGCAGGACCAGGAGCAGGACGTCCTTGTGGCGAAAATCCCAGCGCGAGAGCGCGTATCCAGCCAGCCCGCCGAAGAACAGCGTGAATATGACCGTCAAGACGGCCACGATGACGGTGTTCCAGATATAGTGGCCGAAATCCAGACGCGTGAAGAGATCGATGAAGTTGGCGAAGGTTGGCGATCTCGGCCAGATGGTCGGCGGATAGGTGAAGAGCTCGTTGGGATTCTTAAATCCGCCGAGCAGGGCCCAGCTCAAGGGAAGCAGAACTGCCCCGGCAAGCAACGGATAGAAAATATAGGCAGCCGGATTGGGCTCCATTGGCCGGCGCAGGCGCCGACGGGATATGGGTCGAGCCTCAGCCATCCTCATTCCTCCGCCTCGGTTGAAGGACGGCGAGATAGAGCATGATCAGCAGAATATTGACGATCAGCATGACCGTACCGATGCTTGCGCCATAGCTGACGTCGAGCTGAAAGAAAGACTGCTTGTAGAGGGCGATGGAGATGAGCTCGGTCGCGTTCCCCGGCCCTCCACCCGTCAGTGCGAGCGGGATGTCGAGGCTGTTGAGTGCACCGCCGGTTCCCATGATGATGCTGATCATGATGATGGGTCGCAGGAGCGGGACGGTGATGTAGCGGAACCGCTGCCAGGCTGTTGCTCCGTCGATCGCGGCCGCCTCATAGACGTCGCGCGGCAGGGTCTGCAAGCCGCCGAGCAGAATGATGACGGTGAAGGGGATGCCGCGCCATGTGCATACGCCGATCAGGATGATCATCGCCAGCAACGGGTCGGAGAACCAGGACATCTGACCAATGCCGAAGAGCGACAAGAGATAGTTGGCGATGCCGAGGCGGCTACCGCCGAATATCTGCGCGAAGACGAGACCGACGACGACCGAAGGAAGGACCCACGGAAGGATGACGATCGACCGCATCAGCTGATGGCCCGGCAGGCGCTGTTCAAGCAGCACGGCGGCAGCCAAACCCAGACAGGCCTGAAGGATCACGCAAGCTGCCACGAAGGACAGTGTGTTGCGCGTAATCAGGCCGAGATCGGCGGCCGTGAAGAACCGGATGTAGTTTTCGAAACCGACGAAAGAGGATCCGACATAGCCGAGATTGAGATTGGTCAGGCTGATGTAGATACCGTAGACCGCCGGAAATAGCGTCAGGCCGAGTACGATCGCGACCCCCGGAAGGACGAAAAAGAAGTAGCCATTGACGGCAAAGCGTCTCTTTCTCGTCTTCGTGACGGTTTTTGCAGGATGTTGTGCGAGCGTGTTGTAACTCATTGTTTCCTCCCAAGGCGGGAGCAGGTGCTCCCGCCGATTGAGCTCAGTTCAGCGCGACTTCTGACGGTCATATTCGCGCATGACGGCTTCTTTCGCCGCCGCTACTGCGTCGGCTGGGGTCAGCTGGCCACCGATGACGGCCGCAAGCTGGGAGGAAATAGCCGATGAGACTGCCGTATAGATCGGCACGGCCGGCCGGGTCTGCATCTCACCGTCGTAGATCGCCTTGTAGCTCTTCATGAGCGCGTTCTGCGAAAAGAACGTACTCGTGTTCCAGATGGATTTTCGCACCGGCAGCTGGCCGAGCGTTTCATTGACGGCTGTCATGTTCTCTGGCGATGTCATGAACTGCACAAACTTCCACGCAGCCGCCTTCTTGTCCTCGTCCTTGGCTGCGATGGCATAGGCATATCCACCAAGCACGGTCACCGGCTGCTTGCCGTCGGGCATCGGATAGGGGGCCACAGCCAGGTCATTCTGGAGATCGGGCAGTTCGCTCCACATCTGCTTTATGCCCGAGGAGCTTGCACCGATCGAAAAAGCCTCGCCGCCATAAAAGAACGGCCTCAACGCGGTTTCGTCCATGGTCGTGACATTGGGCGATATTGCCCCCGCAGCCGCCATATCGTGATACATCTGGTAGACCTTGGCCAGGGATTCACCGTTCTTTCCCTCGAAGAAGACAGGCGCGCCCTGGTCGTCCACCAGCTTGCCGCCGAGACCCCAGAAAATGCTGAGCATATGCAGGGTGGCCGGCTCATCGTTAGCCTTTGCAGGCACGAGTTCGGCAGTGATGCCCTTTTCCTTCAAGGTCTTGGACGCGGTCATGAAATCGTCGAAGCTCTTGGGAAATTCCTTGAGCCCGACCGAGGCCATGACGCTCGGACGATAGAGAAGGCCGCGCATGCCGGTCTGGAACATGATGGCATAGGGCTTTCCGTCAACGGTCTCGGCTGCCAGGACGGCGGGATGAAAATCCGTCTGGTCGTCGTTCGGCCAAAGACCGTCGAGTGACTGCAGGACATCGGACTGAACAAGCCGAGCAATCCACTGACCATCCACGATGACGGCATCGGGCAGCGTATTCGAGGCAGCGGCCGTCAGCAGTTTTTGCAGGCCGGCCGGGCCTGTATCGAAGACTTCGTAATCGATCTTGATATCAGGATTGGCGGCCTGGAACTTCTCGTAGAGCTGCTTGTGAATGTCGGCCCCCGGTACGAAACCGGATGAGGGCGAATAGGTAGCAGGCACCAGCACCTTCAGTTCGACTGCATGAGCGGCACCGGCCGCCGACAGCATCAACGCAGCAATAAAGCCCATCTTTCGAAGCATGATTTCCTCCTCTTTTCCTCCAATGAGGGTCTGAGCAAGCCCACTCCCTCGTCTCTCCCTCCCAATGACAACAACACATAAGCGATCCTGTCAATAACATAATATGTTTGACTTCAAACATTCTACGTATGATGTTTGAAGAGCCATAAGCAGGGAGGAAACCGAACATGGCTATCAAGAAAGGCTGCGCTCATTGCGAAGCGAAAGGTGAGGATCGGCTGTGGCAGGGTCCCACGTTCAGAGTGGTGCTGGTCCATGAGACGGGCTTCGAAGGATGGTGCCGCGTCATCTGGAACGAGCACGTTTCGGAACTCACCGATCTCTCAGAAGGCGATCGACGCGAGGTTTTGGAGGCCGTCGTGGCGCTTGAGGAGGCGCTCAGGGCTGAACTGTCGCCCGTCAAGATCAACATCGCCTCGCTCGGGACGGCAGCACCGCATCTGCACTTTCATGTCATACCGCGCTTTGAGGGCGATCCGACCTTTCCCGACCCGGTCTGGTTGCCGCCTTCAAGGGCGAGTGCGCGTTCCCTTCCTGACGGGTTTCATGGCCGCATGCAGCGCCGCCTCGCCGAACGGCTCGGTCCGGCGACGACCAGCCCGCAAAATGCCGTCGCGGAGACGCGATAATGGGGCATGTCATCGTACGCGAAGCACGCAAGACTTTCGGCGCGTTCGAGGCGTTGAGAGACATATCGCTCAAGGTCGATGATGGCGAATTCGTCGTGCTCGTCGGCCCCTCGGGATGCGGAAAATCGACGCTTCTAAGAACAATTGCCGGCCTTGAAAACATCACCTCGGGCGATATCGAAATTGCCGGACGGATCGTCAGCGACCTGCCGCCCAAGGATCGCAACATCGCAATGGTGTTCCAGAACTACGCGCTTTATCCGCACATGACGGTTGCGCAAAACATGGGATTTTCTCTCAAACTGCGTGGAGAGACGAGTGGCGAGGTCCGAGCGAAAGTCGAGAGGGCGGCGGCGATCCTGGGCCTTCAGCCCCTCCTGGAGCGCTATCCCCGACAATTGTCGGGCGGGCAGCGCCAGCGTGTTGCCATGGGCCGCGCCATCGTCCGCAACCCTGCAGTTTTCCTGTTCGACGAACCGCTTTCCAATCTCGATGCGAAGCTGCGCGTGCAGATGCGTACCGAAATCAAGGAATTGCATCAACGCCTGCGCACGACAACGGTCTATGTAACGCACGATCAGATGGAGGCGATGACGATGGCAGACAGGATTGTCGTCATGCGCGGCGGCGTCATCGAACAGATCGGCACGCCTCTCGAACTCTATGATCGTCCCTGCAACACCTTCGTCGCTGGTTTCATCGGTTCGCCATCCATGAACTTTCTTGAGGGACTTATGACCGACGAGGGGTTTCGTACAGCCGATGGCGTTCTTCTACCGGTCAACTCGACGAATGGACGAGCAGCAGTCTTGGGTGTTCGCCCCGAAGCGATCGGTCTTGATCCATCGGGGCTGGAAGTGGACGTCGTTCTGGTTGAGCCGACCGGCTCCGAAACGCAAGTCGTCGTCAGGCTGGGTGGCCAGAACTTGATCGCACTCATTCGCGAACGGGTGAGATTCGCGCCCGGCGTCAAGATCAGGATCTCCATCGATACCTCGGCAGTTCACCTATTCGATGCGCAAGGCCACCGCCTCGCAAACGACGCATGAGCCGAGCGCACTGGAAGGCAGCGGTCCGCCCGCGGCTTTCACCCGTCAATGTTGAGGAAGCAGGTGATGATTGAAGGGAGATTTTGCGCATCGGGCTTAAAGGGCCCTGTCGCCGTCCGCGTTCACGCGACGAAGATGCTGAAATCACCATTCCTGTTTTTGTCGCTACCAGTTGGTGAAGCTGCCGTCGCGACGGCGCAGATGCGGGGGCTCGAAATATTGAAAGTCGAGCTTGTTCAGCGCATCTTCGTTCACCTCGATCCCCAGGCCCGGAACCTCCGGGACGTCGTAGTGACTGCCGTTCAACTCTGCCTGCTGCGGAAAGAGCTCGCGGGAATCGAAGCCGAGCTGCTCGACGGGAGAAGCACGGCATTCCAGCCAGGAAAAATTC
This sequence comes from Rhizobium sp. YAF28, assembly GCF_052113285.1. Taxonomy (NCBI): domain Bacteria; kingdom Pseudomonadati; phylum Pseudomonadota; class Alphaproteobacteria; order Hyphomicrobiales; family Rhizobiaceae; genus Rhizobium; species Rhizobium sp. YAF28. Next base: position 293,921 of record NZ_JBFRCX010000008.1, on the reverse strand, counting down.
GGCACCGCCGCAGCAAGATGCACTGTCGCCGCCGTGCAGACGGGACCAAGCGGATTGTGCGGCATCAGATCGACATAGTGGGCTTCGCTCCAGCCGGCGACCTTCATGGCCTCTGTGAACCCGCCGACATTGCAAATGTCCAGTCGATTGAACTGATGGATATCGCGCTCGATATAGGGCAGGAACTGCCACTTGGAAGAAAACTCCTCGCCGATCGCAAACGGCACATCCGTCATCTTTCGAAGCGCTTCATAGGCTTCCGGCGTCTCGTCCCGGATCGGCTCCTCGATATAATCGAGCGTTCCGGACGGCATTTTCTGGCAGAAGGACGCCGCCTCGGCGACGCTCAGCCGATGATGGTAGTCGATGCCGAGCACAGCCTCGGCGCCCAATTCTTCCCGGACCTTGACCATCCACGGCGCCGTGCGTGCAATCGACTCTCTCGGCTCGAAGACGTCGAGGGAATGCTGTCCCCACGGCACGAAACGGATGGAGTTCCAGCCCGCGTCCATCAGGATCCTGGCCTGCTCCATCATCTCCGGACCGGGATCGGCCGGCGCGGTGGCAAAGGCCGGAACACGGTCACGGTGTTTGCCGCCGAGAAGCTCGTGGACAGGCACGCCAAGCGCCTTGGCGCGGATGTCGTGGAAGGCAATATCGAGTGCACCAATCGCCGCTGTCAGGACACGCCCGCCCTCGAAATATTGGCTGCGGTACATTTCCTGCCATAGTGCACCCGCCCTGCGGGCGTCGCGCCCAACGAGAAATTCCTGATAATGCCGGATCGCTCCAATGACGGCATGTTCCCGACCCGTCAGGCCGGATTCTCCCCAGCCATGAATCCCATCTGCGGTCGTGACTTTGACGAGCAACTGGTTACGATGCCCCACCCTTGGCGTGAAGCACTCAATTCGTTCGATTTTCATCTTGCATCATCCGTCAGATTGATCAGACCGTTTCAAGCAGTTTAAGATCCGCTCGCTATCGAATGCAATTTAAGCTTGACGGGAACGCCCTCAGCAATCCACCCGCAGGAGAGTTTGTCGGCCAAGTCAGGCAGCGGTGACGAGATGAACCAGCTGACCGCCTCGCCCGTTTTCGCGAGGCGGCTGACTTTTGCTGATCTCAGAGCTCAAGGCTACTCGAGCGAGAAAGCGTCCTGTATCTGTTGGGCCGCATCAGCGGGGCTCACGGCCCCGGAGACGATTTCGACCGACATGTCATTGACCACCGCACCCACGTTCGGCCCGAGATCCTGATCAAGAAAGTTCTGATGCCAGGTTTCGGCCGCCACGGCGTCGGCCGCCGCCTTTACCGTCGGTTCGTCGATGGCATCGGCCGCACCCTTTGCCGAAGGCAGAACACGGGTTTCCTTTGCCAGGATGCGCTGCGGTCCGATGGAACTCAGATATTGCAGGAACTGTTCCGTTTCGGGCGGAGCGTTTTTGGTGATCGCCCAGCCGTTGATGCCGCCAAGATTGTCGGTTGCAAGACCGGGTGCACCGTCGACGGCAGGAAATGCGAAGCGTCCAATGTTGGACAGGGGTTGTCCTTTTCCGTCGGCCGCGTTGACGGCCTGCGTTCCCGGCGTGTTTTCAAATCCGAGGATGATTGCGGCTTTGCCATTGCCGAAGGCACCGAGGGCATCGTTCCACGTTGCGCCGAGGTAACCGTTCTGGAAAGGTTCGATCTTGCCCAACGCGGCGAGCTGGTTGCCGGCCTCCACAAATGCGGGCGCGACAAAGCCGTCTCCGTTGCCGGATTTTGCCTGATTGAACCCATCCTTGCCGGCTTCGCGGATGGCGAGATAACCCCAATAGAAATGCAGCGGCCACTTGTCGCCGCCGCCACCCGCGATCGGTGTGATGCCGGCAGCTTTGAGTGATTTCACGGCGTCGAGAAATTTCTCCCAGCTCGTTATCGAGCTGGCATCAGCGCCCGCCTTGGCGAAGAGATCTTTGTTGTAATAGAAAGAGACCAGACTGACCTTGAAGGGGGCTGCCCAGACCTTGTTGCCGCTCGAAAGGCCGTCAATTGCAGCGGCGTTCAGCGATGCCCTCCAGGCCGCGCCATTCGCGTCCAGGGCCGGCGTCACGTCGCGAAGCATCCCAGTCTCAGACTGCGCTCTTAATACGCCGCCACCCCAGCTGTAAAACATGCTCGGGGCGTCAGACGACTGCAACAGGGTCGGCAGCTTGGCCTTGAAGGCCTGGTTCTCGAGGAACTGCATCTGGATCTTGACACCCGGATGATCCTTTTCGAACGCATCGGCAATTCCCCGCCAGACCGCCACAACCTTCGGCTGGGCCTCTGGATGAAGCCATTTGATCACGGTCTCGGCCGCCGCCGCAGACGGCCACAGCGAAATTGCAGCGCCGGCGATAGCTGTCGAAAGGCCGATCATCGTGGATATTCTCAAACCCATGCTTCTTCCCCCGTTTGAATGTCTGATCCGGTTGACATATCGATTGATCACCGCATCATTGCCTGCGACGCGCGAAGCCTCCTCAAGCTGATCGGGCTTATAGATGGGATCTAAAGACTTTGCAAGAAGGACAACATCATGCTGCCGAAGGGGGTGATCGCCGATACGGTCGAGAGGTTCGGCAGGTCAATCGTCGAAGGTGACTGGCAGCCGGGGGAACATTTGCCGCCGGAACCGGAACTCGCCGCCCGCTTCGGCGTCGGGAGGAACGCCCTGCGAGAGGCAGTCAAAGTCCTCGCAGGCAAGGGCCTGATCAGGACCGCCCGCCGTTACGGATCGCGCGTCGCCACGACCGAGGACTGGAACGGCCTGGACGCCGACATCATCCGCTGGAGGCTCAAAGACCGGAAATCGCACGCATCCTTCCGCCGCGAAGTCGCGCAACTGCGCGAAATGATCGAGCCCGGCGCAGCCGCAATGGCTGCTCGAAACGCGACCATCGAGGAACGGCAGACACTCCTCTCTATGGCCAGATCGATGCAGGATTTGCCGTCCATCGCGGCAATCGAGCAGGATATAGCTTTTCACCTTGCCATCTTGCGGGCCAGTCACAACAGCCTGCTGCAGGGGATCGGGCGCTCGCTGGAAATCATGCTGCGGACGCTCTTTACCGCGGACCTTGCGCTCGACGAGCACGATTTGATCTACGATCCAAACCCGACGATCCATCTCGCGCTCGCCAATGCGATCCTTGGTGGCTTCGCCGAAGAGGCGCGGCATATTGCGATGGCGATGATCGCACGCGGCTCCGAGGGCGCCGATCGCCTGGAGCGTGCGAGCAAGAACGGAAGGACCTTATCTTTGGATCCCACCCTCGGATCATGAGGGAAGTCGCTCGGATTGCTCAAACCGTGGATCGACATCGCGACCACTCGCCCAGAATCTTCTAGATGGGATTTATAGTTTGGATTGAAGCGAGCGCCGGCGGATTGCGGCGGGCGCTCTCGGCGCCGCCATGATTGCTGCCCGCAAATGATGCTGCGCATGCATCTGCCTCCCGAGGGCAGGCAAGGACCGTCCCCGGAAAGGCAACCCCCGCGTCCTGCGAGGATTGCCTGATCATCAGACCAAGGAAACAAGCTTTAGCAAGAGAGAAGGCTCAGGCAGCCTTGGCGATATCGTCACTGTGGCGGATTTCGGTGCCCAGCACCTTCAGGCATTCGCGGATGAATGCCGCAAGTGCAGTCCATCCCTTCGCCGAGACCATGGTGCCATCGACATAGGCTTCCGTCGGCGACAGATCGATATAGGTACCCCCTGCAAGCGTGACTTCCGGCTCGCAAGCCCCCAAGGCACCCACCTTCTTGCCGCGAACCACGCCATCGACGGCAATCAGAATCTGGACGCCGTGGCAAATCGTAAAGATCGGCTTCTGCTTCTCGTGGAAATGACGCACGATTGCCTGGACGCGTTTGTCGGTCCGGATGTATTCGGGGCCGCGACCGCCTGCGCAATAGACTGCATGATACTGGTCGAGCTGCGCCTCGGCCTCCGAGAAGGTCTTGTTGATCGTGAAGAAGTGCCCGAGCTTCTCCGTATAGGTCTGATCGCCTTCGAAATCGTGGAGCGAGGTCTTGATCAGGTCGCCAGCCTTCTTGTCGGGGCAGATCACGTGGACCGTATGGCCGACCGCCTCCATCGCCTGCTGATAGACGTAGATTTCATATTCCTCGGTGAACTCACCGGTCAGCATCAGTATCTTCTTACCAGGCATGATTTGCTCCTCTTCTTCATGCAATGGGGCGGCGGCTGCGGCCGCCCCGGTTTCAGGTATTGTCAGAACGGAGAGTCGGGGAAGTAATATTCCTTGGCGTTCTCCTGCGTGATCAGCGGCGCATCCAGCTTGACAGTGCCTCGCACCGGCGCCTGGCCGACAATATTGGCAACGGTCATGTAGATGGCGGTCTTAATCATCGATGGCGGATAGGGTGTTTCGACCGGCGTCATCTGATCGCCGTCGATGACCTTTTTGACGATGTCCTTCATACCATTGCCGCCGAGGGCGAGCTTGATGTCCTTGCGGCCCGATTCCTTGACGGCCTCGAGCACGCCAAGAAGCATATCATCGTCATTTGCCCAGACAGCGTCGATCTGCGGGTATTTTGCGAGATAGTCCTGCATCAGCTTGAAGGCGTCGTCACTGTTCCAGTTCGCGTACTGGATGTCCAGAACCTTGAAATCGGTTCCCTTGATGGCGTCCTGGAAGCCCTGTATGCGTTCATCGTCGATGACGGTCGGAATGCCGCGCAAAACGACGAGGTTGCCTTTGCCGCCCAGCTTGTCGATCATGAACTTCGCCGTATTGCGGCCGACCGCGATGTTGTCGCCGGCAAGATAGAGGTCCTGGATGGACTGATCGTTCAGGCCACGGTCCACGACGGTGATGAAGGTGCCTGCATCCTTGACCGCCTTGACCGGCGTCGTCAGTTCTTCCGACGTATAGGGCAGGATGACCAGCGCATCGAGCTTGCGTCCTGCGGAGAGATCTTCAAGCGCGCTCACCTGCGCCGTTGCCGAGGGCGAGGTCTTCACGACGACCTCGACATTCGGAAAGGCGGCATTGATTTCCTTGGCGGCGGCCTGCGCGTGATAGACGATGCCCGCCGTCCAGCCATGGTCGGCTGCCGGGATCGACACTGCGACGACCTTTTTGTCTGCCGAAAGGGCCTGGCTGGCAAGCAGCACCGTACTGACGGCCAAGGCCGCAATCCATTTACTAGACATTCATTCCTCCCAGAATCGGACCACAAACATCAATCCGCGCGGTCCGGACGCGGTTACTTCGAGAACCTCTGTATGAGCATGGCGATGATGATGATGACGCCCTGAACGCCGGCGACGAGATATTCGGACACAAAATCCGAGAGCACCATGAGGTTGGCAATGAGTTCGAGGATGACCGCTCCGGCGACCGTGCCCCAGACATGGCCCTTGCCACCCCGCAGGGCGGTTCCGCCGATGACGACCGCAGTGATGACCTGCAATTCCCACAGCACGCCAGTGGTCGGCGTTGCCGCACCCAGGCGCGGCACGTAGCAGATCGCGGCGATCGCAACGCAAGCGCCCTGGATCGCATAGGCGATCGTGCGCGTCTTGATGATAGAAATGCCTGAATAGCGAGCAACGTCCTCGTTCGCACCAACGGCGGCGCATTTCCGGCCATATTTCATCTTGTAGAGGATGAAGGATGCGATGGCGGCGACGGCAATCGAGATGAGGATCGGAAAAGGAATACCGCCGAGGGTCCCGAAATAGACGGGCCGATAGGCGTCACGGAGACTGCGATCGATCGGGATCGTTCCGCCGTCCGACATATAGGTGATGAGGGCCCGGAAGATCCCCATAGTGCCGAGCGTTGCGATGAAGGGCTCGATCTTTCCGACCGTAACGATGACCCCGTTCATCAGCCCGCAGATGAGCCCGACGACGAGCGCGACCGCCATGCCGGCGGGAATTGCCAGGACACCCCAGTCGGGAGCCATCCTATTCATGAACATGATGGTTATGCCGGTGATGAATGCGGCCATCGAACCGACGGACAGATCCAGTCCGCCGGACGAGATAACGAAGGTGGCACCGACTGCGATGATGGCAATGAAAGCGCTTCGCGTGATCACATTGCCGAGATTGGTCGCAGAGAGAAAATCCGAGTTGATCGAAAAACCGATCACCAGCAGCGCCAGAAGCGCAAGGAAAGGACCGACATCCGACCAGCCGATGTTCCATTCCCGTTCCGGCCGAACCGGCGTCGAACCCGTAATCACAGTCATTGCCTTCCTCCCTGCTTCGCCACAAGCGTCGTTTCGCTGGTGGCAAGAAGCGCAATCTCATGTTCCGTCATTCTGTCGCTCGTCACCTCTCCTGTGATGCGCCCCTCCCGCATCACAAGAATCCTGTCGCAGATCCCGATCAGTTCCTGCATTTCGGACGAGATGACGATGCAAGTCCTGCCCTCTGCGACGAGGCGCTCGATGAAGGCATAGATCTGGGCCTTATTGGCGATGTCGATCCCGCGCGTCGGCTCGTCGATGACCACGACCGATGGGTCGGTGAGAAGCACCTTGGCAAGCAGAAGCTTCTGCTGGTTGCCGCCGGAAAGCTGGCCCGCCTTGAGCGCGTAACTTTTCAGGCGGATGTCGTAGGCGCTGACGGCCTCGACAAGCGCGCCCCGCTCGCGGCGGCGGTGCATCAGAAGGCCGGGATGAAACCTGCTGAGGGCGGACAGCGTGAGGTTCGGCGCGAGCCGCTCTTGCAGCAGCAGCCCCTTACCCTTGCGGTCTTCAGTCAGGTAACCGATGCCGGCATCCATCGCCGCCCGGGGGCGCCTGATGTCGATCGCCTTGCCCTGCAATTTTACGGTTCCCGTGGCGGGACGCAGGCCCATGATGCCCTCGAACACTTCGGTGCGGCCAGCACCGATCATGCCAGCAAATCCGAGGACTTCGCCTTTGTGGGCGGTAAACGAGATGTCGCTTGCAAAGCCAGGAACGCTAAGGTCCCGGACTTCAAGCATCGCCTGTAAAGCCGGCTTTACGGTCTTCTCAGGATAAAGTGCGGCGAGATCGCGCCCGACCATCAGCCGCGCCATGTCCATCTGCGTCAGGCTATGGCCGGGATATGTGCCGACCATCTTGCCGTCTCTGAGCACCGTCACCTTGTCGGCAAGCCGCTGGACCTCATCCAGGCGGTGGCTGATGTAGAGCACCGCCGCACCCTGTTCCTTCAGCTGCAGGATGATTGCGAGCAGCCGCTCGACCTCCTCACCCGTCAGGACTGCGGTGGGCTCATCGAAAATGACAAGCTTGTAGTCGTCGAGAAGTGCGCGCGCGATCTGCACGAGCTGGCGATCTGCAAGCGAGATGTCGCGCACCAGAGCATTCGGCGACACGTGGCAGCCGAGGTCGTGAAGCTTTTCGACGGCCAGACGCCGCATCGTCCGATCATCGACCAAGCCATGGCGCATCAGTTCCCGGCCGAGGAAGAGATTTTCGGCAACGGTCAGGGCATCGGCAAGTAGGATCTCCTGGTGCACCAGAACGATACCCGCCTCCTGGGCCTGCTCCGGCTTCGAGAAACCGACCTTGCGGCTGCCCATCGACAGCGTTCCGGCAGTGGGTTCGGCATAACCGGAGAGGAGCCGCATGAATGTCGACTTGCCGGCGCCATTCTCGCCGATGATGGCATGGATCTCACCGGGGAAGATATCGAGCGTGACCTCCGAGAGTACGGTGACGGATCCGTATTGCTTCGACATGCCCTCTGCACGAAGGACCGGACGAGAGGCGAGGTCTTCTGTCTCGGCCACCACGCTCCTCCCTCTCCTCTCGATGGTCATGACGTTCGACATTACCCGCCCCTTAATCGAAGGCCGGCACGAGCCGGTCCCGCGAATGTTCGAGATGGGTTCTCATTGCCTTTTCGGCGGCCGACTGGTCGCCTGCAGCGAAGGCGGCGAGAAGTGCCTCGTGCTCGTCCAAGGCCTCTTCGGTGACGCGGGAATGGAACATCAGTCGAAAGATGTGAAAATGCGTGTGCTGGTGGCTAAGGGTTTGGCGAATGAGCTCGTTGCCGGCAAATTCCATGATCCTGTCATGGAAAAGGGCGTCTTGCCGCGCGAAGGTCGAATAGCGTAGCCGTTCATCGCCTCCTTCCCGGCGCCCCATGACACCGGCCGCCTCCCGCAGGATGGCAAGCTTCTCATCGTCCATCGCCCTTGCTGCCCTTGCCGCACCATCAGGTTCGAGAAGCAGCCGCAAATGGTAAAGCTCGTCGAAGCGCCGATGGGTGATCTGCGGGGCAGCGCTGTAACCGATGAGATGCGTCTTGACGACAAGCCCCTCTCCCTCGAGGCGGCCGAGCGCTTCGCGGATCGGGGTCTGGGAGACGTTGAACTCCTTGACGAGATTATCGACGGTGATGCGCGCACCTGGAGCGATCTTCAAGGACATTAACTGCGCAAAAATCACCTCGTAGACGCTGTCCGCGAGACTGTTGCTGCGCTGGATGAAACCACTCGGATCAGGCGTGGCATTGAGCATCATCGTATTCCGGCCCTGTATTTCTTTTGCCTCTTGACAGGAACAATCGCTAACACGATGCTCGGCGGTATGCAATCCCATATCCTATAGGATTTTATATCGGAGGTTTCATGAGGGTCATTTGGGTGGGTGCGACAGAAATCGCGCGCCAATTTTGCGACACTTCCTCACGGTCTTTCTTCATCCCACAACTGGTGAAAGGACCAGCACAATGACCCTCTTCGCCGCCATCAGGCTTCCGAAAGAAATCCTGTTCGGCAAAGGCCAACGTTTTGCGCTGCCGGCAGTCGCCACCAGGCTTGGTCGAAGGGCACTGATCTGCACGGATGAGCGCCTCGCAGGAACGTCCACATTCGCCGAACTCGTCGCCGCGCTGAACGCAGCATCGATCGAGACATTGGTCTACGACCGGGTCTTGCCGGATGTCCCGCGCGACACTGTTGCCTCATGCGTTGAAGAGGCTCGAAGCTTCGCGCCCGACATGGTGATCGGGATAGGCGGAGGGAGTTGCCTCGACATGGCAAAATGCGCCGCCCTTCTGCTGAGCCACGGCGGAAGCCTCGCCGACTATTACGGTGAGTTCAAGGTTCCCGGTCCGACAATCCCGATCATCGCCATCCCGACTACGGCGGGGACCGGCTCCGAGGTGACGCCGGTTGCCGTCATCTCCGACCCGGACCGGACGTTGAAGGTCGGCATATCGAGCCCATATCTCATCGCCGCAGCGGCCATCTGCGATCCTGACCTGACGATGTCCTGCCCGCCGGGCCTGACCGCTGTCGCAGGCGCAGACGCACTGACCCATGCAATCGAGGCATTCACGGCCGCTCGACGCGGCACCGACCCGTCGCTGCCACAGAATCACGTCTTCATTGGTAAGAGTTTACTTACTGATCATTTCGCGCTTCTCGCCATCAAACTCTTGGGACGCAGCTTGGAGGCGGCTTGCAAGGAGGGATCGAACGAAGATGCGCGCGCTGACGTCATGATGGGTGCGTTGGCTGCCGGCTGTGCATTCGGCACGGCCGGCACGGCAGCAGCGCACGCCATCCAGTATCCCGCAGGCGCATTGACCCATACGGCCCATGGGCTCGGCGTCGCAACGATGATGCCCTATGTCATGAACTACAACCGCTCCGCCTCGATGACCGAAATGGCTGAGATCGGGCAAGCGCTGGGTCTGGATCCAACCGGCAAGACGAAGCAGGAGATGGCAGACGCAGCCATTGAGGAGATCCGCAGGCTCTTTCAGGCCATCGGCATCACGCCGACGCTCGCCGATCTCGGGCTTTCCGCCGACAAGCTCGACTGGACCGCCGAACAGGCGCTCAGCATCGACAGATTGATCAAGAACAACCCGCGGCCCTTCGACATCGACGCCATGAAACGTCTCGTTCGTGCCGCCTATGACGGCGATCTTGCCGCCTCCGCCCTTTAGAAATTCGAGGAACAAAATGACCATTGCCCAGCAAGTGCCACAGGCCGACAGCCACCTGCCAGACATCGAGGCTGCGGCCCGCGGCCTCTATATTGATGGGAGCTGGCGGCAGCCGAAAAGCGGGCGCAAGATCGATGTGATCGACCCCTCGACCGGGGCGCTTCTTGCGGCAGTGGCGGACGCGACCGTCGAGGATGCACGGGCAAGCGTCGAGGCCGCGGCCCAGGCTGCGCCGGCCTGGCGATCGACACCACCGCGCAAGCGCTCGGAGATTTTGCGACGCTGTTTCGAGCTGATGATCGAGCGTTCCGAAATGCTTGCTGCCTTGATCTCACTCGAGAACGGCAAGGCGCTGCGCGACGCCCGCGGCGAGGTCGCCTATGCCGCCGAGTTCTTTCGCTGGAACGCCGAAGAGGCCGTCCGCATAACGGGAGAATTCGGCGTCGCTCCGTCGGGTGCCAACCGGATCATTGTCGACTACCAGCCGATCGGCATCTGCCTGCTGATCACCCCTTGGAACTTCCCGGCTGCGATGGCCACGCGAAAGATCGCCCCGGCCCTCGCCGCTGGCTGTACCGTAATCCTGAAGCCAGCAAGCGAGACGCCACTGACGGCCTACGCGCTGGCCTCGATCTATGAAGAGGCCGGCGTACCACCAGGCGTCGTCAACGTTCTGACGACAAGCGCCCCTGCTCCATTCAGTGCCGCCATTTTGACGGATCCACGCGTTAGAAAACTTTCGTTTACGGGCTCGACAGGTGTCGGTCGCCTGCTTCTCGCAGAAGCGGCCAAGCATGTCGTCTCATGTTCCATGGAGCTCGGCGGCAACGCTCCGTTCATCGTTTTTGATGACGCCGATCTGGAGGCAGCGCTCGACGGCGCGATGGTCGCCAAGATGCGCAATGCCGGCGAGGCCTGCACCGCCGCAAACCGCCTCTACGTCCAGTCAGGAATCTACGCGGCCTTCGCTGAAGGGTTGACCAAAAGAATGGCAGCTCTCACCGTTGGTCCGGGCGTCGACGCCCTGACAGAATGCGGGCCGATGATCACGCCAAAGGCTGTGGAGAAGATTGATCGCCTGGTCGGCGACGCAAAGGAAAAGGGCGCGCGGGCCATGTGTGGTGGCGAGGTCTCTGCTGGGCCGGGTTATTTTTACCCGCCGACAGTTCTTGTCGACATGCCTGATGGCGTCGAGATGGCGCATGAGGAAATCTTCGGACCGGTTGCGCCTCTTTACAGGTTCGAGACCGAGGACGAGGTGATAGGACGTGCCAACGACACCGAATACGGCCTTGCCGCTTACGTCTTCACGCGCGACATCGCGCGGGGGCTGCGTGTTTCCTCCGCTTTGGAAGCGGGTATGATCGCGCTCAACCGGGGTCTGGTTTCCGATCCGGCGGCGCCCTTTGGCGGCGTCAAGCAGAGTGGTCTCGGCCGTGAGGGCGGGCAGCATCACGGCATCGCCGAATTCATGGAAGCCAAATATATCGCAACGAGCTTCTGACACGCCAGGGGGAAATCTTTGGAGACCGATCCGTTCCGCATACGGGGACACGTGCCGGAATTCGACGCCATCGTGTCGGAGATCAAGGCAAGGAGTGCTTCAACCCGCGCAAGGCTCCGCATGAAGGAAATCTCCTATGGAGACGATGCAAGCGAAACCCTGGACATCTTCTACCCGGAAGGTACGCGTGACGGGCTGCCGGTGCACATGTTCATCCACGGCGGCTACTGGCGGATGTTTTCCAAGCGCGACTACTCCTATGTCGCCGACACCATTACCGGCAAAGGGGCAATCGCCGTCATTGTTGATTACGCCCTGATGCCGCATGTCCGGATGGAGGTGCTCGTCGACCAGGTTCGGCGGGCCAAGCAATGGGTGCTCAAACATATCGCGAGCCACGGCGGCGATGGATCGCGCTTTACGGTCAGCGGTCATTCCGCCGGTGCGCATCTTGCGAGCTTCCTGTTTCATCGACAGGAGGCTTTCTCGGGCGTGTCGGCGGCTCTCCTGCTTGGCGGCCTTTACGACCTGAAGCCCCTGCAGTCATCGTTTCTGCGTTCAGAGATAGCCATCACCGATAGAGAGGTTGCCGACTTTTCGCCGATGCTGCACACCTATGACGGGGGCTGTCATGCCACTATCGCGATCGGTGCTGAAGAAACGCCGCCGTTTCATCAGCAGGCTGACGCCTTCGCATTGCGCTTGCGACAGCAAGGACTGTCGGTGACCAACGAAAGGCTCGAAGGCTCCAACCATATGAGTAGCGTTCGCGATCTTGGTCTGCCGGAAACGGCTATCGGCCGAATCCTCGGCAAAACAATTGCATACGCCCGGTGATGTCCAAGGACTAATCTTGATCAGGATCAGGTGGTTTCGGTCAAGAGCGCCTTTGACGCCTAGCGTTTTGACCGATCCAACCACACCAAAAGCCTTGTATTGTGCCGATCCTGCGGGAGCTAACACCAGTCTGCGGCCAGCGGCCTGGCGCAACTGAAAATCGGCCTTCTCGCTTGGTGCTTCCGATTGGCCCGGGCAAACGTCCCCGAGATAATTCTCTTGCGCCTGCCGTGTCGGCTGATAAAAGCCGGCCTGCCAACCGAAAACAGCGACTGAATGACAGAACACGCCATCACCTGGAGCATTGCCGGCTTGACCGCCATGGGTGTGGTCGTTCGTCCATTCCGATGGCCGGAAGCGGTATGGGCCATATTTGGCGCCTTGTTGCTCTTTGCCTTTCGCCTGATTGGACCACACGATGTCATCGCGGGGATCTCGAAAGGCGGCGACGTATATCTCTTTCTGATCGGGATGATGCTTTTATCGGAACTCGCTCGTCGGGAAGGCCTGTTCGACTGGATTGCAGCGATCGCCACAGCGCACTCCAGCGGCTCCCCCAGACGCCTGTTCCTACTTGTCTATGTGGTTGGCGTTATCGTGACGGTCTTTCTCTCAAATGATGCGACGGCCGTTGTTCTCACCCCAGCCGTCTTCGCTGCCTGCCGGGCTGCCCGGGTTCGGGACCCAATGCCCTACCTCCTGACTTGCGCCTTCATCGCCAATGCGGCGAGCTTTGTCCTCCCCATCTCCAATCCCGCCAATCTGGTAATCTTTGCTGGCGGCGAGATGCCGCCCCTGGCGCGCTGGATGTCGACTTTCATGCTTCCGTCGATCGTTTCGATCGTGGTTACATTTGGCTGCCTTTACTGGACCCAGCGCCGGGCTCTTGCTTCGGACAGCGTTGCCGAAAATGTGGCCAGGCCGATCCTTTCGGCGAGCGCTCGGCTGGCCGGGTGGGGAATTGTCCTGACGGCCATCATTCTTATCGCCGCATCGGCGATGCATATTGATTTGGGTATGCCGACCTTTCTCGCCGGCACGATTACCTCGGTGCTCGTCCTGGCGCTGACCCGGCAAAGTCCAATCGAGACCTTCAAGGGCGTCAGTTGGAGCGTCCTGCCTCTGGTCGCTGGCTTGTTCGTCGTCGTGGAAGCCCTGGATCGCACCGGCCTGACGACCATGCTCTCAGACCAACTGGCCCTGCTCGCTGCAACATCGGAAACACAGGCGGCCGGCATTGCAGGCGTGCTTGTTGCGATTATCTGCAACCTTGTTAACAATCTTCCAGCAGGCCTGGTTGCGGGAAGCGCGGTGCAGGCGGCGCATGTCTCAGACAAGATCGCCGGAGCGGTGCTGATCGCAGTCGATCTCGGCCCCAATCTTTCCGTCACCGGATCCTTGGCGACAATATTGTGGTTGTCTGTCCTTCGCCGCGAGGGACTACACGTCAGCGCGTGGCAGTTTCTGAAGCTCGGAACTGTCGTCATGTTTCCGGCACTGATTTTGTCTTTGCTGTCGCTCGTTCTTTTCTGAAACTTTCAACGGGCAACGTCTCGCGAAGAAGGCGTGATAATCCAAAACTGTCCGTCAATGATGACATTCGCCTCCACGCTGCGACGCGACAGGAGGCCAATCTACGTCTGCACTATAGCCTCAGCTGCGTCTCTGCATCGAAGAGACTGACACTCGATGGGTCCACAGCAAAGGCAATTGGCTCTCCCCTTTTCCCGGCAAAACGTGGCTCCACCCGGGCGATAACGGTTTGGCGACCGATGACCGTCGTCAGGATCGTATCTGGTCCCGTCGGCTCGACCACATCGATGACGCCATTGAAGGCGCCATATCCCTGCACAACCTTGAACTCCTCCGGACGAACACCGAGAATCAGGTCTCGCTCGGTCAATCCACCGTTGCCGGATCCAAGTTCCAGCGCTACGCCTTCCGCCCTGAACTGCCAGCCACCCTCGCTTCCGACCACGCGCCCGTGGAGGAAATTCATGGCCGGTGAGCCGATGAAGCCGGCGACGAACATGTTGGCGGGGCGCTCGTAGACGGTTCGCGGATCGGCCAGCTGCTGAAGGTGGCCGCCTTTCATGACCGCCACTTTGGTGGCGAGTGTCATGGCTTCGATCTGGTCGTGCGTCACGTAGACGATACTGGTCCCGAGACGCTCGTGGAGCCTCTTGATCTCGGTGCGCATCTCGACCCTGAGCTTGGCATCAAGATTGGAAAGCGGCTCGTCGAACAGAAACAGGTCCGGATTCCGGACGATTGCGCGGCCCATTGCAACGCGCTGGCGCTGCCCGCCGGACAGGTTTGCCGGTTTGCGATCGAGGAGATGCGTGACCTGCAGCATGTCGGCCGCTTGCGCCACGGCTTCGCGCCGCTGATCCGCAGGCACACCGCGCATCTCCAGACCAAAACCGATGTTACGTTCGACCGACATCGTCGGGTAGAGCGCGTAGGACTGGAAGACCATCGCGATATTGCGGTCTTTCGGCGGCAGAGCCGATACCGAGCGACCTCCGATGGCGATATCGCCGCTGGAGGAATCGTCGAGCCCAGCGATAATGTTGAGCAAGGTCGACTTGCCGCAGCCGGATGGTCCAAGCAGAACAAGGAAACCGCCGTCCTCCAGCTCGACATCTATCCCGTGAAGAACTTCAAGCGCGCCGTAGGACTTTCGGATGTTTTTGAGTGAGAGCGTAGCCATTCGATATTGTCCCTTCAACCCTTGATCGCACCGGCAGTAAGCCCCTGGACCATCGCCCGTTGGACGATTGCAAAAAGAAGCATGACGGGCAGGATGCTGAGGATGCCTCCGGCGGCCAGAACGCCCCAGGGAAGCTGGAATTCACCGACCATCAGCTGGAGCCCGACGGGCCACGTGCGTGACCCCTGCCCGGTGGTCAGCATGAGGGCGAAAATGAACTCGTTCCAGGCGGCGATGGCGATGAAGACGGAACTGGCGAGGAGACCATTCCGCGCTAGCGGCAAGACAATGCGGACCATGGCGCCGAGACGCGTCGACCCGTCGATGCGCGCAGCGCTTTCCAGCTCCTTTGGTGCGGCGTCCAGGAAGCCCTTGAGCATCCACACGAAGAGCGGCAGCAGGAAGCTGGTATAGGCAAGCGCTAGGCCGAAACGGCTGTCCACCAGCCCCACGGTCTTCATCATCACATAGAGCGGGATGATCATCATCACGGCGGGGAACATGCGGATCAGCAGGTAGCCCAGCATCAGGCTGTTGCGACCGCGGAATGTCATCCGTGCAAACGCATAAGCGGCCAGCGTGCCGGCAACGACGCAGATGGCGACGGTGACGATCGTTACGATCAGACTATTGGTGATCAATACCGGAAAGTTGGACTGCGTCCAGATCGCCACATAGTTCTGAAATGTCACGTGCTGGGGAATATACTGCATCTGCGAGGTGACGATGTCCGTCTCTGCCTTCAGTGAGGTCAGGAACATCCAGAGGATCGGACCAAGGCAGAAGGTCCCGAGCGCACACAGGACGATGTAGGTGAGAACATCGGCTGCCAAACGCCTGCTGTGTTTGGTTCGAAACATGGATCATTCTTTCGTTATGCGTGACAGGCGGATGTAGATCGTCGCAAAGATCATCAGGATCAGGAACATCACGACCGACAGAGCGCCGGCATAGCCAAAATTGAAATCCCGATGAGCGGTCTGAAAAGCATAGAGTGACAGCACTTGCGTCGCGTTTCCGGGGCCGCCGCCGGTCAGGACCAATAGAAGATCGGGAGAATTGACAAGGCTGATGACACGCAGGATGACTGCAGCGGCAATCACCGTTTTCAGCATCGGCACCGTGATCAACCGGAATTTCGTAAAGGATCCGGCACCGTCTACCGCAGCAGCCTTGTAAAGGTCCTCGGGAATCCCCTTAAGACCAGCGAGAAACAGCAGAGCAAAGAACGGAAAACCGTGCCAGGCTTCGACAAGGATCGTGGCCGCAAGCGCGGTACTCGGGTCGGCAAACCATGCCTTGTAGGTATTGAGCACGCCTATCCGGACGAGGATGTCATTGATGACACCAAGTCGCGGGTCGAGAAGCAGGGCCCACATGTGTCCGGCCACGACATTCGGAAGGAAATAGGGCAGCAGGATCAAAACGCCGAAGATCTTCGTCCCCGGCAGATTTCGGTTCAGCGCAACGGCAGCGATGAAGCCGAGCGTCATCTCGACGGCGATCGCCGCCATCACCCATATCGCAGTGTTCTTCAACGAGATCCAGAACACGCGATCGGACATCATCGCCACATAGTGCTTCATCCCCACCCAGCCGTTGAGGCCGGGCCGGGTGAGGCGCATTTCCCGCGCACTGATGACGAAGCCATAGATCGTCGGATAAGCGACGACGAGGAGTAGCAGAAGGAGGCTCGGCAACAGGAGAAGATAGACCCAGGAGCGTGTTTCCGAGAGTTCGCCAAGGCGGCGAAGCGGTTGGCGGTATGAGGCTGATGTCATTGGATGTCGGCGATGCGCCGTCCTTGATTAAGGCGCGCGCCCCTTGTGGGACATCGCGCCTGAACGAGGTTAGCGAAGGGCGGCTTCGAGGCCTTCGATGATACGGTCCACGGCCTGCTCCGGCGTCAACTGACCGGTGAGGACTGCCTGGAAGGTCGGATTGACGACATTCTCCGACCAACCGGCGGCGCCGACGAAACTGTTGGGCAGGCGCCCGAACTCCAGTGTCTGCGTTGCCGCGTTGTAGATCGGGTTGCCCGTGATGCGCTCGTCCTTCAACGCTGCCGTGGAGGCCGGGAAATATCCCGTTGCCTCAAGAAGCGCGATGGCCGCATCGGTCTCGCCCCAGAAGCTGATCCACTTCCACGCGGCTTCGACATTGTCTTCCTTGAATATCCCGTTGCCTGCGTAGGCGACGCGGGCAATATGCGCCTTCGGACCCGCAGGCATCGGTGCGGTGGAAAACTGCTCGCCTTGTTTGAGTGCTGCAGAGATCTCGATGAGCGAACCGGTATGGTGCCAGACCATCGCCGTCTGACCGGTCCTGAAGCCCTCCATGATCTGCCGGTAGCTATCGTTCGGCGCGCTGGGCGGAACCACTTTCTCCTTGCGGAAGAGATCGGCGTAGAAGGTGATCGCCTCGACGGCGGCCGGCTTGTCGATGGCGGCCTGGCCATCCTTGACGAGCGGCGAGCCGAACGCTTCCATCACGTCGATGACGTATTTGAAAGCCCCGGCGCCGCCGCGCATCCCGAATGCATAGCGGTTCTTGGAAGGATCTGTCAGCTTTCGGCAAGCGACCAGGAATTCCTCGAAGGTCTTGGGAGGAGCGGAAAGCCCAGCTTCCTCGAAATAGTCCTTTCTGTAGTACATCCAGTCGACAAAGGCGTAGGCTGGAACTGCGTAGATAGCACCATCCTGCGACATTCCCGTCCAGCGGTTGTCGGGCAGGTTCGCCTTGCCGGCCCAATTGTTGACGCGCGCGCTGATGTCAATCAACGCTCCCATCGCCGTGAGGTCAGCAAAACGCTCGGCGATCACCATGCCGGTGTCGGGGCGCCCTCCGGCAACGACCGCCGACGAAACCTTCGCCATATATTCGGAGTTGGGGATGCCCTCCTGGGTCACCGTCACATCCAAATTTGCTGCCGCGAAAAGCTGGATGATCTTTGCGAGTCCGGCCATCTCCGACTGGCTGGCGAAATGGTGCCAGTAGTTGATGGCGGTGGCGGCGTTGGCGCTGCGAAGGCTGGCCGCCAGGCTCAGAGCTGCCGAGGCTATCAGGAATTCACGCTTGCTTAGTTGCACTACCATCTCCTCCCGAGATATCAGACCATCAATCTGATCGATCAGACGGCAATATCATCGTTTTGGAAATCCCGCAACACGCTCGCTCGAAGACAGCGAATGCAGAAACGCTCAGACAAGACCGAGATTGCGTTGTACGGCAGCCTGGAAGTGCGCGATCAGGGCCCTTTCGGCAGCATCCGCGTCCCTCGTGCTGCATGCTTCGAGGATATCGAGGTGCTCCTTCAACGTGCGCACAAGGATCGGCGTCGTGACCTTTCGCTCGAGCCGCAGAAGACGCAGATAGTTGTGCATGCGCCTGTAGGCACTGTCGATCAGCGGATTGCGCAGGGCCTTGATGATCTCGCCGTGCAACTCCAATTCAAGCGCGTCCGTCTCCAGAAGCTGTTCCGGCCCTATGCCGTTGCGCTCAAGCTGGCGAATAAGCCTTGAATGCCTGACTTCCAGGGCATTCATCAGGTGCTCGTCGCCCTCCTCGGCAAACACCCGAATAGCCGCACGCTCGACGATCGAGCGGAACTGATAGGTGGAGCGCGTCAGTTCCATGCCCGGGCGGACGAACTGGATGCCCGAGCGAGGATGGATGGTCAGAATGCCCTCCGCTTCCAGCACCCGCAGCGCGTCGCGCAAGGGTGCCACGGGAACATCAACAATTGCCGACAGCTCGTTCTGCGAGATGAAGGCACCCACAGGCACCTTCCTTTCGAACAGGCTTTCCAGGATGCGCTCATAGGCTATGTCGCTGAGGCGCATTGCTGCGGCATCCCCGATCGCCGACTTCGCGACATCTGGCTCTTGCAGTTTCTTCATAGGTCCGATATCACCTTTCTGATCGATCAGATCAACATTTTAAACGATCAGTGAGCGCTGCGATGTCTCTCTCCCACTTCCGTATAACCCGATTTCAGTTTGCCCGCGACCGCGTAATCGGCGACAGCCAGGTTCGCGCCGACGAGACCAACGTCGCAGCACTCGAACTGATCTCGGACACAGGCGAGGTGGGGCTCGGATTCATCCAGACGCTTTTTTATCCTCTGCCGGATCAGGCGGAGATCGAGGCCGTTTTTGAGAGCGAGGTCTGGCCGACAATCAAGGGAGAAAAGGCGATCGGACTGGTTCATCGCGTGAACAGGCCGCGCGGCGGCAACCAGCGCGCCTACTCCCTGCCGTTCCACGAAGCGCTGCAGGTGGCTCTCTGGGAACTCGGCGCCAAGCAGGCGGGCATGCCCTTGCACCGTCTTCTCGGAAGCCGACGCAACCGCGTCCGCGCCTATGCGAGCGGCCTTGATTTCCACCTGAGCGACGACGCCTTCAGCGCGCTGTTCGCGCATGCTGCAAGCATCGGCTACACGGCCTTCAAGATTAAGGTTGGTCATCCCGATTTTGCCCGCGACCTTCGTCGCCTCGAACTCTTGAAGAAGGTCGTGCCGGAGGGATCGCAGATCATGATCGATCCGAACGAAGCCTGGAGCTCCAAGGAGGCCCTGGTCAAGCTGACGGCAATACGCGATGCAGGGCACGATCTCCTTTGGGTGGAGGATCCCATTCTGCGCCACGATTTCGAGGGTTTGCAAACCCTGCGTCACGCCGTCAACTGGACACAGATCAACAGCGGGGAATATCTCGACCTGTCCGGCAAGAGGATCCTGCTCGACCATCACGGCACCGACATTCTGAACGTTCACGGCCAGGTGACGGACGTCATGCGGATCGGCTGGCTGGCCGCCGAACTGGGCGTGCCGGTCAGCCTCGGCAATACTTTCCTGGAGATCGGTGTGCACATGGCTGTCGCACTGCCGGAGGTCGAATGGCTGGAATATTCCTTCCAGAACTTTGACCACCTGGTCGAGACGCCGATCGAGATCCGCGACGGCTTCGCCTACGCGCCGGACCGCTTGGGTCATGGTCTCGTGCTTTCCGGGGAAGCGCGGCGCGAATGGGCCCGGCCACACCGGTTGGAGCGGTCCAAGCTTGGCCCAGCTCCGAAAAACAACCGCCTCCCCCTCCTTTCGTGAGGAGGAGTTTGCAAGAGGCGAACAGCCACTGCAGGTGAGATGGCTGGGCAGGGATATGGGAGCGACGCCAACAGAGCCGGCTACCTGATAATTGCTGCTAAGCGGCAAGCTCCCCCAGGGGATGTTCGGATCCGCTCGAATGCTGGGTTGCGGTCGTTGCCGTCGCGCTTGAGGGGCGTTCTTCCATGCTTTGTGGATCTGCATATAGCTCAACTCGGTCACGGCCGCCTCGCTTCGCAAGGTAGAGTGCCTGGTCTGCCTGATCCCGCAGCTTCTGTGCATTGCAATCGCCTCTCCAAACGGCAACGCCCGCGCTCACACTCGGCACTATAGTCTCCGCGCCAGATGCGAATGCCGAGGCATTGACCGTCCTGCGGATTTGATCCGCCTTGGCAACAGCAGTTTCTTCGGTTTGATCACGCAGAAACAGCGCAAACTCCTCGCCACCAAGACGGCCAAGCGTGACCTTGCGTCCAGCGGCTGTGGCGATGGCTTGGGCGACACCGACAAGAACCTCATCGCCAGTTTCGTGGCCGTAGCGGTCGTTGACACTCTTGAAGTGGTCGATGTCTATCATGATGAAAGCGTCGCCTCCCCTGAGCTCGCTCGGAAGGGATGCCAGGAAGTGCTGCCGGTTTGGGATTCCCGTCAGCGCGTCGGTATTTGCCAGACTTCTGAGCTGAGTTTCTGCGCGTTCCTGGACCAGGACAACCACGAAAAGCGCGACGGAGAAATGGCAAATGATGAGCATGAAAAAGGCATAGCGGGGTTCGACCGGCCCATACTGCGGAAAGATCATTCCGACAGTGACCAGCGTCGAAAAGCCCATGGCAGCAGCGAGTGATGCAAGCAGACCCAATCTCGCCGGCAGGCGGTCGAGGAAGAAATCCCGTAAGATGACAACACAGGAGATGCCAAGGAAAGCCGCGGTGTTCGCATTGAATATTGCGGCGCGCGTTTGGTTATCCGCATACCAATGCATCCAACCAACAACGACGGAAAAGATGAGGGAGAAACCCACCAGAAGGCAATCCGAACGCTTTCGCCCGCGACGGCTCAACTGGATCAGTCCCGTCGTCATCAACGCATAACCTGTGACACCGATGGAAAAGCTTGCCAGAGTCCAAATCTCATATGGCAGTATGCCCTGTTCTCCGACCCCGGCAAGCGTGGATGCAACGGCAAGAAGGCCGTCGCCGATGGCCAGAAAATCGAGACCTGGCTCTCTGGAGCGCCACCTGACGTAGAAACAGCAGATGGCGCCGACTATGAAGGAGCACTTGTGAAGAAGAAGAACTGTAGCAAGATCCATCGTCAAACCGAAAAACAACCGGGATGCTGATGTCTATAATCTCCGAGAGCTACTTTTGAATGAATCTTCTCGCGCTGACATAGCAGATCAGGCACAACTTCATCGCGGGGTCAGTCCGTGAGCTTCAGAAAATGCGAGGACGGCGTTTAAGAATTCTTCCGGCTGTTCCAAGTGCGCGAAATGACCGCTTTGGGAGAAGTGCACCAGCTCCGAATTCGAGCAGCTGTCACCCAGGGTTCTTGCCCATTTCGGACCGCATATGAAATCGTGAGCTCCGACCAGAACAAGCGCCGGTACGGAAAGGTCCTGAAGTCTTGAGCGGACGTCAAACGGCTCATTATTGCCGATCAGAATTGTCGCCTTTATCCGCAAGCGGAATACTCCAAGATCAAGCTTCTCGTGAACATCGTCGGCAAAGTAAGCGGGAAGCAGGTCGCGCATGATCTCGGTATAGTGTTCGTCGCTCGACATTTTCGGAACCGACTGCCACGCTCGCAGTACTGCCCGTCCCTCCAACTGGTGGCGATCAGCAAAACTCCGCACACCGTCTGCGGCCGCCGCCATGAAGTCACTCCCTGTCACCGCCGACGAGGAATACAGGATCATCGCTAATACGCGATCCGGGTGCTCGATCGTATATTGCTGGATGACGAATCCTCCGTGGGAATGGCCAAGAAGCACAACGTTCGAAAGATCGAGTGTTTCGAGGAACCTGCCCAGCTGTTTGGCGAAGCGTTCGACGGTATAGCCATGGGGGTGCTCCGCCAACCGGCCCGAGCCACCGGTGCCGATCGGCTCAAGGTAGAGCATGGTAAAATGCCGCTCCAAAAAACCCATGCGAAGATATTGCCAGTGGATCCCTGGGCCGCCAGGGTGAACGACCATGACCGGCCCCTGGCCCGCGACATGAAAGCTTTGCTGAATTCCGTCGATATCGACGACATGATGTCCGGGATTGAGGCTATTTCGCATTGACATCGATTAGACCTTATATCGCTTGAAAAGCACGGCCGTCGTTGCACCGCGCCAGAGAAAAGGATTGAGTCCGGGGAGCCGTGAACGAACACATTGGTGTCACTGCGAACCTGTAAGGGATGCCGCACGCTTCGAGGCGCAGGACACACTTGTCCTAAACTCCGCCGATCGCCGTTGCCGCAGCATTGTAGGAAGAAAGCTGCGGCAAGGTTTGAGCTGGAAGGCCAAGCACGGTGGACTGCTGGTTTTGCTTCGTGCCTGTCATCGGCTGGTAAGAAGGACCTTACGTTTCGCGTCCACTAGTAGCATACCTCGGTCCTGACCGGGCGCCCGGGGCGCTCGGCGTCCCATTGCCAATAGCAGCGATCATAGTCGTCGTTGCTGCCCAGGAAGAACGGCCCGCGATCCCTAAACCGTCCATCGAAGCGGTCGTGGGCAAAAAACGCACCGCGGTTTCCTTCCCTGTCGAAATGGCCCATACTGAATCCTCCCATGTGCTCCCCTCCCATGTGCCCCCCTCCCTCGTTGCCTCCGCCTCCGTGACCTCCGCCTCCACCGTGAGCCAGTGCGGGCGTTGCGATGGAGCCAACTGCGAGGGTCAGGGAGATAAGACCTGTTGCGGCGATTTTGCGAAACATAGACATGGTGGTTTTCCTAAAAAGCGGCTCTGTGTAGCCACTATCCGTATGTGTTCATCGAAATTGGCGAACACCTGCCACAATTCAGGAATTTCGCTCACATCTTGTCACATCTTCTCACCACGACCCGTAACAACCGTGATCGCTGGTTGCGCGGAAGCGAGGCATTGAGAGGACAGCCTTCACCCGGCATTGCCCAACACCTGATGATCCCGGCCAGCGGAGACACATTGGTCCGTGCAGCAAGAAGAAAATCTATATTTTAAAGTCCTTCCTTAACCGCCCGGAGCCAGATGAGATAGGTCTGGGCGCCTTCGGCAACCCCTCGTACAAAGCCAGACAGGAAGCCTTCGCTCTTCCTGGCAAAACAATCGCAGCAACGTCCAGAAACGAGAACTGCGCCTTTCTTCAGCGTGCGAATGCCTCGAAGGGATTGATTTCGGTGAGTTGGCGGATCGCATCCTGGCTTACGCCCGCGATTGTGAGCGCTGGCAGCAGGTTCTCGACAAGGTGCGTGTAAGGTCGCGGGATTCCACCACCGGGCTGCGCAGGATCATACCAGCCGAGATCGTGGCTTATGAGCAGGTGCTCGCCCAGCCCGGTTTCAAGGGCGCGCATTATCATTGCGACCAGTTCTTGGTCTGGAGCCCTTCCCACATGATCGTATTCGATCCACGCACCGCGCTCCACCAGTGCCCGGTGAAGCCCGAAGTCTTTTTCCTCTTGAGTGTGAATGGATATGAAGCGCTCTGGTGCGCAGCCCTCTGACTGAAGAATGTCCAACTGATCCATCACAACGCGTCCCCGGATTGTATGCGAGCCGATCACCGCATTGGTCCGCACGGATGCTCTTGCCGCTGCGCGCAGGATACGGGCTTCGAGCGGCGTAATTCCATCGTCGCCAGCGCTGAGCTTAATCCATCCCGCCAGTACACCGGTGTCCTCCATTCCCTCGGTGAGCTCACTTACCATCCACTGTTCGAGATCACTCTCACTAGCCTCGACTATCCAAGCGGGTATCCATGGCTCGCGATAGTTGCCGGTCGGGACGACGATCGGAAAGTCGGCTGCCTTCGACACAGCAAGATCAATGTCAGCACGTCTTCCGACACCACCGGTCGTGCACTCGACGAGCAGCGTAACGCCTTGTCTTTTGATCGCCTCAATCTGTGGGACCATCAGTGCCACAACGGCGTCTGTCTCCGCCTCGGCATAGCCGGGCTGATCAGGCGTTCTAAGATCGACGAACACATGCTCGTGCGGGAGAATCATCCCGAGTTCTTCGCGACGCTTTGGTCCCAGAGTCGTGTAAATCTGCTTCATCCTTGACGGGTCCCCTCCCCCAATTGGTAGAACGACAGAACTTTGAATGCATCGGACCCATCTGGTCCACAGAAATAGTTGGGTCAATTGTCGGCAGGACATCCGGCGACATCGTGCAGCACCATCTGCACTTATGCACGGAATGGCCGCTGGCTCGCATCTTGAGCCTGCAATCTCCCTTGTATCTGCACAGACGTGCTTCTGTACGATCTTGTCTCTTGCCGGGTGGGCACCCGGCAAGAGACCTTCCTGAGACAACAGTGGATTGGCGGCGCCAATTAAGCCACCACCCGTGTTTTCCGTCAGGCCACCAGACCCTTGGTTAGCTCCAGCGCCTGCCGCTCGAACAGCCGGCGATAGATGCCTGCATTGAACCGGATCAGCGTCTGGTGGTCGCCCTCTTCAACAATCTTTCCTTTGTCGAAGACCAGCAGTCGGTCCAGCGCTCGCACCGTGGACAGCCGGTGCGCGATGACAAGCGTCGTGCGGCCGTCCATCAGACGTTCCATGGCCTGTTGGATCTGCACTTCGCTCTCGCTGTCGAGGCTCGATGTCGCCTCGTCCAGAATCAGCAGGGGCGCATCAGCCAGGAACGCCCGGGCAATGGCGACACGCTGCCGCTCCCCGCCCGACAACTTGACGCCACGTTCCCCCACCAACGTCTCATAACCCTTGGGCAGGTCTATGATGAAGTCGTGCGCATTGGCCTGTTTCGCCGCCTGCTCGATTTCGCGCCGTGAGGCGTTCGGCCGACCATAGGCGATGTTTTCCGCCAACGTGCGATGGAACAGAATGGGCTCTTGCTGCACGATGGCGATCTGGCCGCGCAGGCTTGACTGTTTGACTTGGGCGATATCCTGCCCGTCGATGCGGATCGAGCCCGACTTCACGTCATAGAGACGCTGGATGAGCTTGACGAAGGTCGTTTTGCCCGAGCCCGAATGTCCCACCAGTCCCACGCGCTCGCCCGGCTTGATGGTGACCGAAAAATCCTCATAAAGCGGGTTGGGATGAGCGCCGTATTGGAAGGTGACTCGGTCGAAGACAATCTCACCCCTGCCAATCTTGATCGGCGCTGCGCGCGGTTTGTCCTCGATACCCAGCGGCATCTTGTCGAGCAGCACCAATTCTTCCATGTCGTTGACGGCCCGCTGCAGATTGCGGATGTGCTGGCCTACATCGCGCAGATAGCCCTGCAGGACGAAGAACATTGCCAGCACGAAGGTAATGTCCCCGGCTGTCGCCAGCCCCTGCTGCCACATAATCAAGCCCGTTCCCAAGATACCGGCCTGCATGGAAACCATCATGAAGCCCTGGATCGTGCCGCTCAATGTGCCGCGCTTCCATGTTCGCCGCGTACGGCTGTCCCATTTGGCGAGCACGTGGGCCAGTAGCGTCTCTTCGCGGCTCTCGGCGCCGAAGGCTTTGACCACTGAGTTGCAACTAATGGCATCCGCCAGCGCACCACCAAGCTTAGTGTCCCAAGCATTGGCAAGCCTTGCCGCCGGCGACACAAAACCCATGGAGAGCGTCACAGTCACTCCAATATAGATGAGCGACCCCACGCTCACGACCAGGCCCATGATCGGCCAGTAGCTTCCTAGCACGATACTGGCGCCGACCAGCATGACGATGGACGGCAACAAGGCTACCAGGAGCAGGTCGTTGAGCGAGTCGAGCGCCCACATGCCACGGGTAATCTTGCGCACCGTCGAACCGGCAAAGCTGTTGGCGTGCCAGTCGGTTGAGAACCGTTGCACCTTGTGGAAGCCATTGTTGACCACATCCGCCATTGTGCGCAGCGTCAGCCGGATGATGCCATTGAAGATGAACCAGCGCAGTGCCACGCTGGTCAGGCCCAGAGCCACGACGATGACAAAGGCGCGCAGGGCACCATCAATCCCATTGCTGCCTGCAATGGCATCGACGATCTGGCCGGAAAACACCGGCACCATGACTTCGGCCAGCGTGCTTGAGATCACAAGCATCATGATCATGCCGACCAATGCCGGCCGATGGGTCCAATGATGGAAAACAAAGCCGAGCACGTGGCGATAGGCATCAGCGCGAAAATCGAGCTTCTTGCGAGTCATTTTAACCAGCCCGGCCCGTATCTCGGTAGCCGGTCCTCAAAATAGAGAGTTAAAGGGCACAGCCCGTACGGGAGACGAAGTGATCCCGTCAGATCAATCGGGCTATGAAGAGACATAAAACCGCGTGTCGCGCGCTCGAGGCGGGCCGCGAATGGAAATGACCTAGTGTCGGGACATTCCACATAGGAAGGTTTCGATGATTGCTGGTCTCATGCAACGCCTCCCTTATGTTCGATCTGGAGCGGTTAGTATTTTGTACCGAACCAATTCGCCATTGCCAACCGGTTTTTTACAACCTTATGGAAAGTGATGCGAAAATGACACAATTTAGCAACTTGCGGCTTTGTATTTAGTCATATCGGCCCAGGGGCCTTTTCGGTGGCGCGGAACCGCGAAGACCTTGACAAACTGGCCGCGGGTTTCCCTTCGGTCGACATCCTGCAACTCGACACGCCGAACGACGAGGCACCGCAAACCGTCTTCAGAGCAGTGCTCCCCGACATCCTTGTTATTGCGGCCTCTGCGTTTCCGCCGACTGGTCCTTTAGGTGAGCTGAAGTGGGAAGATTTCGCGATGGCCCTTGGTTAGCTCATTCCATTCACGTGCTCGCGCTGGAGGACGAACCTCAAGGATCACTTTCCCCCTGCCGGCCAACTCCGTCTTCGGCGCTCCGCACCGAACCTGAGACGGCGGCGCCCTCACGACGTCTGTCGCAACTGCCACGGAAGGGGCTGCGAAAATCGCTGCGTGATCCAGTCAGCGAAGGCGCGTGTCTTGTTTGGGATGTGCTGCGTGGACGGATGAACGACGTAGATGGCGCCCTCGTCGGGAATTGGGAATCGATCCAGGACGCTGACAAGACGACCGTCGGCAAGCTCGCGGCCGACGAGCCAGTCCGTCGCATAGAGCAAACCATGTCCTGCGACCGCCGCGTGCACCAGCGCTTCCGCATCATCCGACGCGAAGTGGCCGGTGATCGGGATGGAAAGCTGACCTCCCCGCGGCGCTGTAAATTCCCAGGCGCTGGGGTTGGCCTTTCCCGTGAAGATCAGGCAATCATGCGCCAGAATATCCTGTGGCGTGGCTGGCGTGCCTCGCTTGGAGAGATAGTCCGGTGAAGCGACAATCACTCGCTTCCGGTCAGCAAGCTTACGGCTCACCAACCGCGAGTCCGGCAAAACGCCCAGACGAATTGCGAGATCGAAGTTTTCACCGATAAGATCCACGAAGCGGTTTGAGAAAGAAACGTCGAGCGACACCGTCGCAAACGTCTCGCGAAACTCGACAAGAAGGGACATCAACCACATTCGGCCAAAGCTGCCAGGCAAAGCCAGCCTGAGCCTCCCGCGCGGTTCACCGTCCGAAAATCGCTCGGTTTCTTGGCCCGCAGCAACCAGTCCCTGTAGCAGCGGGCGAATCCTGTGAAGATAGGCCTCCCCGGCCTCCGTAAGTGCCGTCCGACGTGTCGAACGCTCCAGAAGCCTCACGCCAAGGATCTCCTCGAGTGAGTTTACCCGCCGGGATACAACGGTTGCATCCCGGTGTAGCCGCTGTCCCGCCGCGTTAAATGATCCGGCCTCTGCGACGGCCACAAACGCAGTCAGACATTCGATATCAGGAAGATGGAAAGATTGCTGCATATTTTGCAGTTATAACCTGCCGATTATCCCTATTCCAGTTTTTTCTTGCAGTATCATATTCGGCTTGGTGAAACTCAAAAGAGGCAAACTCGATGTTCGCAATATCACTCGGCGGCCCGTCGTTGGACCAGTTGAAAAGAATAGACCTTCCCGATCCGCCACCGCCCGGCCATGGGCAATTGCTTGTCCGCATGCACGCGGCGAGCCTCAATTTTCTCGACCTTGCTGTGGCGTTCGGGCAATATCCTGGCATTGTTTATCCGCTGGTGCCTGTGGCCGATGGCGTCGGCGAAATTATCGCGATCGGTGATGGCGCCACCGGCGTCGCCCTCGGTGACCGGGTGGCCCTACATCCCAAAGCGATGTGGTTCTCTGGCCGAGGATCAGTGGAAAAGGCTGGGATCACCCGCGGTGTTACGCTTCCTGGGTCCTTGATGGAGATCGCGACCGTAGATGCCCAATCAGTCGTTAGACTCGCTGACCACCTTTCGTGGGAGCAGGGAGCAACACTGCCAATCGCGGCAACAACCGCCTGGAACGCTCTTTCCTGCGCCAATATCGTTCCGGGCTCAAACGTTGTGCTTCTGGGAACCGGGGGCGCCTCCACGATTGCTCTTCAACTTGCCAAGGCTCGAGGCGCCCGGGTGATCGTGACGTCCTCATCCGATGCAAAGCTCGCGTATGCGCGCGAGATCGGCGCCGACGAAACAATCAATTACACGGCCTCCCCCAATTGGGATCAGGACGTCGTCACGTTGACGAACGGCCTTGGCGCAGATCTCGTCCTCGATACCGTGGGAACGGCAACCTTCCCCCGCTCTCTGTCGGCGGCGCGCTATGGAGGGGTCGTCTTTACAATTGGCTTCGTCACCGGCACCGCTCTGGAAATCGACCTGATGCCCATCATCGTTAAAGCGCTCAGGGTGCAGGGCAACAATACGGGCTCTGCAGAAGATTTTGCCAAGGCCATGCAGGCGATACAGGCATCGCGGATCGAACCCGTCCTCGCCAAGACGTTCGGGATCGGAGAATTGGCGGAAGCGTATTATGCGCAATCCCACGGCCCCGTCGGCAAAATTGCAATTCGGTTGGATTGGTAACCGCTTCGCGATGGGCTGGGTCGACGGTAACGTCGGCCTCATTTCTGAGCCGCAAACGTCTTGCTCGCCTAGCGGCTCGAGGGCGGCTAACTCGCGTACGACCGGTGAATTTCAGCTCATCGGTCAGTCCTTGGATCGGGGTGGCCGTGGTGGCCACCATATCGAGAGGACGTTAGAGATGAGATTAAACAAGAAAGTTGCAGTCGTTCATGGCGCGGGCGGCGCGGTGGGGAGCACCGTTGCACAAACATTTGCCAACGGAGGCGCCATGGTCTTTCTGGCAGGTCGGAATCCTGCTTCGGTAGAAGCAGCCGCATCGCGGATCCGGTTGAACGGAGGAGCCTTAAATTGGCGCAAAGCATCGCAGGAGAGCCTATAACAGCCGCCCGCCTCATGCAAAGTACCGAAGCGAGCGGCGACGATGCACATATCAATCCCACGGTTTTCTCGGAAGGAATTGCGAATGAAGGAAAGCTATCTTTGGCGCTCCCCAATCGTGTCCGCGATCATCACGTCAATCTCCTTCGCCTTCACGCCGAGGAGAGACTCCGTGTCCGAGGCGTCTAGCAGCAGCGCCCTTTCGAAGAGATAGCTCATCTCCACAAGCTCGTGCATGCCGAATTCTTCCATCTGCGCATGTGAGTACGTTCCGAGCGCGGGCGGCTCTTGACCGAGGAAAGCCGCGGATCTCAGGATCAACTCGCGGGGCGAGATATGGTGTGACGGAACATGGAACGCGCGATCCCATGCGCCCCTATATTCTGCAGCGGCCACCAACGTGCGTGCTACGTCCTTGGTGAATGACCAAGCATGCTTCGCGTCCAGGTCGCCTAGGAACGTGACGGGCTTCGACGCCAGAAGTGACGGCAGCGCCAATAGCGAGAAATATGTCACTGCTCCCTTCCCAAGGTAATCGCTCGCCCGTACCTCGATGGCGGGAACACTGGCCCGCAATGCCCGCTGCCACATGATGGTGCGTACGGTGCCCTTGCGAGAGCTGGGGTCGAGCGGTTGGTCGGGCCTGAGCAGTCCCTCAGGGTTCGACCCATAGCCATAGAGATTTCCGAGGACAATCAATTTTGCGCCGACATTCTCAGCCGCGCGAGTGACACCATCCATGATCGGGAAAAAATCCGTCGGCCAGCGATCATATGCTGCCATCGCGCACATGAAGATCGCATCTGCCCCCTTACACACCTGCGTGAAAGCTTCCGCGTCGGAAGCGTCCGCCCGGACAGTCCTTACGTTCGTCTGATCCTCCAAATTGACGCTTCGGCTTGTGATCGTAACATCATGACCCGCGTCACCAAGTAGCCTCGCCGTTTCAACTCCAACCGGACCGGCTCCGACAACAACATAAGTGCTCATATCAACCTCTGCTCACCATTGCGATGAACACAGTTTGCAAAGGAGCAGATTGAAAATCGCGCCGTAATCGCCAAATTTTGAGCACGTTCCGCCAATTATGGAGGGCACCGTGAACCTGCATTCCACCGCATATCAGTCGGGTAGCGTATCGATCGCGTCTCTCAAAATTGGGGCCGGAAGCTTTCTTCTTCCGGAGGCGGATCGGCACCGCGTTGCTGTTCACGCGAGCCCCGCGACACGCTCCTACTGTGGTCAGGTGAACAGACACTTCGTGCGTCGCGCAGGGGACATAGATGTGCTGGCTGCAGGAGAGCTTGGCGGATTCGATGCTGAGTCCGATTTCGACACAATCATATTGAGCCTTCCCAAATCGCTCCTCCAGGACGTCGCTGACAGTGCCGGTGTAAAAGGACCCGGCCGGCTCCAGACGCGCCACCTCCTCCGAGACGAGCAGATTGAGCACCTGACGCGTGCAATCCAGGCAGACTACCAAGCTGGTTCGCCAAGCGGACCATTGTACGCGGAGAGCATTGGCATCGCGATAGCGGTGCGCCTATTGGGCCGTGAATGCTCGGCTCCCGCCATTGAGCGTCGGCTGTCTGATGCTCAGTTAAAGCGGGTGATGGACTTCATCGAAGAACAGATTCAAACCAGCTTGAGCCTCGACACGCTGAGCAGAGTCGCCGGTGTCAGCAATTCGCACCTGCGTACGTGGTTCAAGGCCGCGACCGGTTTGACCGTACATCGCTATGTGCTGCATCGTCGAATCGAAAGAGCTCGTGCATTGTTGGTCTCGACAAACCTCAGTATCAGCGAGATTGCCCATCGAACAGGCTTTGCACATCAATCCCATCTCGCTCAATGGATGCGACGCGAGATCGGTCAAACCCCGTTCGGGTTGAGGCGAGCCAGCGCGATGTAAGGTGTGCAGGAGTATCAAACAAGTCGAGGAAAGCGGATGTCGAAGATGATTGGCAATTTCGAGACAGTCCGCGTCGCCTCCGCGGCGACCAATGGAATGATAATCGCGCAGGGATCAGGACCCCGACATGCCCTCGCGCAGATAGCCTATTGACTAGCCTCGCCTTGGCGGCCATTTTTCGGCTGCATCGTGGCGCCTAGGGGCGATGCTTTATCCGGAGAGCAATCTCGTTGAGAATGAGAGCCAAGAGGCTTACGCTTTTTTCTGTCGCCTTGGGGGGGCTGTTGACCACGTCGCTAGCGCGTGCCGCCGATAGCGGAGACGCGCGCAACCAACCCGATTCCGGCACCTGGATCGTGACATTGGGTGCGAGTGTCGAGTACGGTCCGAAATTTCCGGGCTCGAAGCATGATGGCTTCAGCGCCTTGCCCTCTTTCGATATCAGGCGTTTCGACGAACCGGATGAGCACAGCGCGCCGGACGACAATATCGATTATGGCCTTATCGACTTCGGCGGCTTCGAAGCGGGTCCGGTAGTCGGTTTGCGCGACAGCCGTTCGCAATCCGATGATGACCGCTTGAAAGGCATCCACTCGGTGGATTGGGACGTCGATGCCGGGATTTTTGCACAATATTGGGCGATTCCGAACCAGCTTCGATTCCGCTCCGAAATCCGCCAGGCCCTATCGAATGGCAGCGGTCTCGTCGTCGATATCGGCGCCGATTGGTTCCAGCCGCTCGGCGACAGATGGCTGCTCTCGGCCGGCCCTCGTGCTTCGTTCGGCAACGGCGCCTATATGCGGACCTATTTCGGCATTTCGTCGAGCGAAGCTTTGCAGAACGGCGCCCTACCCGCCTTCGATGCAAAGGGCGGCCTGAAGTCGATCGGCTTTACGGTTTCCGCCGCCTATAATGTGACCCCGACCTGGACGCTGCAGATTTATGATCGCTTCGATCGCCTGACCGGAGATGCGGCCAACAGCCCGATCACATCGAAGCTCGGCAGTGAGAACCAGAATGTGATCGGCATCTCCCTCACCAAGGCCTTCAACGTCAGCTTCTGAAATCCGTCATTCAACCGCTCAACTGGCCGGTCTCGACGCCGTTGCGATCAACCAGACACCGACCAGGATCAGGAGGCTGCCCGCAAGCCGAAGCAACGGCAATGGCTCGCCAAAGGCGAGCCAGGCAACGCCCATGATGAGAACATAGCTGATGGCCGAGAGCGGGAAGGCCTTGCTGAGATCGAGCTCGGAGAGCACGCTTATCCAGATGGCAAAGCAGACGATCTCTGCGACAATCGCCGCCAGGAACCAGTGTGACGACAGAATATCGACCAACCAAGCTCCGCCCGCTCTGCCCGCATCGACGGCGCTCTGCTTCAGCAATATCTGTTGCGCCGTGTTCAGGAGCGGCACCATCAGCCAGATCGGCCGCATCGTTCTCACTCTTGCACCTCGCCACCATCGTCTGCGGCAAAAAGCGGCGAGACCGTCTTGAGGATGAATTGCAGCAGTGAATTGGAATGGCGGAAATACATCGCATTTGCCGTCAGGCAGCTTCCAAGCCGAACCTTGTTGCGATAGTAGGCCTGCCCGCTCTGATAGCGGCCCATGCGATGGCTCAGGCAATATTCGATATTGGCGAACCAACTGAGATAATAGAGATTGTAGGTCCTGCCCTTCTGACCGTCCATGCAGAAGAACTTGTCGACCAACCTGTCCTCGTCGTGGATCAGCAGATTGGCAGCAAGCAGTTCGTCGCCCACAAAATACATTGCGCAAAAAGATCGGCCCGGCATGCCTTTCAGCACCCCTTCAAAATAGGCCGGCGTCAGTTCTTCGAACTGTAATCCGCTCCGCTCGCGCGTCTCACGATAGAGCTGCATGACGCGCGGCAGAAGATCACCGAATTCCGTGCGGTATTCGACCCGCACCTCCTGCCGGCTCCGCAGTTTCCGACGCATATCCTTGCGGGTTGCTGTAGACAGGGTGGCAAAATAGGCCTCGATCGTACCGAACCTGATGTCCATCCATGCTGTCGGCAGTCCGCCGATCTCGGCGTAACCTCTCGCCGACAATACCGGTTCGACGCCTGACGGAATAGGGTAGGACAGATCCTTCAGCGCCGTCAGCGAGCAGCCTTCCATGCGCGCATGCGCCTCGAAAGCGTCGAGGAGTTCCGTAAAAAGCGCCGGCCGGCGGGACTGGGCGATATCAGGATGAAAGCCAATGGAAGCCGTCTCCGTGCAGGGTGAGCCAAGACAGGCGAGGCGGAGCGTCAGGAAGCCGCTGAAGATGCGGCGGATGCTTTCCACCGCCTTCCGGAAACGCCCGGCCTCCAGCGTCGTCTCAAGGGCGTAGCTGCAAAGGAATGCCGGCATGGCGGCAACAATCTCGTCGTCTTCGCGCACGACCGCATAGCGCCACTCAAAACCCTCGATACTGGCTTCCTCGACCGCGAGCAGATAGTCATAGGTCTCGACCTCACCAGGGAAGCAGGCGTTCCACTCATCGCGGTCGAGCATTCGAATGCTCGGAACAATCATCGCCGCCACGGATGACGTATCGCTTGAGACCTGCGCTTCAGGTGACCGCACTTTAAGCGCTTGCTGCTGCATATTCTGCCTCGAAGAATTCCGCTGTCATATCAGCCACCCGCCTGTGCTGCCGATCGAGATGGATCATGTGATAGCTGTCGTCGAGCCAGCGTAGCTCCCGGCGCCCGCCAATATGCGCGGCGATATACTGGGCATGCGCGGGGCCGCTGAGATCGTCTTCGCGCGAATGGAGGATCAGGGTCGGTGTCCTGATGTCGGGAAGCCGCGCTTTCAACGTCCGGCCAAGCTCATGCATTTCGATCAGGCCGCGGCCGGGAAAGGTTTCGAGCATGCCCTCGCCTGTCATGCCGGCCACCATTCGGCGCATGCGCTCGTCCTTGATGCCGAGGGAGGCCGTCTCGCGAAAATTCAGCCGGTCGATGAATGGGATAAACGAGATCCAGCGAATGTGCGGAGAAAACAGCGAATAATAGCGCGGCACGTCCCATCCATCGTAATGGAAACAGGGCGAATAGACGGCGACGGCACGGATCGAC
This sequence comes from Rhizobium sp. YAF28, assembly GCF_052113285.1. Classification (NCBI taxonomy): domain Bacteria; kingdom Pseudomonadati; phylum Pseudomonadota; class Alphaproteobacteria; order Hyphomicrobiales; family Rhizobiaceae; genus Rhizobium; species Rhizobium sp. YAF28. The sequence goes on along the minus strand of NZ_JBFRCX010000008.1, from coordinate 259,335 downwards.
ATGGGATTGCGATCGGCTGCCATCATCGCCAGCTTGCCGCCAACGCAAATTCCGGCGGCAAAGACCATATCGCTGCGTTCGCAAAGCCAACCAGCCGCCGTTTCGACGCTGCCGAGCCAGTCCTCCCAGCGCGAGCGACGGAGCGCCGCTTCGTCCTCGCCGTGGCCGGCCAGCAGCGGGGCGTAGACGCTGAAGCCGCGGCGATGGAATTGCCTCGCCACAAGCCGCATTTCCGCCGGCGCCCCCGTCAGCCCATGAACGAGGATGACGCCCTTGCCGTTCGTGCCCTCGAGAAAGAAGGAAAGACTGTCAGCCGACATGCGGGAATTCTCCCTGCTGGCGGTTCTCCTTCGCCATGAAACCCAGAGCATGGCAAGTGCTGATCACATGTGTGCCCGCCGCCTCCTGCTCCTGCTTGATCTGATCGTGGAAGGTCCTGAGCTTCGTCCAGTGCATCTTCGGGCGGTAGTGATGTTCGGCGTGATAGCCGTTGCCGAACCAGAGCCAGTTGTAGAAACCGTTATGGCTGCTGACGCCCCAGGCGATGGGGACATCGGGGTCGCCGTTCAGATGCTCGTAATAGCCGTTGAGGGAGGACAGGCAGTTGCCAAGATAATAAAACGGCAGGAAAAAGAACGCCGCTCTCCAGTCGTAGATAAGAGCGAAGAGGACGAAGGCAAAGAATGACACGAGCTCGATGCGCCCCCATCTCGCATCGAATGGCCTTTTTTTTGCAATCGCTCGATGGATGTCGCCGACATCATCGCGAAAGAAGCTGAGAAAGGTATAGGAGAAGACATTTTCCGGCGCGCCGTTCTTGCCGTGCTTGTAGATCGACAGGAGGTCGACCGTCTCGCCGTTCTCGTTGGGACGGTCGCTATTGCCGGAATGGTGACGCATATGCACCCAGTGATAGTAGACCTGCGAAAAGCCGATCGTTACGGATTCGAGCAGGCTGAATGCGTAGTTCATCCACTTCGGCTTGAAATACGGCGTGTGGATGAAGTTGTGCGAGATGCTGTTGATGTTCCACGATATCGACACGGCATAGACCGCACCGAGCACCGCCGACAGCCAGAGCGGCCGGCTTTGGAAGCCGGCGATCAGATAGATGTTGAATGCCAGATGCGCTGTCGCGGCAAGCACCGGCACAATATCCCATTTCGTGTGCGCGAAGATTTTCATAGTCCCGTCGCTCCAACACAGACCACGCCGGCCGTCACCAGGACGATGCCGAGAGCGTGGCGAAGATTGATGGTTTCCTTGAAGATGGCGGCGCCCGCAAAAGCGATCGCCGCATAGCTCAGCGCCATCAGCGGAAAGGCCACCGACAACGCCACCTGTTCCAGCACGCGCGTCCACATCACCAGTTCGACTGCCCAGAAAACGATCCCGAGCCAGATGACCGGTTTCTGCATGGTCTCAAACAGCGCGCTCGCTGCGCCATACTTGAAACACAGCTCGCGGCCGGTTTCGGCAAGAATGCAAAAAGCAATGATGGCGAACGTCCATCCTGTCAGTCCCGTCGTCATGCCATCAGCTCCGACAGGACTTCGAGCAGTGCATGGTTTGCCGCGCTGTTGATGTTGCGGACAACTTTCATGTCGCGACGGCGGAAGGGCTGGTCGATCAGCACCTCTGCTTTCTTCATCGCGCGGGTGTAGAAATCGCCGCCGTAGTGCGGCGTCGAATAATCGCCGGTCACGTCTGCTCCGATGACGCGATACCGTTCACCGATTTCGCTGAGCAGCCAAAGGACGTAGGGTAGCCGCATGCAGCCCTGATCCCAATTGGTCACGGCATCGGCGTCGGAGAGAGCGTCCTTGTCGATCGTTACATAGACCGCTTCGGTTTGGATGCGGCCAAGAAGCCGGTCGAGGAAATTGCTCTCGCCGAGTTCCGATATCGATTGCCAGTGCAGGGCGCCGTCGATCTGGCTGAAACTCGGGCCGGAGCCGTAGTGCAGTTTCACTTTGCTCGGCGGATGCTGATAGGGATAGAGTTCCAGGCGGCCATCGGATAGCGGCATGAGATTGGCCCCCTTGCGCTCCGGCGACTTGAGATCGCGGCTGCAGACCCCGAGGGTTATCACTTTTTTGACCAGTGGCTGTTCGAGCGCTTTGTTGACCCAGGAACCGCAATGCATGCCAGGGTCGAAATGGACCCAGTCGGGGTGATTGTCGATATGGATGACGGTAACGGCTTTGCTGCTATTTTCCAGAGCCTGCGACAGAAGAAGAGCTGTCACATGATGGAAGTCGCCCGATCCCATGAAACAAAGGCGGGCGCCGTCACCGGCTGATGGCCGTGCCTTCGCCAGGTTGCGCCAGACGGTATCAAGGTCCGGCCGGCGCCCCCACAGCCTGATGGCGCGGCCGCTATCCTTGGCCTCGACTTCGCGCGCCCCTGCCATCCGGCAGGAATGCACGAAGTCGGGCTGCAACTCCAACGCATCATCAAGATGGAGAAGGAGGAGCTGCAAGGTTCTATCTCCGCTCGGCGCGTGTCAGAAGCTGGTCGAGCAGCGAGATCGCAAGCTCGATCTCCTCGCGGCTGATCATCAGGTTCGGAGCAAGAGTGATGACGTTCTTGTGGTATCCACCAACATCGAGCACCAATCCATATTTCCTGCCATCGACCACAAGATCACCCTTCATGCCTTCATCCGCCATCCAGTCGAGCGTCGCCTTGTCGGGGGTGAAGCCGTCAGGCCCGCAGATTTCCATGCGAAGGGCAAGGCCAAGGCCATCGACATCGCCGACGATCGCATGCCGCGACTGCAGGTCCTTCAGGCCTTCGAGGAAATGCGCGCCCTTTTCCATCACATTCGCGCCGAAGTCGGTCTCAGACACCATCTTCAGCGTTTCGAGAGCGACGGCCGTGCCCATCGGGTTGCTGGCAAAGGTCGAATGCGTGGAGCCTGGCGGGAAGATCGTCGGGTTGATCATCTCTTCCTTGGCCCAGATGCCCGAGAGCGGATTGAGACCATTGGTGATCGCCTTGCCGAAGACGAGCACATCTGGCGACACGCCGAAATGTTCGATCGACCAGAGCTTGCCGGTCCGATAGACGCCCATCTGGATCTCGTCGACGACAAGCAGGATGCCGTGATCGTCGAGGACCTTCTTGAGCTCCTTGAAGAAATTCATCGGCGGAATGACATAGCCGCCGGTACCCTGGATGGGTTCGATGTAGAAGGCGGCATATTCCGATTTTCCGGCCTTCGGATCCCAGACGCCGTTGTACTCACTTTCAAACAGCCGCGCGAATTTCTGGACGCAATAGTGCCCGTATTCTTCCTTCGACATGCCCTTCGGCCCGCGAAAATGATAGGGGAATTCGATAAACTGGGCACGCTCGCCGAAATGGCCGTAACGCCGACGATAGCGGTAGCTTGAGGTGATCGACGTCGCGCCGAGCGTTCGCCCGTGGTATCCGCCCTCGAAGGCGAACATCAGGCTCTTGCCGCCGGTATAGTTGCGAACGAGCTTCAAGGAATCCTCGACGGCCTGCGAGCCGCCGACATTGAAGTGAACACGACCTTTCGAACCGAATTTATGTTCGGCATCCCGAGCGATCAGCGCTGCGAGTTCGACCTTTTCGCGATGGAGATATTGCGAGGCGACCTGCGGCAATCGATCCAGCTGCCGATGCGCGACATTGTTCAAACGCTCGTTGCGATAGCCGAAATTGACGGCGGAATACCACATCTGGAGATCGAGAAATGGCGTCTCGGCTGCGTCAAAGACGAATGAACCATCGCAGCTTTCGAAGAATTTCGGCTTCTGCGAATAGTGAACCGTATCGCCGTGGGAGCAATAGGTCTCTTCGAGCCGTCGCAGCTCGTCTTCGGAAGCGATGGGGTGCATGCTTGCAGCAAGTTTCAGGTTGGAACGCATGAAGTCCTCTTCTCACGCAGTTTTTGCCACGGGCAGCGCAACAGGCTGTCGTGACGGGCTGGAAAGGATGGCTGCGACACTCGCCTGGATTTCGGCGAAACCGCTATAGGGGATGAAAGGAAGGCAGTTCGCGCGGCAATGATCCGCAAGCTTGGCCTTGGCGAAGACAAGCTGCGCCTCGTGGGAGACGCAGAAGTCACTGCGGCCGTCGCCGATATAGATATGGTTGCCGGACGGCCTCACCTGGGCGCATTTGCACACGCCGGCGCCGGCAGCGCAGGCTGCGCTCTTGAACGGAAAGCCGAGATCGAAATCGGGCATAGTGCAAGCGTGCGGGCGAGAAATCAGCTTGTTTGCGATGATCTGAATGTCTTTAAGACCATGTTTGGCAAGGACCCGCCTGATAAAATGATCGACACCGTCGCTGACGATGATGAGGCTTAACCCGTTCTCTTCACAGAATGCCTTGAAAGCTCCGAAGGCACTGTCGATTTCGATCGTGTCCAGGAATGCGTCGATGTCTTCGTGTTTTGCCTGAAGCAGCTGGATCTGGCGGCGCATGCACTGGGCGGCTGTGATCCTGCCGTTGGTCCACTGATCTTCGATCTCGCGCCACTCTGGACGCGCGAAACGGTCCAGAACCAGATCGGTCACGTCTTCTTTCGATATGGTTCCGTCGAAATCGCAAAACACCTGCATCGCATGCTCCTTCAATGTGACGAAGCATTTAGCGTCGCTACCTGAAGGCGAGATGAGGCGAATGTGAAGCGAAACTGAATTGACCGCTTATGCGGCAGGAATATCGAGATCCACCTTCAGGCCGGATCCCCAGGCAGGCGTGCCGAGGCTGATCCCAATGTCGAGACGGTTGCCGATATCGGCGACGATCGGCAATCCCAATCCCGCGCCCTCCTCCCCGGCTCGCGCGTCAAGGCGGTTGAACCGCTGAAATGCGGCTTCTCGCTGTTCGGGTGGGATACCGGGGCCGCTGTCTTCAATGGAGAGGCGAAAGCCGCGCGAGCTAGGTTCGATGCGTACCTCGATGCGACCGCCGGCAGGGGAATATTTGATCGAATTGTCGAGGAGATTATCGATCATGACGCGCAGCAGGGCACGGTCGGTCAAGACTTGTGGGTCGTGGGTTCCGACCAGCCCGGCATTGAAACCGCGGCGATTGAGCATGACCCCGAAATCCGCCAGGGCTGCCGCCGCAATCTGGCGCAGCGGCAACGCCTCCAGCTGCAGCGGCTGATGGCTGACCCGTGCAAGCCGCAGCAGCTGTTCTATGAGATGCATGGCGCGCTCGTTGCTGACAACAAGATCCTTCAGCAGGGCGGCGCGCTCCTCGTCGGAATCGGCACGATCGAACATTTGCAGAAGCAATTTGATGCCGGCCTGCGGTGTTCGCAGTTGATGGGCGGCAAGATCGGAAAAGCGCCGCTCCATTGCCAGCGAGTGGCCTAGCTTTCGCAAAAGGTTGTTGAGCGAGTGGACAAGCGGCGTCAGATCCCGCGGCAGTCTTCCCGTCGCAATCATCGACAGATCATCCGGCGTGCGGGTCCGGATCTGCGAGACCAGTCCCCGGACATTCGCAAGCCCGTTATTGATGGCGAGCCAGATGATGATGGCACTGACAGGCACAAGGACGAGCAGCGGAAAGGCGAGATTGAGAAGGATGTTATCGACGAGGCCTTCCCGAAGGATGATCTTTTCGGCGACCTCGATGGTCACGTCGCTATTCGGGATCGGCAGAGAGTAGATCCGCCAGAGCTCGTTCTGATAGGTCACATCGGAGAAACCGGCCGAGAAGCGCTTGACCTCGGCTGGAAAGGCGTTGCTGCTGGCAAAGGCCAGCGCCGGCCCCTTCCAGGCGCGAAACGAATGGGCGTCGGCATAGTCGTCCGCGTCCTCGTTAAGCGCAAGCTGATTGTCCATATTGAAATCAAGATCCGGAACCTGCACCGTCGGCCTCGCAGTCAATCTTGTGAGGGGGTGCTTCATCAACGACCAGAGCACGTTGGCATCGTTGATCAACTGCGCATCGTAGATGTTGTCGATCTCGCGCGTTGCGCTGTGATAGGCGAAGATGCCGACGATGGCGATCGTGATGATGAGGGTCGGGAGAATGCGGAGAAAAAGGCGTTGGCTGAGTGTCACTGCTGCCGCTCGACCATGTAGCCAACGCCGCGGATCGATCGGATGAAATCGGTACCGAGCTTCTTGCGCAGATTGTAGACCGTCACTTCGATCGTATTGCTCTCGACCGAAACATCCGTGTCGTAGAGCGCATATTCGATATCGTTCTTCGTAACGTAACGTCCACTCCGCTCCATGAGGAGCCGTAACAGATGGAACTCCTTGGCCGGGATGTGAAGCTGTACGCCATTTCGACGCGCCACCATGGCTGAAGGGTCGAGCTCGACGTCGGCGCATCGAATGATGGTTTCGGTACGGCCCTGCCGTCGCCGGATAAGCGCACGCAGCCGGGCGAGCAGTTCGTCAAGGTCAAAGGGCTTGACGAGGTAATCGTCCGCACCCTCGTCCAGGCCGTTGACACGATCGCGTACGCTGTCAAGCGCTGTCAGCATCAGGATCGGGACGTCGTTGCCTCCCCTTCTCAGCGAACGGACAACCTCGAAGCCGCTTGCCTTGGGAAGATTGACGTCGAGGATCACACATCCAAATTGGCTGTCGCGCAGCGCATCGAGCGCCGTCTCGGCATCGCGGAACCAATCCACGCCATAGGCGTGCTTCTCCAATGCGCGTTTCAGCGAGGAGCCGAGAATGTAATCATCTTCGACCAGGAGTATGCGCACGTCCGCGTCCTTGCGATTTCAACTCTCAACCTGCTTCTTCGGTCTCGATTGAGGCCGAAATCCGGGAAGGTTTCCGCGGGCTGTCCGAAGCCCTTCCACGCTACCACTCGGCATACGGCTCGAAGCAGCGAGGACGCCACCTCGTTGTTCAATGCCTTGACGCTCTCACGCCACGAGGGAACGCAAACTGTCCCAGCCAGCAGATTGCGGCTCGGCATTGTGTCAAATCAATGGAATTACCTCGCCGCTCACCTTGGTGCGACAATTGCGCTAAGGGTCCCGCTGTATTTCGCGGCGGGACCACATGCAAGAACCACATGCCAACTAATGCGCAGCAAACCGTTCAGGTCGGAACGAAGCAAGCATAGGATGCTCCCTCCCCGTGGCGATTTCGAAAGCTTGCAACTCGCCCACGATGAGGCCGAGCGTTGCGCCACTGTGGCTGAAGGCAACATGGTAGCCTGCAATGGCTTTGAATGCACCGAGGACCGGTTCTCCATCGCCGGGGATTGGCTTGCCGCCGACGCCGATGGAAGCAACCTCAAGTTTCGGATTGCCCTCCAACACCTTCGACGCTTCTTCAAGCAAAGCCACAACGACTGAGTGGTCGATCTCATAGCTGCCATCCGGATTGATCTTCACGCCTTGATCTGCCGCCCAGTCGGCATCAAGCGAAAGGGTTCCGTCTGGTGCCGGACGCACCGCGACACGCGGCGTGTTCAAGACGGCCTTGAGGGGATGGTCAAGCCGTTTGGTCTGCACCAGAAGTGCTATCGGAGTCCCATCGCCGATCGTCTGCCCAGAGTCGGCAGCCATTTCCGGTACGGCAGGGCCAGTGGCAAGAAGGACGGAATCCGCCTTGAAACGGGTACCGGATGTCGTGTCGACCCCGACGGCCCGCCCGCCCTCGACCACGACTTTGGCTTTGCCCTGATCCGTAATGAGCACGCCGCCCAGCGTAAGAAACTCCTCAAGCAAATGGTCGATCAATCTCGGCAAATCGACCCAACCCTCCCCCGGATTGAAGATGGCGCCCGGCGACGTGACGGCCCTTGCATCAACGCCCGGGGTCACACTCGCGATTCGGTCGGCCGAAAGATGCTGAGCGTCATAGCCAATCGAGGTCTCGTAGTCGAAGGCGCGAACGATCTCATTCCCCTCGCCCTCGGCGTCCCAGGTCAGGCCGCCCTCGAAGCGGAGCCAGTCCGCATCGGGGTTACGTGCAGCCAGCGTGCGATAACGGTCGATCCCTGCCATGCGCAACAAATGATAGGGTCTGGAGCGCATGCGCGCAGAATTGAGCCAGGAGAGCGAACGGCCCGAAGCGCCGTTGGCCGGCGGACCGTCATTGACGATGGTCACCCGGATGCCGCGCCGGGCCAGCTGCAGACCGGTGGAAACGCCGAAGATACCGGCTCCGATGATGACCGTTGAACTGATGATGTTGTCGTTCATTCTCGTGTCTTTCAGTGGTAGTGCGTGATGATCGGGAAAGAGATCAGAAGGCTTGCCAGCCGCCGGTCCCCGCAGAGCGAATGAGAACGTCAATCGCCTTCATGTTGTCGATGGCATCATCCAGCCCTGACAAGAGCGGTTCCTCCGTTGAAACGGTTGAGGCAAAGGCGTCGGCCTGCTCGCCGTATTCCTTGCGCAGTCAAGCACGCCCCATCCTATCGTTCGTGTCATAGTCATCTCCATTTGCCGAGTGGTCAGAGCACTTCCGCAAGGAAGCGCTGGAGGCGCGGGCTTTCGGGATTGTCGAAGATCGCCTCGGGCGTTCCCGCCTCGACCACGCGGCCCTCGTCCATGAACACGACCTGATCGGCGGCCCGACGGGCAAAGCCCATCTCGTGGGTGACGACGACCATGGTCATTCCCTGCTTTCCAAGATCGGCCATAAGGTTGAGCACACCCTTGACCAGTTCGGGATCGAGCGCGCTTGTCACCTCGTCGAACAGGATGACCTCAGGTTCCATCGCCAGCGCGCGGGCGATCGCAACACGCTGCTGCTGACCACCCGAAAGACCACCGGGACGGTGATGCTGGCGGCTTGCAAGGCCAACATCAGCAAGCCGCGCCTTGGCGATGCGTTCGGCTTCAGCCTTCGGCAGGCCCTTGATCTTCGTTAGCGACAGCATGACGTTTTCGAGCGCCGTGTGATCGGGGAAGAGGTTGAAGTGCTGGAAGACCATGCCGACACGCCGACGCAGCCGCTCCGGCTTCATGGCGAGAATGCTTTGTCCGTCGACAAGGATATCCCCGCTCTTCGGCTCGACCAATCGGTTGAGGCAGCGCAAGAGAGTGGATTTGCCCGAGCCGGACGGACCAATGATACAGGTGACGCTACCAGCTTTCACCGTAAGATCGACGCCCTTCAGCACATCGAGTTCGCCATAGGCCATGCCGAGCCGGCACACATCGAGGCTGCCCCCCTTGAATGTAGGTTGAGATATGCTGCCGGTGCCGTCGAGTTCGCTGACCTCCTCCAGCCCACTGGTGATGATCGCAGGGCGCTGCTTTCCAAGTCTCAAGCGATTGTCGATCGCGTTGACGACATGGGTCAGCGGCACGGTGACGATGAGATAGAAAATGCCTGCGAGCAGCAGCGGCGAAAGATTACCGGTTACGACCGCCTGATCCTGCCCCACGCGAAAAATCTCGCGCTCCGATGCAAGCAGGCCGAGGAAGTAGACAAGGCTCGAATCCTTCACATTGCCGATGAACTGGTTGACAAGCGCCGGCAACACGCGGCGCACGCCTTGGGGCACGACGATCAGCCGCATGCCCTGGCCGTAACTCATACTCAGCGCTCGACACGCCTCCATCTGGCCGCGATCGACGCTCTGAATGCCTGAGCGGAAGATTTCGCCGATATAGGCACCGGCAATCAGACTGAGCGCCAGGATGCCAAGGGGATAGGGCGACGGGCCGAAGAGTTCGCGGCCGATGCGCGCAAAGCCCTGGCCAATCAGAAGAATGGTGACGATGGCCGGCAGACCGCGGAAGACATCGGTATAGACGCGAGCGGGAACGCGCAGCCAAGGTGAGCGAGAGATGCCCATGATGGCAAGCACCATGCCAATGACGACGCCAAGCACGGTCGAAGCCGCGGCCAGGATCAATGTATTCTTCAGGCCGACAGTGATCATGGTCGGCAGGACTTCGGCCATCGCATTCCAGTCAAGGAAGCTGCGACGCAGATTTTCAAGCCAGTTCATCAAATGGTCCCTTGCAAGAAAGGCCGGCCCGACCGACAGAGGTCGGACCGGAAGGTGGCATCACTGCTTGGGAAGATAGGCGTCTGGCATGGGGGTGCCGGGGAACCATTTTTCGTGGAGCTTTTTCCATGTTCCGTCCTGCATGGCGGCATGAAGACAGTTGTTCAGAGCTTCGCGCAGTGCGTCGTTGCCCTTGCGGACGACGAAGCCGGCCGGCGCATCAAAACTCGGGATGTTGATCGCCACCTTCAGCACTGGGTAACGCGCCGAATAGTCCTTGGCAGCCTCGTAGTCGAGGAAATGCGCATCGACCGTTCCGTTGTTGAGGGCCGACACAGCGGAATTGTTGTCCGGAAATTTCACGAGGTCGGCACTCGTGAAGTTCTTCTGCGCATAGATTTCCTGCAGCGTTCCCTGCACGACGCCGAGCCGCTTGCCCTTGAGGCCCGCAACGTCGGTAATGCCGGCATCCGACGTCAACACGGTGAGGTAACCCGCAAGGTAGCCATCAGAGAAATCGACCGTCTCCTTGCGCTTTGCGGTGGTACCGATCGCTGCGGCCGCAACGTCGAAGCGGCTGTTGGCGACCGATGGCATAAGGGCCGAGAATTCCTGGCCAGTGAAGACCACCTGCTCTTTTTTGAAGCCCATGCGCTCGGCGACATTGAGAAAAAGTTCGATGTCAAAGCCGGTGAAATTGCCGTCAGCGGTCGTGAAAGCGTAGGGCTTTGCGTCACCCATCGTGCCGACGCTGATAACGCCCGGATCGATCAGGCCATAGGGATTGTCTTCGGCAGAGGCCGGCACTGCACCTGCTGAAAGGCCAAGGGCGATGGCAAAAAGGGCTGCTCGAACTCTGGCGAAGGGGGACGTGACAATCTCGGGAAATTTCATAGTTTCATTCTCCTCTGGTGGTATCGTTTGCGATTTTCCACGACGCAGGGGTCCCATCCGGGCGACGGCAGAAACCGCACGTCCGGCCCATGCGAGCGCATGTCGGATTTCGATGGATTTTTATGTGAGACCGGTCTCTTTTGAGTTGAGACCGGTCTCATTGGCTTTTTATCAATTGTTATCTTCGCATTTGCTAGTCGTCAATATCTCTTGTAAGGCTAGTTTTCATGAATCCGAACTCACCTCAAACCGTCTCCGTTACGGTGGCCGATGTCGCGCGCAAGGCGGGCGTATCAAAGGCAACCGCTGCGCGCGTGCTGGGCGGCTATGGGACCGTCAGCGATCGGGTGCGCGATGCTGTCACCGCCGCCGCCCGCGCGCTCGACTATCGGCCCAACGAACTTGCACGCAGTATGACGACGGGACGTTCCGGCACGATCGGCGTGGTCGTGGGCGATATTGAAAACCCCTTCTTCAGCCTCGCGATGCGCGGCATCACGGACGTCGCCCGGCAAGCCGGCTTTACCGTCATCCTTATAAATTCGGCTGAAGACGTATCGGCAGAAAAAGCCGCGATCCGGACGCTGATTGCCAAGCGGGTAGACGGCCTGATCGTCTCTCCGGCCAAGGAGACCGACGTCGAGCATCTTCGGGAGGTTGTCGGTTCAGGACGGCCACTGGCGTTGCTGGACCGCGGCATCAATGCTTTCGAGGTTGATACGGTCATTGCCGACGACCGGCAGGCAGCCGAGGGTGTCACACGCCAGCTTATCGCGTTGGGACACCGGCATATCGCCTATCTCACGGCCTGCGACACGCCCGATCACCTTTTCCGAACGCCTGGTGACATCAATACCGGTTCCGTTCGCAGGCGAATTGAGGGCTTTCTTAGCACCTGTCGCGAGGCCGGTCTTGGCCCGGTCGAACGTTGGATCCACATGGGCGCCGTAATCCCCGAGCAAACGCGTCAGATCGCCGAGCGGCTGCTCGAGGGAAAGGATCGTCCAACGGCAATCATCGCCTCCGACAGCGTGATCGGGCTGGAAGTGTTCAAGACGAGCCGCGCGATCGGATTGGCAATTCCAGATGATCTGTCACTCATCTCGTTTCATGATGCTGACTGGACCGCGGTCACCTCTCCTCCCGTAACGGTCGTGCGCCAACCGGTCTATCAGCTCGGTGAAATGGCTGCGCGTCTTCTCGTCGAGCGCTTGAACGGGTTTGCGGGGCCAGGACGCGAAGTCGTCCTTCAAACAGAGTTCGTTGAACGTGCGTCTATCTCCAGCGCTCCGACCCTACCGTGATAGCCCTCCACGCGGTCCGGACGGCACTGTCCTTGCGCCCATCATGACGGCACATCTACTGATCCTTTACTAAATCAGCAAAACGCGCTCGAAAACATCAGCAAATGCGCGTCAGGGCCCCTTTTTTGGCGGCCCAGACGACCAATTCCGCCGAATCGCATGTGGTCACAATCGTACTATTTTGCAATCGACAAGGGCTCTAAGCACCGGCGCTACAGAGAAACGGACGGGGCTTTTAAGCCGGCATATTCCTCGTAGGAATCCTCCACCGTGAGGATATGGCTTCGCATCGTATCGGCGGCAAGTTCGCGGTTGCCCTGCAGGATGGCGACGAGGATCGCGTCATGTTCTTTGTACGATTTCGCCAAACGTCCCGTGGTCAGAAACTGTGCGCGACGAAACGGCGATAGCCGCCGACGTGTCGCGAGCGTGATCTCCACAAGATAGGCGTTGTGGCTGCCGGCATAGATCGCGGCATGAAACTTCTCGTTGAGCACATGGTAATGGCTCGGATCGTTTTCCTTGAGAATCTGGGCAAGGCCTTCGTGAATGGTCTCGAGATTGCGCCGTTCCGAAAGGGTCATGCTGGCGGCGGCGAGGCTTGCGCAAAGCGCTTCAAGCTCCGCCATGACGTGAAACATCTGCCGCAGATGTTCCGGCGAAGGACGGGTGACTATTGCGCTACGATGCGGCCGCGTCTCAACGAGGCCCATGGCTGCCAGGTCCCGGATCGCTTCCCGCAAAGGGGTTCGCGAAACGCCGTAGCTTGCGGCGATCTCGGTCTCGTCTAGCGGCATTCCCGGCGAGAGCTTGCCATCGACGATATCGTCTGCAAGGCGCGTGCGCACTTCCTCGGCACGCGTCAGCTTCCGCCGCGATCCGGCTTCCTTGATCAAGGAATTGTCTTCGCCCCGGCTGGGTCTAGTCTTCATTATGTTGTCCAAAGCGGCCATCTTTGCGAGTATTCTTATGTCGGACTGGTGAGCTTGCGCAACATGCTTCGACCTCGGCGTGTATTAGACGATCCCGTCACCGATACAACCGCGCTATCGGCAAGCCTCCTCCAGCGCAGGAGAAGCGTGCAGGCGACACTTGTAATGCCCACCAATACGCCGAACCAGATGCCGACGGCGCCGAGACCGAGCCCGAAGGCGAGAAAGATTGCGATTGGCATGCCGAGCAGCCAATAACCGCAAAGACCAATGATCATCGGCACTCTCGTGTCCTTCAAACCGCGCAGGGCGCCATTGGCTGCCGACTGTATGCCATCGAAGATGAGAAACGCCGCGAGGATCATGATCAGCTTCTGCGCCAGCGCCTGGATCGCCGAAAATTCGGCGGCCCCTTCGGCGAGGAACACGCTGGCAATGTCTTCCGACGCCACGAGTAAGATCGCACCGAACAGCGCCATCAGGCCGGCTGCGGCGATCAGTGAGAGATTGCCAGCCAGCCGGGCGACCGCGTCTCTGCCGGCACCCAGATGGTAGGCGACGCGGACGGTTGTCGCCTGGCCAATCGCAACGATCGGGTTGAAGGCGATGTTGTTCAGCGTATAGGCAATCTGGTTGGCAACGATCGCAACCGTCCCCAAGCCGCTGGTAATCAGTGTCAGCACCAGCGTCATACCGAGCTCCGCCGCATAGATCAGCGCGATTGGCCAGCCGATCGACCAGACATCCCTCGCCGCCTTTGCCGCCGTCGGAAAGGCGCTGCGGAACGTCGAAAGCGGCAAATGTCCTCGAGCAATTGCATAGGCCGTCAAACCGCCGGCGATCAGCCACCAGGCGATCACATAGGCAAGGCCGGCACCCGCAATCCCATGGCCGGGATCGCCGAAGGCACCAAAGGTAAGATACGACAGAAGCGGCACATACGAGAGCGCCCCAAGCCCGACCGACACCATGATCAGCCAGGATTTTCCCGATACCGAGCAATAGAGACGGATCGGCGCGATCCACAGGATAGCCGGTAGCGCCCAGGCCGCCCGGCTGATGAACTGCTCTACATCGCCAAGAATCTCGGGCGCGACACCGAACGGCGCAAGTACGGACGGCAGATTGAGGAGGATCGCCACCGATAGGAGCGAAAAAACGAGGCCGACCAGCACGGCCCCGCCATAGGCATAGGCCGCGCCATCCTCCTCAACCGTCCCCGTTTCGCTTCTTCCTTTTGCGGCCGCCATCAGCGGGTGCGCGCCGGCGATCACACCTTGGGAGACGACCGTCAGCGCCTGGATGAAGATGGCGCAGAGGCCACCGGCCGCGAGCGCCGAGCCGCTGAGACGGCCGAGCATGACGCTCGCCGCCAGGCTCATAACGAGCTGGCTTGCCTGGGTCACAGCCAGGGGAGCTGCGATGCCTGCAAGCGAGCGCAGTTCATTCCATGTCGTACGGCTCATGCTTGTCCCGATCAGGCTGCAGCAACCTGACCGGCGAAGGCATCGATGACCTCCTGGGCGCTGCGGCGGGCGCCGGCCTGCAGATATTCCATGGCGACCAGCGCCGCATCATGTGCAGCCTGCCCAGAACCGGATACGCAATCCTCGATGACGCGGCAGTAATAATCGCCCTGGTGCGCATCGACAAAGCTGTAATGAATGCAGACATCGGTGAAGCCGCCGACGAAGAACAGGGTCTCGGCTTTGACAGCTTTCAGCAGGATTTCCATTTCGGTGCCGTAGAAGACCGAATAGCGGCGCTTGGTAATGCGCAGGTCATCCGGACGCATCTCCATTTCCTCGACTGGGAAGGGCGTGCCCGGCGAGCTTTCGAGGCAATGAATGCTTTCCGAGCCATCCAGCTCGCGCCCGAAGTCGATCAGGCTGTCGCGATGGGCTTCCTGCACAAAGATGACGGGAATGCCGGCCTTGCGGGCGGCATCGACGACCGACTTCGCACGCCAGTTGCGCTCGATGTGATCGCCCATGAATTCCAGGCGGGACGTCGTCGGACGCGGCATGAAGCCCGACTTCTGAATATCGACAACGATCAGGGCGGCACGACCGACGATCATAGGCTTCGGCACGATCGGATTTTCAGACGTCATTTTCACTCGCTCGCTTTGAATAACCACCCTCGCCATCCCTCTCCTCGACCATCAGATTCGGTTGGGAGGAACGGCTTTCACGGCCGCAACTATACACGTTGAAATTCAGTATGCAACATTGCATACAATACGCATATTATTTGTGCATATGCCTATTTGGCTTCACGTTTTAGGGCGCATAGAGACAAACAAAAACTTCTTCAACTTCCATATCTATCTGTTTTCGTGAGATTCTTCCAACATGGCACGGCCGTTGCATAGTTCTTGATCATCCGCTCATGGGACAGTTAAGGAGAACACAGCATGGCATCCAAAAAGCCCTCCTCGCCTTCCGGTCAGGACAACAACTCGGCGATATCGCGCAGATCGGTCCTGAAAGCCGCCGGCGGCCTTGCCGCTGTATCGATCCTTTCGGCGCCCTTCGTGCGTCCCTCCTATGCCGCAGCGACGCTCAAGGTCTCGAACTTCGGCGGCTTCTTTGAGGAAGCTTTCGCAAAGAGCGTCTATCCGGCCTTCACCAAGCAGACCGGCATCGCGGTTCAGTCGATTCCGCAATCCGGCAGCTCGCAGTTCCTGGTCCAGCTCGGCCAGGCAATCCAGGCTGGCTCGGCACCCATGGATATCTGCTGCGCCGGTCAGGCGGACGTCATCCGCGGCCGCCAGCGCGGCCTCTGGGCAACGGTCGAAAGCTCGAAGCTCAAGAACCTCGGCAACCTGATGGAGGGTTTCGTCTATCGCGACGGCGGCAAGGTCGACGGCGTCGGCGCCATGGCCTGGTACATCACTCTGATCGCCAACCCGTCCGAATTCGAAAAGCTGCCGGACAGCTGGACGGAACTCTGGAAGCCGCGCGCTTCCGCCTGGGGCCTGCAAGGCGGCGGCAACAGCGTGCTGCTCGACATCGTCGCCTCTGTCTATTTCGGCGGCCCCCCGACGCTCGATACCCAGGAAGGCATCGACAAGGTCATCGCCAAGATCGCCGAGCTGAAGCCCAATGCAAAGCTCTGGTGGACCGACGAAGGCTCGATGCAAAGCGCCTATCAGAACGACGAGGTCGTCGGCGGCCTCTACTTCCACGACGTCTCGATGATCATGAAAAAGGAAGGCACCGACGTCGCTTCGATCTTCCCGAAGGAAGGTGCCGTGCTCGGCTACAACACATGGTGCGTTCCGAAGGTCGCCCAGGTGAGCGACGCGACGATCGCCTTCCTCGATTGGAGCGCCACGCCGGAATGCCACGAACTGATCGCCCGCAATGTCGGCGCAGCACCGCTGATCGAGCGTTCGAAGCTCAGTTTGACGGATGACGAGTTCAACGCGGTTTCCTTTACCGGCAAGCCGATCGTCGTCGCGTCCGCGGCAAAGGTGAAGAACGCCGACTACATCTCGACGCAGATGCTCAAAATGCTCGGTCAGTAAGTCTGGACGGAATGATGCAAGGCTTGGAAATTTCACACCTCACGAAGTCCTTCGGTGCAAACACGGTCGTCTCCGACGTCTCGCTTGCCATCGAACAGGGCAAGTTCGTCTGCTTTCTCGGCCCGTCCGGCTGCGGCAAGACCACCCTGATGCGCATCGTCGCCGGTCTGGAACAGCCCAGCAGCGGCACGGTACGTCTTGACGGTCGCGACATCACCGGAATTCCGACGAACGAACGCAACTTCGGAATGGTGTTCCAGGCTCTTGCCTTGTTCCCGCATCTCGATGTGGCCGGTAATGTCGGCTACAGCCTTCGTTATCGCACGATGGCGAAGCACCATAAACAGGAGCGGATCGACGAGCTTCTGAAGCTGGTCGATCTGCCCGGAATGCAGTCGAGGCGGGTCGATCAGCTCTCCGGCGGCCAGCGGCAGCGCGTTGCGATTGCCCGCGCGCTGGCCCAGGAGCCGCTTCTCTTCCTGATGGACGAACCGCTGTCGGCGCTCGATGCGAAGCTGCGCGACCATATGCAGGTCGAATTGCGGCAGCTGCAGCGGAAACTGAAGATCACCACGATCTTCGTCACGCACGACCAGCGTGAGGCGATGACCATTGCCGACCAGATCGTCGTCATGGCGCATGGCAAGGTGCAGCAGGTCGGCAGCCCAATCGATATCTACCGCAAGCCGGTCAACCGGTTCGTGGCCGACTTCATCGGCCAGAGCAATATTGCCGAGGGCATTCTCGTCGATCGCGAGCATGTACGGATTGGCGAAAGCGTCGTTACCACCAGCCCCGCTTCCGCCGCGCTGAAGACCGGAGATCGCGTGACGGTCTGCGCTCGGCCGGAAAGCACACTCATCAGCCGGTCGGCCGCCGGCAGCGACGGCCCCTTCGGAACAGTCACCTTCGTGCGCGACCTCGGCTCGAGCGTCGAAGTCTTTCTCGAAAGCGGTGACCGTCAGGTGGTCGCTTCGCTCGCCCCGGCCGCCTGGGCTGAACTCGACGGCGGCCAAGAGTTTTCCATTTCCTTCGCACCGGGATCGGTGACTGTGCTGGAGGACTGACCATGTCGCGCGTATCCGGACAAGAAGGCATGAACCGGCAGCGCTTGTCGGTGGCGCTCGGTCTCGCCTGGCCGTTCTTCATGATCGTCGCCTTTTTCGGCGTGCCCTTCGTGCTTCTGCTGCGCGTCAGTGTCGCCCGCGTCGATCCCGCCTATTACCAGGGCAGCGGCTGGTCGCTCGAAGCGATGGCAAGCCTGTTCCAGCCGATGGTGATGAACGGGCTCGCTTTCTCGCTCTGGCTTGCGCTGACGGTCGCCACGCTCAGCATGATCATCGCCTTCCCGGCGACCTATTTCATCACCCGGATGAGCCGCAAGGCGCAGATCGTCTGGCTGATCGGTCTGCTGACGACGCTTGCGCTCTCCGAAGTGCTGATCACCTTCTCCTGGCAGATCATTCTCTCCAAGCGGGTCGGTATATCGAACATCGCCGTCTTCCTCGGCTTCCTCGACAAGCCGGTATCGCTGACCCCGAGCTTTTATGCCGTCGTCAGCTGCCTGATCTATGTCGTCATCCCCTTTAACGTGATGACCATCTATCCCGGCCTGTCGCGCATGGATGCCTCCTATATGGAAGCGGCGTCCACCATGGGGGCGCCTCCGACCCGGGCCTTTTTCAACGTGCTTCTGCCCCTGATGCGCAAACCGATCGCCACCGCCTATCTGACGACTGTGGTGATGACGATCGGTGCTTATGTCGCGCCTCTCGTGCTCGGCGGCCCGAGCAATTGGACGATCGGCGTCATCATCAGCGAAGTCGCCAATTCCGCCCAGAACCTGCCGCAGGCCTCCGCAATCGCAGTCTTCCTGATGCTGGTCACCGGCGCGATGATCCTGGTGATTAACCGCATCGGCGGGAAAGGATACACGTCACGAGCCGGTTTGCTCTCAAGCTCGTGCGCCAGTTCTTCCTCCTCTGCCTGGCCTTCTTCCTGGCGGCGCCGCTCATCATCGTTGCAGGCGTCAGCTTCAACACCACAGCGCAGATGACTTTTCCGCCGCAGAATATCAGCCTGCGCTGGTATTGGACCTTCATGGAAGACCCGGCATGGACCTCGGCCTTCCTGCGCTCCGTCGTCATCGCGATCGCCTCTTCGCTTCTGACGATCACTGTCGCCTTTCCGATCGCTTATATGCAGTGGAAGACAAATTCGCGCTTTGCAAAACTGCTGGCCGGAATGGCGGGCGTTCCCTTCATCCTGCCGCCCGTCGTCATCGCTGTCCTGTTCCTGTTGTTCTGGGGTACGGTCCGCCATGTCGGCCAGATCGAGAACATCGTCATCAGCCATGCCGTGACCTTCATCGCCGTGCCGCTGGTGATGATCTCACTTGGCTTTTCGGGGATCGACAAGTCACTCGTCGAGGCCGCCCGGACGATGGGCGCGCGCGAAAACGATATCCTCAGAACTGTCGCCATACCGATGGTCCTGCCTTTCGTCATCTCGAGTTTCATCTTTGTCGCGATCTTCAGCCTCAACGAATATGTGATTGCCTTCATGGTGGCGGGTTTCACCGCCGAGACGATGCCGGTCAAGATCTTTTCCAACATGCGCACCGGCTTCTCGCCGACCATGTGCGTCGGCGCCGTCCTGTTCATGCTGATCGGCCTGTTCGGCTTCATCACCGTTGCTCGCCTGGGCAATCTTCCGAAACTTCTCGGCGCACGTTTCTAGATCGAAGGAGCATCCCATGCCAAAGAAGCAAAATCCCATGATCGTCGGCCAGCCGGTCCTGATCGTCGTCGACATCCAGAAAGTCGGTTTCGACGATGACGGCTCGATCCCTCTTATGCCGGGCATCATCGAGCGCATGCGCAAGGCCCGTACCGTCATCGATGCCGCCCGCGAAGGTGGCGTGCCGATCATCTTCCTGCAGGAAAGCCACCGCAAGAGCGGCGTCGATTACGGCCGCGAAATGGATGGCGACGAAGACATGCACCTGCGCGAAGACTGGGAGGGCACCAAAATCGCCGCCGAGGAAGTCGGCTTGCGTGACGACGATTACGTGATCGTCAAGCGCCGCTATTCCGGTTTCATCGGTACCGACCTGCAGATCCTGCTGCGTGGCCTGAAAGCTGAGACGCTGATCCTCGTCGGCGGCCTCACGAATATCTGCGTCCATTATACCTTCGCGGATGGCCACCAGTCCGATTACCATTGCCGCGTCGTCGAGGATTGCGTCGCGGGATCCTCGATCGAGGCGCATGACGCCGCGCTCGCCAATATGGAATATCTGCAGCATGGCGCCCGCCGTACCGCTGCAGAGATCAACGAAGCATTCCTCGCTTTCAAACAGGGGAAGGCTGCCTGACATGCAGGATCGCTTGAAGACGGAAACACGCCGCATCTGGTCGGGGCTTGCCGCAGAAATCGAGCAACTGTTTGCCGAGATGTGGAAAGTGCCGGAACTGCCGGCGCTGGAATACAAGTCGCAGGCGATCCTCTGCGACTTCATCGAACGGCACGGTTTTTCGGTCGAGCGCGGCGTCGGCGGCGTGCCGACCTCATTCATCGCCCGCATCGCCAAAGGCGACGGCCCCACAGTCGGAATCCTGATCGAATACGATGCGCTGCCGAGCCTCTACAATGACGCGGTTCCCTACCGGCGGGGCAATCGTCGCCTGCCCGGCCATGGCTGCGGCCACAATCACATCGGCCCGGCCAATACCGGCGCCGGCATCGCCGCCGCAAAGGCGATGATCGAACTCGGCCTGCCCGGCGAGATCGTCATCGTCGGTTGCCCGGCCGAGGAAATCGGTTGGGGCAAGCTTGCGCTGCAGGCGGCCGGCCTGTTTGACGGGCTCGACCTCGTCCTGACCTCGCACGGCGACTACCAGAACGGCTCGCTTGCCCGGCCATGCCACGCCATGGCGAGTGGCGAATTCAAGTTCATCGGCGAAAGCGCCCATGGCGGCAAGACCGCCACCCGCAACGCACTGCTGGCCGCAGAAGCCGCCTATGCGGAATTCGACGGCCTCCGCAAGGAGGTTCCCGGCCTGCAGCTGAAGCACGTCTATCGCTTCGCGGGCATCACACCCGGCGTGACGCCTGAGGAAGTGCGCCTCTGGTCCTCCGTCCGACATCATGACTTCGACATAGTGCAGCAAGGTTACCAGCTGATGCTCGACACCTACAGCCGGATCGCTGCCGAACAAGGCGTTGAACTGGTGGCCGAGCAGATCGCCAATTGCCGCGGTTATCTCGGCAATGACACCGTCGGACGTGTGCTGGATACGTGCCTGAGGGAAATCGGCCCGCCGCGCTGGACCGAAGCCGATATCGAATGGATGGAGCAGCTTTCCGCCGCCTGTGATCCCGGCAAACCTTTCAAGCTGCATCGTGAACTCGAATATTTCGACACTGGCATCGATTATTACGGCCAGGATGACGGCGACATCAGTTGGCATATCCCGCTCGGACGGGTTAACTGGGCCTATCCAGACAATGTGCCGATCCATCACTGGGCATGGACGGCGCTGTCAGGACATTCGTCGAGCAGTCCGGGGCCGCTGATGGCGTCGGAAGCGCTTGCCATGGGCGCAATCACATTGCTGGCATCGCCGGAAACGATCGCTACCGCCAAGGCGGAACTCAGCGAACGCACCGGCGGCAAGCGTATTCCGGGACCGGCACCGACGATTTCCGACGTGCTGGCAAAGGATCCGCAGTCCTTCTGGGACGCGACCTGGGCGCGCTGAAGCACCCCGCTCATCATAATGTAAAGGCTGATGTCCAGGAGGAACCGGATGAAGGGCATGCTTGACGACTTCCGCATATTCGAACCATATCCAGGCATATTCGCCTATTATGACGGGCGCATCGCCGGCAAGCGGCTCTATTCGGAAGGGCCCAACTGGCTCGACGACGGCGCCTTCAGCCTCGGCATCGCATCCTATGCGATCGTCGATGGCAATGAGGCGCTGGTCTACGACACCCACATAAGCCTAGACCATGCCCGCGCCATCCGCGCCCATCTGGAAGCGCGAGACATCTCGAAGATCACGGTCGTCCTCAGCCATTTTCACAACGACCATATCGCCGGCAACGAGGTATTTGCCGATTGCATCATCGTCGCGAATGGCGCGACCGCCCGGCTTCTCGAAGCGGAAAAACCGCGCATCGCCGCCCGCCTGCCGAAGATCGATCCTGTCATCATGCCGAACAGCCTGTTCGACGGCAGCCGGTCGATCACGGTCGGAAGCCGCACGGTTGAACTTCACGAGTTCAACATCCATAGTCCCGATGCGACGATCCTATGGCTGCCCGAGGAGCGGCTTCTGTTTGCCGGCGACACGCTCGAGGACACAGTCACCTACATAACGGATGCCGCCGCCCTGCCGCAGCATCTGGAAGAACTGAAACGTCTGCGCTCCTTTCCCATCGCCCGTATCCTCCCCTGCCATGGCGATCCGGATCGTATTTTGGCAGGCGGCTACGAGCCTTCCTTCATTGACGCCACGATCCGGTATGTCGAGGCGATGAGTGACGAGGCGCCAGAGCCGGAGATCTGGCGCAAGCCTCTGGCCGAAGCGGTGAGCGAGGATGTGAAAAGCGGCGCGCTGATCTACATCCCCGCCTATGAAGATGTGCATGTCTCCAATATCGCATTGCTGAAGACCTTCCGAGAAAGGTGAGGCGTTTACGAACGCTCTCCAATGACATCCACTACGCCAACGGACCCGGCCTGGGCGATGACCGGATTTATGGAGCATCCTTGAACAAGCGGCACGGGGGATCAGACTGAAGTTTCGGGTTCATGCAGGCTATGCCGGTCTGCAATCTCACGCTGATGTGCAATCCGATCGAGCCTCTGCCCCGCCCCCCTCGCGTGATGTCTTGATGAGATTCGAACTGCCAGACTGGGAGCTTCCGACAACATTATCGTTCACCGCGAAGCAAGATCGGGTGACTGCATCGACGCTCGAAACCGTGGCCGAGGATATGGGAATGCTGCCATAACCTCTGGCAACAGATAAAGCACTGGCGGCCGTTCTGGCGCAGACAATCGAGCGAGGTGGCTTCGCCATCGATGATCTTAACCGCCAGATCTACCAGATGACCATCCGGCAAGCAGATGGCAACGTAGCACGGGCAGCCCGTATGCTCGGGCTCAGTCGGGCCCAGTTCGCCTATCGGCTGGGTCAGACCAGCAACGGAAGGAGCCGCTGAAGCAATGCTGCCGCTGCCAATTCCCAGGCTATGAGCGATTTCGGCGGGTGCTTCAATCCAAAAACGTCTTCCTCAAGCGATGAATATGAGCAGCACCGATGCCGCAGCAGCCGCCGATTATTGTCGCACCCGCTTCGACCCAGGAGCAGGCATAACGCGAATAGACATCGTCATTCAGATCGTTGCGGGTGTCGTGCAGGCCTTCATTGGCGGCTGCATCGCCCTGTTCCCCTTCGAAGGCATTGGCGTAGACGCCGATTTCGAGGTGAGCGTCCATCTTCCGGAACACGCTTGCTGCCGTCTCCACTGCCGCCTGCATGACCTCGGGCTTGCTGCAATTGAACAGGAGGGCTTCAGCACCCGATGATGCCGCCCAGGATGCCGCGTCCTCGACCCTTTCGTTGGAGCGGAGCTTCGGTTCTCCGCCCTTCATGGCTGCCGCGTCATCCGCCGCGGTGAAGGAAATCCAGAACGGCTTGCCTGATGTCGCCACCGCCTTGCGGACAGCCTCTGCCTCGGCAATCAGGCTCAACGTCTCGCCGAGCCATATGTCGACGAAGGGACCGAGGTTTTCGACAAGCACCTCGAGATAATCCTGCACCCGCGAAGGCTGAAAATTCTGCGGCTCGTACGAGCCGAAGATCGGCGGCAGCGAACCGGCGACCAGCACCTTCCGATCCGTAACGGCATCGGCTGCCTCGCGCGCCAGGCGACCTGCGAGACGGATCAGCGCCGGCCCTTCCTTCCAAAACCGGTCTTCGCCGATGTGAAAGGGCACGAGCGCATAACTGTTTGTCGTAACGACCTCAGACCCGGCGGCGATGAATTCCTGGTGTACCTTGCGCACGATATCCGGCGAGTTGATCAGAGCCAATGCCGACCATTCCGGCTGTTTCAGTTCGGCACCCAGCCGCACCAGTTCACGGCTCATGCCGCCATCGAGAATTCGGGTCGTGCTCACGAAGAGGTCTCCATTCAGTCTGTCTCGCCGTCAGCGGCGGCGGGCTTTTCATAACAAAGTGGGCGAGTTGCGCGTGGTTCGTGCGCCAGGGAATTCATGAGCCAGTCCTTTTACGTCGGCCTAGCGGCGGACCGGCACCTGCGCTTCGAGACCTCGAAAGACGCGGGCGATCACTGCGGTCAGCGCGAGATAGAAGAGGGTGACGACCAGCAGCGGTTCATAGACGAGCAGCGTGTCCTGCCGAACCTTGTTTGCCACGGCGTAGAGATCCATCACCGTCACCGTAAAGGCGAGCGGTGTCGCCTTGAGCTGCATGACGATCTCTCCTGCAATCGTCGGCAGGGCGATGCGAATGGCACGCGGCAGCCAGATGCGGCGGGTCAGCATCCAGGGTGAAAGGCCGAAGGCCCGGCCCGCTTCGAGCTCGCCCTTGGGAACTGCAAGCAGCGCGCCGCGCAACACCTCTGCCTCATAGGCGGCATAGTTCAGCGTGAAACTGACGGCGGCAAAGAAGAAGCCCTCGCGCAAGACTGGCCAGAACAGGCTCTGGCGGATGCCGGGGATCATGGGGAGCAGCGAGCCCACCCCGTAGTAGAGGAGCCATAGCTGTATCAATAGAGGTGTACCGCGGAAGAAGGTGCAGTAGCTGCGGGCGAGCAGCCGTGTCAGCCCGCCGCCGCTGACCTGCGCGAAGGCGAGACCGATGGCGATGACAAAGCCGAACATCACGGAGATCACCAGCAGGCAAACCGTCTGCCAGGCGCCTGTCAGAAGCAGCGGCCAATAGGAAGAGATCCAGGTGAAACTCATGGGGCGCTTTCTTCAGGCAAGGCGCGGCTGCCCTCGCCGTACCCGTCCCTCGATCAGCTTGACGATGACGTTGGAAACGAGCGTGATGGCGAGATAGAGAAGGGCCGAAGCGAGGAAAAAGACGAAGTAGTGTTTGGTGCTTGCCCCGGCAAGACGGGTGGCGAGCGCCAGCTCCTGGTAGCCGACGACCGCGACCAGTGCGCTGTCCTTGGTGACCGACATCCACAGATTGGCAAGACCCGGCAGGGCGTTTGGCAGGAGCGCCGGCAGCAAGACCCGGCGGAACCTCAACACCGGTCCCATGCCGAAGGCCTTGGCGGCATCGATCTGGCCGACAGGAATGGCGAGGATCGCGCCGCGCAGTACCTCCGTCATGTAGGCACCCTGCACGAAGCCCAGCACCATGACGGCCGCGACGAAGCCGTTCACATTGACCGGTGGCAGGTCCAAGGCGGCCAGGAGCCGGTTCAGGCCATCGGTGCCGGCATAATAAAGCCCGACGATCAGGATCAGCTCCGGAACGGCGCGGATCACCATGGTGTAGAAATCGAGCAGCAAGCGGAGCCCGCGATTGCCCGAAAGCTTTCCAAGCGCACCACCCGTGCCGAGCAGCAGGCCGATCGTGAAGGCGCAAGCCGAGATGGCGACCGTGGAGACCGCACCTGCCAGAAGAACGCCGCCCCATCCCGGAGGATAGGGAGACAGCAGGTCCAGAATACCTTGTTGCGTGGTCGCCATTATCAGGACTGCTTACTTTGCGCCGTAGATGTCGAAATCGAAGTATTTCTTGGTGATGGCGTCATACTGGCCGCTGGCCCGGACCGCAGCGATGGCCGTGTTCAGCTTGGCTTTCAGCTCCGTGTCTTCCTTGCGCAGGCCACCCGAAACGCCGGCGCCGAGAATTTCCTTGTCGTCGGTGACGTCACCCATCTTGGCACAGCAATCCTTGCCGCCATCGCTCTTGAGGAAAGCGTCAAGCGCCAGTGAATCGCCAAAGACATAGTCGATACGGCCGGAGGCGAGATCCTGAAAAGCCTCGTCGAGCGTCTGGTAGGTTTTTTCTTCCGCAGCCTCGGCGAAATACTTCTTGTAATATTCCGACTGGATCGTCGACACCTGGATGCCGATGGTCTTGCCCTTCACGTCCTCGGCAGTGGCACCCGGTTTTTGGCCCTTGGGACCGATCAAGGTGCTCGGCGTGTTGTAATATTTGTCGGTGAAGTCGATCACCTTCGAGCGTTCCGCGGTGTTCGACATCGACGACCAGATCACGTCGAACTTCTTGCTCTGGAGAGCCGGAATGAGACCATCCCAGGAAATGTCGACGATCGAGCATTTCTCCTTCATCTCATCGCAAACGGCATTCATCAGGTCGATTTCCCATCCCTGCCATTGGCCCGACGCGTCCTTGGCGAAGAAGGGCGGATAGGATTCGTTCATGACGCCGAAGCGGACTTCGGCCTGTGCGGTGACGGCGGAAAGCACGAGTGCCGCGCCGGCGAAAAGCGTGGGGAGCAGTTTCATTCGCAGGATTCTCCTGGTTTGTGTTGTCGACGAGAGTTCGCGCATCAGTGGGCGCGCAGACCGGTAAATTCCCGGCAGCGGGCGCTCACCGGCGCCCCGAATATCTGCTCCGGCGGACCTTCTTCCTCGATCCGTCCCTGATGCAGGAAGAGAACACGGCTCGAGACATCCCTGGCGAAGCGCATTTCATGCGTGACGATCAGCATGGTCCGGCCTTCTTCCGCGAGATCACGGATGACCTTCAGAACTTCGCCGACCAGCTCCGGATCAAGCGCCGATGTCGGCTCGTCAAACAGCATGACATCAGGGTTCACGCAGAGCGCTCTTGCGATTGCCGCGCGCTGTTGCTGACCACCGGATAAGAAAGC
Source organism: Rhizobium sp. YAF28 (assembly GCF_052113285.1). Classification (NCBI taxonomy): domain Bacteria; kingdom Pseudomonadati; phylum Pseudomonadota; class Alphaproteobacteria; order Hyphomicrobiales; family Rhizobiaceae; genus Rhizobium; species Rhizobium sp. YAF28. The sequence continues at coordinate 232,843 of NZ_JBFRCX010000008.1, read as the reverse complement.
GGGATAGACGTCGCGTTTATCGAAGAGCCCGACCTTGTGGAGCAGTGCCTCGGCCTTTTCGATGGCCTCGCGCCGCGAAATGCCCATGACGTGCACCGGCGCCTCGATGACATTTTCCAGCACCGTCCGATGGGCCCAGAGATTGAAACTCTGGAAGACCATCCCCAGCCCGGTCCGCACCCGCTCGATCTGCCGCCAGCTGCGCGGCTGCGGCCGTCCGCCCCGACCGATCTTCAGCACAATCTCCTCGCCGTTGACCGCAATCCGGCCACGATCCGGCATTTCCAGGAAATTGATGCATCTGAGGAAGGTGCTCTTACCGGAGCCCGACGAACCGATGATCGAAATCACATCGGACTTGTGGGCCTGCGCCGAAATACCCTTGAGAACCTCTTGCGAGCCGAAGCTTTTATGAAGATCTTCGACGCGAAGAGCAGGAAAGGGTTGATCCGACATGCATGGTTCCGGCTGAACTGAATTTGCGAAGGATAATGATAAAATAACGCGGTTTTTTCGCGCAATTTTCATCCATTCTGCATATTTTGTGCAAAATAATCTTCCCCGTGCGGCAAATGCGGCAGAATGCGTGAAGTGCCGCGGCAAGAATTGGACTGAACAATGGAACAACTGGATCGCTTTGACCGTGACATTCTCGATATCGTTCAGCGCGACTGCCAGCTGAAAGCCGAAACGATCGCCGAACGGGTCGGGCTATCGGTCTCGGCCGTGCAGAGGCGGTTGAAGCGCCTGCGCGAGGAAGGGATCATCAAGGCGGAGGTGGCCGTCGTCGACCGCAAGGCGACGGCGACATCGATGGTGTTCATCGTCGGGATGGAGATCGAGCGGGACAATTACGACGCGCTGGCGAAGTTCCGCCTCTGGGCAGAGAAGCAGGATCACATACAGCAGGTCTATTACGTCACAGGTGCGGTCGATCTGATCGCGATCGTCACCGCCCGCGACGTCGAGCACTATGACGACATCGCGGCCCTGATCATGGCGGAAAACCCGCAGATCCGCCGCATGCACACGAATGTCGTGCTGCGAGACGTCAAGCTCGGCCTGTTCGTTCCCCTGGAATAGCGCGCAAGCAATGGTCCCGCCACCCCGTTGGGTTTGGGCAGCGGAGAGGTCCCAGGTAGCACCGGCCACTTATTGGGTGACAATCAAGGCTCAACAGACCTGACAGTTCATTCCTCGGGCACGCCCTCAAGAAGGCCATCATAGACATCCATGAGCGCGTTGGTGATCGCCTGACCCAGCGCGTTTCCGGCTTGGCGAACATCGTCATCGGTGCCGTCCCGCGCTGCCCTTGCAAGCTCGAAGCCCTGGTCGCCAACGATTTGCTTGGCCATTTCGATTGCCCATAGTCCGAAATCGCCGCGGTTATCGATCTTGATTGTATCGTTCATGCGCTGGGCTCCTGTGATCAGCAGCGAGGATTTACCCACTCGCGCCAGGAAAGGCCAGCCTTCGACGTGGCGTGATCTGTCCAGGATCGGACGTTCTTGTGAACTACGACATTTATTCCGCTGGTTGTCGCAAGGAGCCCAGTGGAAGTCAAAAGCGCAGCGATGGCTTGGCGGATCGTTCGATCCAAGGATTTTCTGCGGTGAATTCGTTTATGGCGATCTTGAAGAGCTCCGGGGACCATGCAGGTTTGACGGCGCTTTGCTCCAATCCGATTTTTCAAGATTATTGTCGATTTGCGAATGGCTGCTTCGTTGTCAATATGAGCGGGCTTGTTCAGCGGCAATGGTGCCGGCGTCTCGCTACCGGAGGATCTTCCAATGCGTTTCATGTCTATCGTCACATCTACCGATTTCATGCATCCGACGCCGGAGCTTGGCGAGGCTATCGGCAAGCTTGCCGATCGGGAAATCAAGGCCGGCCGCATGCTCGACACCGCAGGGCTGATGCCGCTCGCGACCGGTGCCCGCGTCACGATCCGTGAGGGCAAGCTGAATGTGATCGACGGGCCTTTCGTCGAGGCCAAGGAGGTCGTCGGCGGTTATGCGATCTTCGAACTGCAAAGCAAGGAGGAGGCCGTGGCGCTGGCAGTCGAGTTCATGCAGCTGCACAAGGATCTCATGCCCGGCTGGGAAGGCACGTGTGAAGTGCGCGCCTATTTTGAACCGGGTGCAGAGGGGATCTGCGACCCTCTTGCCGAAGCAAGGGCATGATCCTCTCGACCTGTAATCGGGACGGACGGCCGTGACGGCCGCCGGCACCCATCAAACGATCCTGGCGGTCTGGCGGATCGAACAGCCGCGGCTTATCACCAGCCTGGCACGATTGCTGCGTGACGTGCCGCTGGCCGAGGATCTGACCCAGGAAACGCTGACTGTCGCCCTGGAACGATGGCCGAAGACGGGAATCCCCGAGCGGCCCGGCGCATGGCTCATGACCACTGCCAAGCGTCGGGCGCTCGATCATCTGCGGCATCGCCGGATGCTGGATCAGAAGCACGAGATGATTATCCGGGAAATGGAAGCAGAAGAGCAGATCATGCCAGATCTAGACACGCCTCTGGATGACGATATCGGCGATGAAATGTTGCGCCTGATATTCACGGCGTGCCATCCGCTGATCTCGCGCGAGGCGCGTGTGGCCCTGGCCTTGCGGATGATCTGCGGCCTGACGACATCAGAAATCGCCCGGGCATTTCTGGTGACGGAAGCGGCGATCGCCCAACGCATCGTCCGCGCCAAGAAGACATTGTCTGAATCGGGGCTGGGCTATGAGACACCGCATGGCGAGCAGCTGTCGCAACGTCTCGCCTCGGTGCTTGAGGTCATCTACCTGATCTTCAACGAGGGTTACACGGCCGCCCGCGGCGACAACTGGTTTCGGCTGCAATTGTGCAATGAGGCGCTGCGGTTGGGCCGCGTCCTAACGTCAGTGGCGCCGCAGGAGCCGGAGGCGCACGCTTTGCTGGCTTTGATGGAGCTGAACGCGTCCCGTGCTGCGGCGCGCACGGATGCGGCCGGCAATCCGATCCTGCTGCTCGAACAAAATCGCGGCCGCTGGGATCGCTTGCAGATTCAGCGCGGGTTGAAGGCGTTGATGCGGGCTCAGGAGCTTGACGGTGCTGGCGGGATCTATGCCCTGCAGGCCGCGATCATCGCATGTCACGCAAAAGCGATGAGCGCCGATGAAACCGATTGGAGGCGGATCGCCGATCTCTATGCGGAACTTGCCGGGCTTCTGCATTCGCCGATCGTCGAACTCAATCGAGCCGTGGCCATCGGCATGGTCGAAGGCCCCGAGGCGGCACTGGACATTATTGAAAGCCTGCGCGATGAGCCTGCATTGAAGAACTATCATCTTCTGCCCAGCGTCCGCGGCGATCTTCTTTATAAGCTTGGCCGATACGACGAAGCGGGGCGAGCCTTTGAAGCGGCAGCCGCGCTTGCCGAAAATAAGAGGGAGCGTGATCTCCTCATGCGCCGTGCTGGCGAAGCTGGCGCCGCTGCGAAGGGTTGATCCGGCTGAGGGCGGCCCTTTTTTACTTTAGGCCATTCTAGAGTCTGAAGGCGGCCCCATCTGACTCCGGTCTCCAGACGATCAAATCTTATTACGCTTTTTCCGGATGGACGCTGCTGAAGCGGTTGACGCCGCTTGCCCGGATGATGATGCGTGAGGCGGAAGATCCGGTGAGCTCGGGGGGCTTCCTCAGAACGTAGGTCTAGCTGATTTCGGGTTGCGTGCCAGTGATAAAACTGCGCGCAACGGCCGAAATCGCATCGGCAACCTTCGACATGGATCCAAGATGCGGAGAGCGCAGCATCACGACGTCCAGATGCATATCCTGGTCGCTTATGTTGACCCTCTCGATGCCATGTGGCGGCGAGCTTTCAAACAGGCGTCTGGGCATCAACCCGAGACCGAAGCCCCTGCGCACCAGCGCGAGCTGCATACCTGCATCCTCAATTTCGGCCGCAATCGTCAGGGGCTGGCGCTGGCCGGCCAACAACTCTGCGAGACAACGGCGAGCGTCGCAGGGTTCTGGGCTCAATATCCACGTCCTGTTCGCTGGATCATCGGCTCTGCTGGTTCCGCTGGCACCGATGACGATCAGTTTTTCGTCGCCGATATTTTCGGCGTGCGGATATCGGGATCGCTCGGATAACACGATGGCGGCATCGAGATGCCCCAACCGGAACTGCTCGACAAGTTCCTGGCTCCATTGCGATTTCAGCCGCATCGACACCTTAGGAAAACATGCCGTCACCGAGCCGAGTTCTCCGGCGAGACTGTCATGCGCAAGGCCCTTGGCCACGCCGAGCCGGAAAAGGCCATGCGCCTCCGGCGCCGCCACAACGGCCTTCATGTTCTCGAAAGCAGTCAGAATATCGCGACTACGAGCCAGCACTTCACGTCCTGCCGGCGTCAGAACCGGCGGCTTCTGCCGACGGTCGAGCAGCGTGACGCCGAGTGCCTGTTCAAATCTCTGGATCTGACGACTGACGGCTGGCTGGGTCAGCGGCAAACGTTGCGCGACCCTTTGAACCGATCCTTCATCGGCAAACATCACGAATGTCCGCATCTCGTCAAACATGTTCATTCCACATACTTATTTTGCATATTATGAATTTGAGTATCACGGATATCAAGGTCATTTTGCGGGCACGGATAAATCAACCCGGAGAAATATGATGAAAGCGATCGTCCTCACCGAGGCAGGCAGCCTCGACAATCTGACACTGCAAGAGCGCCCGATGCCACAGCCCCAGCGCCAGGAAATCCTGATCCGCGTCAAGGCAACGGCACTCAACTATCGGGATCTCGAAATTGCGCAGGGACATTATCATACGGCATTCAGGCTGCCGCTCATCCCCTTGTCGGACGGCGTCGGCGAGGTGATTGCCGTCGGTCGTGACGTAACTCGTTTCAAAATCGGCGACAGGGTCTGCAGCACGTTCTGGCAACGCTGGACCGGCGGTTCCTTTCGGATGGCAGAACCGTCCTACCAACGCGGCGGCCCGCTCGACGGGCTTCTTTCGGAATATGCAATTCTCGATGAACAAGCAGCCGTTTTCGCGCCGCGCAATCTGAGCGATATTGAAGCGTCGACCTTGCCGTGCGCCGCCGTTACGGCGTGGCAAGCCCTTGTAACGGAGGGGCACATCAGGGCTGGAGAAACCGTTCTTGTCCAGGGAACCGGTGCGGTATCGCTTTTTGCACTGCAGTTCGCCCGCGCGAGCGGCGCTCGTGTGATCGTCACCTCCAGCAGCGACGAAAAGCTGGAACGCGCAAAGGGTCTCGGTGCATTTGGTGGGATCAACTATCGACGCACACCGGAATGGTCTGCCGCCGTTCTCGATATGACTGACGGTCGTGGCGTCGACCACATCATCGAGGTCGGAGGACCAAAAAGCTTTGAGCAGTCGCTAAAGGCGGCATCCCGTCGCGGCCAGATCAATGTGATCGGCTACCTTGGTGGCATACAGGGCACGATCAATCCTCTCGATATCTTTCGAAAACAAATAGACGTTCGCGGCATTCCTGTCGGATCGCGTGAATCCTTCGAAGCCATGAACCGGGCCATAGAAGCCCTCGACCTCAAGCCGGTAATTGATCGTGTATTCGATTGGACAGACGTTGCAAATTCGATGCGCTATTTCTCAGCCGCTTCCCGTTTCGGAAAGGTTGTGCTGCAACTCGCCGGATGAAGCATGCTGCGGACGATCTCTCGGAAGGTGGGTTCCGCTACCTATGTCTTCGCCGTAACTACGGACAACCACATTTTTGTCGAGCACTGTGTTAGATCAAACCGAGAGCCAGCGACACCGGCTTGCCTTTTCTATTGCCCCGTCATTCCTCCCTGAATGTCCCGGCAACCGTGTTTGCCTCCTGCTTCCGCGAGACTGGCCAGAAGATCCCTCCACCGCTCGTCATGCTTTGTGACGTCGTCCTGCTGAGCCCAAAGTTTGACTTTCTTGGTTGCGGCCTCGTCCTGATAGGTTTCCGCGACATCGCTATGCAGCGCCAGAACCAGCGTTTCGACGTCTCGGGCAGACAGGATCTCGGTCTCCGATAAGCTCTTGGGATTGGTGAACGAGAGCGAGTTGGGAAGCAGCCAATGCGTCCCGATTCCGCCATCTCGTAAAACACGCGGCATGGTGATCTCGTGGATGCTGACTTCAGAATTATGATCGCAATAGAGCTTCTCGATCGCCGTGCGAAGCTCCGTCTCGAGGCCGAGGCCCAACTGGCCCCCGGCGCCAAGCACCGAGCCAAAACCGAAGCTCTCGCTATAGCGGCCGGCAGGTGCTGAAACATCGGCGATGACGACGTGCAGCGGCGGCAGCGTCTGCGGTGATTGCGGCGCTGAGTGGAACGCATTGCGGATGGCGTAGTAGAGCGTCATGGCGCCACGGTTTTCGACCGCTCCGCCATCGGTCACCCAGTATCGTGTCCTTGCTTCTCCGGATACTTCGATGTCGATTGCAGCATCGGGAAAGACCGGCGGAAAGTTTGCGCTCAGGGCTGCGGCGCGCGCGATCGACATGTCCGCATTGTCGAGTGTGACGAGCTGCATGTGCAGCGATCCGTCGTCAGGCGGAGACGCAGGCGCGGCAAGATTGGTCAGCACCAGCCGCCCGCCCGCCTGGGCGGCATCCAGAAATTGGCGGCAGCGCGTCGCTCTCTCGGGAAGCGAAAGGCTCCGATCGGCTTGGCAGGAGGGGCTGTCATCGGAAAAAGATCCGACGATCGCGGTGTTGAGCATCAGGCCGAAGGACGGCGCTCCCATCGTCCCGGCACCCATATGACAGACGAAGGATTCAGCGAGAATCGCGCCCAATCTCGAGCGTGCCGGTATCCAGCCCGTCACGTCCTCCTCCGGCCTTTGAGCTTCACGGCAGGCCGAGGACGCCCAATGCCAGCGCCCGAAGGCGAAGCGCATATCGCTCGCACTGTCGATCACCTGTTCGATGAAGGGCAGCGCCATGGCTTGCGAAAAATCATCCCATGCCTTGACGTCCATGCTGTCACGTGGCCGACGAAGCTCCTGCTCATGAAGCGCGAAATAGCCGAGCGCAGCGCTGCCACCAGAGACGCCACTGACAAGCACAACGTTGCAGATCTGGTCGTGCTCGGCCAGCCCCCGCAGCAGCGAGGCCGTGTAGATCGCCGCACGCGTGCCGCCACCGGAGGCGATAACTGCAACTCTCGGCGTTGTGGGCTGGAGCGGACCGCAGCCGCCGTTGGGTTGGCCGCTTTCGAATAGGAATGATGCGGGCTGCTTGCCCACATGTCGTTCGGAGCGGATTGCAAGTTCCGGAGGCTGGATCGCCCGCAGGAAACTGAAGACAGCAGGACCGCCGATGAGGCCATAAGCCAGCGCGCCGACGAGGGCGGGATAGACGAGCGTCGAGCGCTGGAAATTGCGCAGGCTCGCAAGCAGATCCCCGGCCGGCGCCTGCTCGGCGGGCAGGCGCTCCAGCTGGGCACGAAACTGCGCGAGCACTTCCGCCGGCGTCATGAACTGGATCGCCCGGTCAGACGCGGCCTTGGTCTGCCGCTGATACTGATCCTCATAGCGGCCCTCGATCTTCAGGCGCCCCGCGCCATGCAGCGCGATCGCGCGGCCTTGGTTGCGGACCGTGCTCAAGGTCTCGCTGCCTTCATAGTCGTAAGCGATTTCGACCGGAGTGATCGCTTGCTGCTCCCTGTCCATGAGACGCATGAGCCGGCGCGCGACGAAGTGATCGCACCAGAAGGCATAGTACCAGGCGACGGCATAGGCGAAGGCGATATAGCGCATGAGCGTCGTATTGCCGTAGCCTTCGGAGCCGGCATTGAAGAGATAGGTGATGTAATGGACGTCAGCGAGGCGAAGCACTGCGACGACAATGACGAGAACGCTGATGACCCGCTGCGGGCCAATGAAGAAAAGACGCCCGATCGTCTGCAGGATTTCCATCAACCGATCGAACAGGATGCCGAGGAAAAGGGCGATCCATGCGGCAACACCGGTCACCAAGAAAGCGTACCAGAGATAGTGATCGGGCACGAACAGGGTGAGCAGCGATCCGGGCAGAAGCAATTCGACCGGATAGCGGATTGGGGCGATGACAAGGGCCGACACCAGAGCGGCAATCGGTCCGCGGCCCATGAAATCGTAGCGATTCTTGGGCAAGAAAAGCTCCACTTTAGGCAGGCTGTCGGCAAGGCCGCCGCCTGCATTGGAGCGGAATAGGCACCGCGAGAGCATCCAGGCCGCCGGCAGCGCAAGCACGAGTGCGCAGACGATCGCGGCGCCGATATGCAGGCGGGGCCGCGCCGTCATCATACCGTAGGTTTCCGGGCGCGAATTGATGATGAGAAGCGCGGCGAGGGCCGCAAGGATCACCAGCTGTCCGGCAAGCAGATACTGGTTGAAGACCGCTCGCCGGCTAGCTGCCGCATGCAGCAGGAAAAGAAGCGCGAACCCGATCGCAAGCAGACCGAGATTGCCCCAGCGCATCTCGACGGTCGGACCGAGCGCCATGGCAAGGGTCAGAATGCCCGCGAGCAGCGGCACAAACCAGGCATAGCCGTCGGGCGCGAGCCATCGCCACGCGAGGCGCCGCCCCTTCGGCAGCGGCTGGTTCAGCCAGGCATCGAATTCCCGCCACCATCGAACGAAGCCCCGGACGCGTTCGCCGAGCCAATTGTAGATGCTGGCTTCCCGATGGATGGGGTGTTCGCTCATCAGCGTGTTTCCAGTCAGCTGTCGGTGAGAATGACATCGGCCGCCTTCTCGGCGACCATGTAGACGGCAGTGGCAAGGAAGTAGCCGGGAATGCGGGGAAAGACCGAAGCGTCAACGACGCGCAGGCCTTCGAAGCCGTGCACCCTGAAGCGGCTGTCGAGCACGCCGCCATCTTCGCGGGGGCCGATGGCGCAGGTGCCGCAGGCATGGTGGCCCCAGGCGTTTTCCGCGACATAGCGGCGAAGCGCCTCGTCGCTCTCGTTCTGCCGGCCGGGCTCCTCTTCGCTTGCGATCGGAGCGTCCATCGCATCGTTGACCTTTCTTACGAAACGGATGGCATGGACGACGGCGTCGAGATCGAGGTCGTAATTGCCTGTTCCCTCGAAGAAGGAATGAAACATGACAGCAGGCAGGGCCGCGGGATCGGCGCTTCTCAACCGCACCGTTCCGCCCTGGTTTTCGGTATAGGCCTTGAGGATCGCCCAGGTCATGTAATCAGGCTTGCGGATGCGCTCGGAATAGCGAGGATAATAGCCGCGGAAATCGGCCAGCAGCGAAAAGCAATGCAGGTCTGGTTCGCTCAGCGTGTCGCGGGATTTAAGCGTCAGGGAAAACATGACACCGTTGCTCGTATAGTTGCCGATGCGAAATCTGCGCCACCGCTGGTAGTGGGCGTCGCCCGTCGTATAGGTGACGCCCTTGAGGGCCGACCAGGGTTCGTTCATCCGGCTGACGACACCGACCTCGTAGCGGTCCTGCAGGTTCCGCCCGACGCCGGGAAGCGCCTCGACGACGGGAATATTGTGCTCGTCGAGATGGCCGGGATCGCCAATGCCGGAGAGCATCAGAAGCTGGGGCGAGGCGAAGGCGCCGCCTGACAGGATGATCTCGCGGCCGGCCCGAATGATTTCCTCGCGCCCCTCCCCGTTAATGCAGCGAACCGCGACCGCGCGCTTGCCGTCAAATTCGATGCGCGTGACCAGAGTGTTCAGACGAAGCGTCAGGCGGTCGGGGTGCCGCTTCATCACGTCGAGCAGCCGCTCGCGCGGCCCCTGCCTGGTGTGGCGTCGCGTCGAAAGCGGTGTGACGCGCACGCCGCAGGCGCCGACGTTCCAATTGCGGTGGTCGTTGGGGTCGATCTCGGTCGTCTCCCAGTCGGAACCCCGCTTGCCGAAGGCATCGGCGGCCGCGCCGACGCAGCGCAGCAGCGCCCGCCACAGCGGCCAGTCGCGCAGAGCCCGCAGTGGCAGGGCCCGCTCCGTCGTCATCCACCCCCACCATCCGTGGCCCGTCGGATTGAGGCCTGTTGCCGCGGCGAGCCACCGCCACAGGAAGAAGCGGTAGCGGCAGCGCTCGATGCGCTCGAAATAGCCCTGCATGTGCGAAGCCTTCCAGCTTTCGTCGCCGGTAATCGCAAAGATGTGGTTCCAGTCGCAATGATTGGGCCGCACGATGATCATCGCATGATGGGCGGTGCAGCCGCCGAGCCCGCGCACGCGTGGATAAAGCACACCGTCCTTTTCTTTGCTGTAGCGCCAGTCGCGCTCCTGCATTTCCTGATTTTCGTAGTGGCGCACCCAATGGTTCTCGGCCATGCCGGGATGTTCCGAGGCAAAGGCATGAAAGGCAGGCACGCGACAGGCATCGGCAAGCGGCATGTCGGAGCCGTCGTCGGCCTTCGCCAGCGGATCGCCGCCGGCCTCGATGACGAGCACCGTCCGCCCCTCTTCGGCCAGCCGCGCGGCGAGGACGGCGCCGCCGGCACCGCTGCCGATAACGATATAATCGTGAGTCGGCCCGCCGGACATCGTCAGAACTGCTTCAGATAGGAAATCAGGGCATTCTTGTCCGATTGCGGGAGATCGGCGCCGAATGTGTGCCCACCATTGACCACATAGTCAGGGCATTTGCTCAAGCCCACCAGGCGATCGATGAGCTTGGTGTCGCGCACCGCCTTCTCGGCTTTGGCGAGCACGGCGGGATCTGCGAGTTCCTCCGGCGTGCATTGCCCGCCGAGCTCGGAGAAGGCTCCGATCAGCGCCGGGCCGTTGGCGATCAGGCGCTTGTAATTGGCGAATTTGCTCTCCTCATCATTGTCGGGCAACAGCTCGGTGTTGGTCAGCGCATTAACAGGGAAACCGGCTGGGAAGGGGCCGACGGTGATCGAGCCGTCCTTCTTGAAGGCCCAGCCGGCGACCTTGTTCAGCAGGCCGGTGAAGGGCTTCACCTTGTCGGGCACGAAGCCCGGCGGCACGATGAGGCATGAGGGAGCGCTGGTGCGGTAGATATAGCCCGGCACCGGCGCCTCGGTCATCTTATCCATCCGGCGCGTTTGCGGCGAGAGCATCTGGCGGATCGACCGGTCGAAGACCGCAAGCCTGTTTTCGACGCAGGGCAGATAGGGATCGCCCGCATCCGCCGCCGGGCAGGCGCTGCCGCGACCGGCGCCGTAGCCGCCGGCATAGTCCTGATTGTAATAGTCCGTCCCGTAATAGCTGTCCTCGTGGCCAACGGAATTGTTGAGCAGGAAGGGCGCGGTCGACCAGAGGCTGACGAGCGATGGCGGCCTTAGATAGCCGCGCCCGTTGCCTGCCGCCTGTAGCGGCGTTGCCGCCCCCGAAACCGGATGATTGACCGTCACCTCATGCGGAGGCGGCAGCGACTTGTAGGTGGAGGAGGTGAAATTGTCCCAGATGTCACCCGAAAGACCGTTGGTGGCGATCGCACTGCAGGCATTGGTGCGCACGACATCCATCGGCACGCGCCGTTCCGTCGACAGGTAATTGCCGTCGAGGAAATCCTTTCCGTTCTCATCCTTTTGCGTGACGAGTTTGACCATGCCGTGCTTGAAGGCATCCGACTGCGCCCAGGCCCAGTAGCGGTCCCAGCATTCGCGATAATGCGGGCCGGCACCGCCGCCTGCGCAGATGCCCTGATCGACGCCGAGGTCCGGCGCCGGCACCGGCTGCTTGCTCGAATGGCAGGCGGCACAGTTTTCGGCAAAGACGATCTTTCCGCGCTCGACCTCGGCCGGATCGCGCGCTTCGAGCACCTTTTCTCCGACCGGCGTATCCTTCAGGTGATCGGCGCGGGCTGCGACCAGGAAGAATATCGCCATGTCAGGCGTCATCGCCTCGGTGGCCTGCCAGTAGACCGAGTTCTTCTCGGCGTCGGCGATACGGATCGGCGAGATCTTCTGCCCTCCGAGGAAGGGGCGGAAGTGCAGCAGCCATTCTTCGCTGAAAAGGCCGATATTGAGATAGACGCGATTGAGCGCACCGAGCGTGCCGACGGAATCGGCGCCGTCCTTCAGGACGCGCATCGAGGCGACCGTGCCGGTCGCCTTGTCGTAGAGGGAACCGAAGGCTGCGGTCTGCGGATAGTCCTGCGCCTGCTTGTTGTCCTTCTCGTCCCCCTTGATGATCTCCTTGCCGGTCTTTGCCCCGATGCGCAGCCGCTCCAGGACGTCGTAGACGGCATTCATCGTGCGGGGATTGTTCATGTAATCGGAAGAGACCAGCGATGTGTCGAGCGAACCCGGCGGGTTCGTATGGAACAGCTGGAAGAGGAAATTCCTCTCGTTCTCGGCCGGTTCCCCAGGCGTCGCGCGCGGTTTGGTGTTCCAGAAGAAAATGCGGTCGACCCAGAAATATTGGGCGCCGGGATTGGACGAGATTTCAGGGAATGCCGGGCTCTCGACATTCTTCGGCGGATTGATCGGATTGGGACCGACATGACAGAAGGCGCAGGACATGCCGACGCGATAGGGACGCACGAGATCCTTGTCGTTGTAATAGGAGGGATCGGTGTAATAGCGCACCGCATCCCAATGTTCGGCGGCCTTGCTGTCGAAATCAGGATTGGGGAAGAGACGCAGGCCCATCACGCCCGTCGGTTCGCCATAATAAGAGCCGACCGGGATTTTCTTCTCTTCGTTCTTCACCTTGACCGTGGTGCCGCGCGAGCCGATCTGCACGCCGGGATAGCGGGCATCCGCGTCGGCGTTGCCGCCGAAACTGTCGGCCGCGCAGTCCTTTTTGCGCTGATCGATCCACAGCCCCCAATGATCGGGATCAGCGCTCTTCGGAGTGTCGAAGCAGGGTTCGTTGACGAGCCCGAGATAGCGGAAGCGGTTGTCGCGGCCATAGGCCATCGTCGGATGAGACGAGATGGTCTTCAGGAGATCGAAGGCGCCGATCGTCGCGCTGGCAGCGAAGTCCCAGAAACGGTCGTTGCCGCCGGTCCAGACGATCCAGGCATTCTGTCCGCGGATCGCCGCCTTGCGGACGGCCTCCGGATCGAGCCCGGTGGCGGTTGCGACCTCCTTGATCTCGTCGGGATAATCGGCGCCGGCTGCCGGCGGCAGCAGCAAGCCCTTGTCCATTGCCGCGAAGTAAGGCTCGCCGGCTCCGGGAAATTCCTCGACCTTGCGATGGACTGTCTTCGCCTCGTCCTCAACATTGCCGAACTGGCTCGCATCCGGCTCGATTAGCCACCAGACGATGAGCGCAACCGCAGCGATGGCGATGACGGCGAGCGCGACGACGGCTGCCACCATCCAGGCGAGAAACCGCACGATGCGCTGTCTGACGTTTGCCATTGCCCCCTCCTGATGGTCAAAGTGTCTTGAGATAGGAAAGCAGTTGCTCCTTCGCCTCCGGCGGCAAATCCGTGCCCCAGAGATGACCGCCATTGCCGTTGCCCGGAAGGCCGGTATCGTAGAGCGTGCCGTATTGCTCCCCCGGCGTATCCGGCATGCTCACGAAGCCGCCATTGTCGGCATCCACAAGATCGGAGCCGCGGTAGAACTGCCCCGGCCGCTCGGCATGCGGAAGCAGCAGGGCGCGCAATGTCGGGACGCTGCCATTATGCAGGTAGGGACCGCGCAGCCACAGGCCAGCAAGGCCCGTCGCCACATAACCGTCGGTCTTCTGGAAATTGGCAAAACCCCAGGCATAGCGCGGCTCGTAGGCCGCATAACGGTCGCGGGCTGCTGATGTCCACATGTCGAGGCGATGGCGGTCCGTGCCGAGCTCGACGATTGGGATCGGCGTCCTGTAGCGTGCGCCCTTGGCATCATGGCAGACGGCGCATAGCGCGGTATAGATCGCACGGCCGGCGTCTACTGCCGCCGCATCGACATGATAAAGATCGTCTGCCGGCTTGAGGGGAGAAAACGGCGACGGCGGCGGCGCCTGCAGGCGGATGAAATCCATAATGCGGCGAAGACCCTCTTCGCTTCCCCCATAGGATTTGTAGGTCATGCCGTCGCCGATCGCGCCCGAGACCACCGTCTCGTAGAGATCGGTCTGCAGTCCGTCCCAATGGAGCGAGAAGCGGCGCGTATTGGTGGCGGCGAGGTTGGCAAGCGACCATAGGGGCATCATGTCGGAATTGCCGATAGTGTGGTCGTCGGCAAGTTGGAGGTTCTGGAACTTGACGGGATTGAAAGGATCGATCCGGCCCGGCCCCCAGTCCGGCCGATCCTTCATCCAGGCAAACTGCCGCCCCTGTTCCCGGAGGGCTGCCCGGGTCGCCGGCACCAGGACGAAGCGATAGAGCGCCCGCTCCCAGACGGGCATGTCATAGATCCTACCGATCTCCGTCATCACCCGGTCGGCGGTAAACCTGGGATCGGCGCCGACATCGATCAGAAAGCGGATATAGGCCTGCGGATTGACCCGCGTCCCAGGGCCTGCCTCGACCAGCCGCGCCGGCTCGGCGGCATGGAGCCGATAGCTGCCCTGGTGGCAGAAGGCGCAATTCGGCGCAACGCGCTCTATGACGCCGAGCGTCTTGACCGACAGGCCGACCGGAACCTCGTCGCCGGCGCGCCAATAGAGGCCGAAGGCGCCATAACCGTCCGCGTTTGCCGGCAGATGTTCGGGAAAGAGCTGCGGCAGGACGCGCCAGATCCAGTAGGGAATTCCCTGCGCCTCTTCATTGCCGATCGAGCCGTGATTGAAGACCTCAGCCAGATCGTTCGTCCTCGGCTGGGCGACCGGCCGGAAGAGCAGGAAGAACAGCGCAAAAGCGCCGACGACGAGCAGGACCAGAACGGCGAAAAGCCATTTCCAGAAGACGCGCCTCATGCCTGTCTCCCTTCGGCGATGTTCTGTTCGAGCCGCAGGATGCGCAGGAGACAGAAAAGCGTCGCAATGCCGACCGACCCGTCGAGGAAGACGCCGGCGAGATAGCCGATCGGCTGGTCGAAGACGAAGACGGCGAGAAAGAAGAAAACCGTGCCGAGCGTGCGGGAAGGGAAGACCGCGAGCCAGGCGAAGACGCGGTAACGGTCGATATCGAGCGTCGCCGGAATGTAGAAGATCGACAGGATCCCGAGCAGCAGTCCGGCAAAGCGCGGCCAGATCAGCTGGTTGACGGTGATGCCGAAGAGGCCAAGGATCCATTCCGGACAGAAGATGAGCGGCAGGACGAAGGCGAAGTTCAAAAGGATGCCGATCCAGACGAGGACCGCATGCCGTGCCTTCCATTTGCTGAGCGATCGCGACTGGGTCATAGCGTCTTCATATATTCGACGAGGGCGTCTTTTGCCGCCGCCGGCAGTTCCGTGCCGTAGCGATATCCTTCGTGGCCGGCATTGCCATTTCCGGGCCGCGCCGTGTCGTAGCGAAAGAGATCGCCGCCGGCAGACTGATCCGACCGATAGCCCACTTTGGCGAGATCGAACTCGTCGCTGCCGCGGAACCAGACGGACGGCCGCTTGGCGCTCGGTTCAAGCAGATCGCGCAAGGTCGGCACCGAGCCGTTGTGCAGATAGGGCGATCGCGCCCAGATGCCGTCGAGCGGGTGATTGGCATAGCCGTCCGTCTTGTGGAAGCGGCTGAAGCGCCAGGGATAGCCGGCATAGAGCAGGTTCTGCTCGGCGGCGAAATTTGCCGTATAGGAGGTCCAGCGTCCCGCATCGGTGCCGATATCGGCGAGCGGAACCGTCTTGCCGAGGCGCGTGAAACGCTGCCTGTCATAGCTGTAGTCCTTCGCATCCTTGAAGCCGTGGCAATCGGCGCAATAATGCAGGAACAGCGTCTTGCCCTCTGCCGCCTTCGCCTGATCGATCTTGGCAGCGATGGGGAACGGTGGCGAAGGCAGATCCCACATCCAGTCCTCGATGCGCGCGATCGACGCCCGGTCGACCGTCACGGGCGTCACGCCGGCGCCGAGTGCCGCGCTCAGGTTTCGTTCGGCCACGGAATCATTGTTGCCGTCCCAATGGAGGTTCATGCCCTCACGCGGGCGCTGGCGCCAGATGGCGGGATAGTCGGAAGAGCCGTTCAGCGCAGCACCTGATATATGGGCCTCGCCCATGGGAAAGTTGAACTGCAGCGCCTTGTAGGGATTGAACGTGTCCACGCGGCCCGGCCCCCAATCCTCCTGGCGCTTGACGAAATCGAGCTGGGTACCGAGATCGAGGAAGGCGTTCTTGACCCGTGGGAAGACCACGTAGCGATAGACCAGCCGCTCGAAGACATTGAGATCGCCGCCGACCTTGGGGCTATCGATCGTCTCGATCAGCGCGTCGGCAGTAAAACCGGGATCGCGGCCGACATCGATGAAGAAGCGAATGAATTCCTGCAGGCGCAGATTATTGGAAGGCGCGCCGGGGATGAGATGGCGAACCGCGTCGCCAGAAAGATGATAGGTGCCGACATGGCAGACGGAACAGTTGAGCCAAACCCGCTCGACGCCTGAGACCACGCGGCGCGACACCCCGATCGGAAGGTCGTCGCCCGGCTTTTCGTAGAGGAAGCCGAAGCGGGCCCAGCCTTCCGGCCCGAGCTTGTCGGCATACATGACCGGCAAGGCCTTGAAGACCCAGTAAGGCGGTCCCGTCGCCGTCTCGCTGCCGATCGAGCCGTGCATGAAATGCTCGCTCTGGCTTTTGAAGGCGACGACATACTGGTTGACGAACACGAGGTAATAGACGAGCGCGAGCAACAGCAGCACAACAACCGCCAGCCACCAGCGGCGGTGGCGGGCGACGGCGATCTCGACGGGCGTCTTGCGGTCGTTGTCGCTGCTCATAGATCCACTCCGAATGCGCGGGTGATGGCGCGTGTCAATGGAAGGTCGGCGGCTCGAAAACCGACATGACCTGCTTGATCATCTTGCCGTAGCGATCCTCGAAGCTCGTTCCGTCAAACCGGCTGAGGTCGTAACAACCGAGTGGGTTTTCGAGATCGTTGAGCAGACACTTGTTGCAATAGGTGCATTCCTTCTCCGGGCCGTTGGCCTCGGCGAGGATCTTCGGCAGATCGTTATTGGCGATCAGCGGACGGGCCATGGTGACGCCGTCGCAGGCTTTCGAGCGGATGGCTTCGGCGATCCTGTCGGCATGCTGGAACCCGCCGGTACAGAGCACCTTGATGTCGGGATCGATCTTGCCGATCGCTTCGGAAACCGCGCGCGCATAATCGAGATTGATGCCCTCGATGACCTTGCCCCTGCGCCAGCGCCAGAGCGCCTGGAAGGCGCGCCCCAGCAGGGGATTGGAAAAGATCGCATAATTCATCGGCGCACGCGTGCCCTGCGAGAGCATGCCGTCGTACCAGCGATGCAGATCGTTTAGCGGCAGGTCTCCGGCCGGATTGCGCGGATGCGGAAAGGTCGAGCCGCTCGAAACATGGAAGGAGTCGACGCCCTTGCCGCCGTCGAGCAGCATCGTGCAGATCTTGATCGTCTCGTCGAGCGTGTTGCCCTTCTTGATCCAGGGATAGAGCCAGTCATTGTGGTCGACGCCGTTGATCTTCATCTGCAGATGGAAGTCCTGGCCGACCTCGCGGCGGATCGCCCTGACGATCTCGAGCACGAAACGCGCCCTGCCCTCCCAGCCGCCGCCATATTCATCCGTCCGGTCGTTGATGCCGGAACTCAGGAACTGCGTCAGCAGATAGCCGTTGGCGCCGTGAAGCTCGACACCGTCGAGCCCCGCCTCCCGGGCACGCCGCGCCCCTTGCGCGAACTGCTCCACCACTTCCGCGATTTCGGGTTTCGTCATCGCCTGGGCGAGCAGCCCATGGAAGTAGTCGCTCTTGTCGGTCGAACTCAGGCCCTTGTTGAACAGGTTCTCGACGCCGCCCATGTCCTGCTGGCGACCGGAATGGCTGAGCTGCATGATGAACCGACAGTCATGGGCGTGGACACGGCGGCCGACTTCCCGCCAGAAGGGGATCTTATCGTCGTCGTCGATCATCGCATAACGCACGAGGATGCGGCCACGCACGGAGACCGGCGTAAAGGAGGAAATGATGCAGCCGATCCCGCCGCGCGCGAACTTCTCCTCCCAGTTCAGCCGGGCATTCCCGCCGTGACCGTTATAGTCGTCGAACTGGCCGGATATATTGGATCGGAAAAGACGGTTCTTCACCGTCAGCGATCGAAACTTAAGCTCATCGAAAATGAGCGCCGCATTGTCGGCGTGGATGTATTGACTGTCTGGATGCATGAAGGCCTATCCGATTGACGCGCCGAGGCGACGGAAGAGGAAGTAAAAGCCGAAATGCAATGCTAAAGTTATAACTTTCTAGTGTATTGAAAGCTAATGCAATTTAATGTGGTTTGCAAACGAATTTCGGGACCATGCACCGCTTTGCGCGGCAAGTCGCATGCAGCCATCAGGGCACAAACCCGCCGATGTTTGTGATGATCAGCAGGGCGGCGAGCACCGCCATAATGGTCCCAGCAATTTATAGGTTCATCGGAGCGGTCGATCGCCGATCCCCGTAAGGATAGAATTACAACGACCCGCTGGTCGCCGCATCGGCGCAGCCTCGGGAGCGGTAGGCGCTTCAGGCCTCGACATCGCCGGCATGAACGAGAGCCGCGGCGCCGATAGGCGGTTTTGTGATGGAACTGCCGGTCTTGGCTCGAAAGAGATGAAGGCGCGCGGGCCGGACCGCAAGCTGCAGGGTTGCACGGTCCTTGACCGCTACATGATCAGGCAGGTGGACGATCGTTGCAGTCCCGCTGCCCTCCACCACGCCATACACATAGGTATCCGTGCCGATGCTTTCGGCGTAATCGACTTCGAAGCGGATCGGATATCCGTCGGCGCCATTGCCCTTGGCGAGTTCGAAATGGCTCGGCCGTACGCCGAGGATCACAGGTTCGCCGACGGTCGCATCCCCCGCCTGCGCTGGAATGTCCAGACGGCCGAAGCCCGGTACGTCGACAGCAACATGACCCGGACCGGTCCCGGCAAGCATTCCATCGAAGAAGTTCATCTGCGGCGAGCCGATGAAGCCCGCGACAAACTTGTTGGCCGGGGCCTCGAACAGCTCCAGCGGAGTACCGACCTGCTCGACGCGTCCGGCATTGAGGACGACGATGCGGTCCGCCATCGTCATGGCCTCGACCTGATCATGCGTCACATAGATCATGGTGGCGCCAAGCCGCTTGTGGAGGCGACTGATCTCGCCTCGTGTCTGCACGCGAAGTGCGGCATCCAGATTGGACAGCGGTTCATCGAACAGGAAGAGCTTGGGGTTCCTCACAATCGCACGACCGATCGCCACACGTTGCCGCTGGCCCCCCGAGAGCTGTTTCGGGCGTCGATCGAGGAGAGGCTCGATCGCAAGCATTCTTGCCGCCTCCATCACACGCCGATCGATTTCGGCCCGGCTCATCGTGAGGTTTTCGAGGCCGAAGGACAGATTCTTGGCAACGGTCATATGCGGGTACAACGCATAGGACTGAAACACCATCGCGATCCCGCGATCCCCCGGAGGCGACGCCGTCACGTCATCGTCGCCAATGATGATCTTTCCCGCGCTCACACTTTCGAGGCCAGCGATCAGACGAAGCAATGTCGACTTGCCACACCCTGAAGGGCCGACCAACACGACGAATTCGCCCTCACCCACATCGAGATCGACACCATGGAGAATCGAATGATGGCCGAAGCTCTTCCTGACATCGTTCAATTTGAGACCGGCCATGAATCCATTCCTTTGACGTTTCTTCCGGAGGTGGCCGCAGCCACACCGAGTCTTCCGGAGGTGGCCGCAGCCACACCGAGGCAATCGGATCTCCTCATATCTCGGTTCAGTCTGCGTGGAAGCAATTAGTTCGTCAAGATGACGAACGTATTTTTCTATCAGCGATCATCAGTTTCCTCCCGCCTGCAGACAGGATTTTCAATGAACCCCATCCTGGGCGGCTCGCGCCTGCGCAGGTCCTGGCGGTCATTCTTCCCGGCTATCTGGCCTTTAGCGATGTGCAGCCGCCGTCGCCTTCACCGGTGGCGGGACCGTCATTGCGCCCAGCCATTCCGGTACCGCGACCATTGTCGTGCGACACGGAGATCTGCGTGACAATCACAGCGGCGGTGGCGGCAAGCGCCGCTGCTCCGGCAAGGTCTGGGGAGAAAAAAGCAGGTTGTGAACGTGGTTCAGTCCAATTGCGAGAGCCCCGATCAGCGTTGCCCGACCGCCAAGAACACTTGCCTCGACATCGATGGCACGGCGGCTCGCCTTCACGATACCTCGCCGAACGCCTTCGGCTATCAGGGGGTGGCGACCGATACTGCCGCCGAGAACGACGATCTTCGGATCGACGATCGCATTGACGGACACGACAAGCAGCGCGGCAATGTCCGACACCTTGCCGATCACCTCGACCGCGATCGGGTCGTTCTTTTCGGCAAGTTCCAGGATGTCCCGGACCGAGGTGTCCTTCTCACCCCCCGAACGTTCGTAGAGCTCGCTAATTCCCCGAGCCGCGATCGCGCATTCCAGCGCGCCCCTTTCAAGACTGTCCTTCGTGTATGGATCGGCACCGAACGGCATGTAGGAAATCTCGCCGCCCGCTCCGTTTGCGCCACGCATCAGCTTGCCGTCCTGGAGCACGCCGAGCCCGATACCCGTCCCGAGCGAAATGAACGCCACGGTATCGATTGCGGTCGCGCATCCCTGCCAGGACTCGCCGATAACGGCTGCGTTGACATCGTTTTCCAGGACGACGGGACAGCCGAGCCTCTGGCTGAGCGTCCTGCCGATATCAATGCCGGCGATATCGGCGAGGTTCGGCGCCATCGAGAGTGCACCCGTCGCAGGATCGACGACCCCTGGCGTGGCTATCGCCGCCACGAGGAGGAACTCCCTGGCAATCCCGAGCTGCAACAGCATCTTGGACAGCATTGCCTCGACTTGATCGATCAGATGATAGCCGCCCCGGCGGTCGGACGGATAGTCGATTTCGCCGACAACGCTTCCGACGATATTGCCAAGCACGATACGCGTCGTCGTTGCGCCCATGTCGATACCGACAGCATAGCCGGCATCGCCATTGACCTCATAGGTAATGGCCGTGCGGCCGATGCGACCGCTCGTGACGCCTTTTTCCCGAACCCAGCCACCTTCCTCCAGTGCCCTGATGACCTCGGACATCGTCTGCTTCGAAAGGCCTGTGATCTTTGAAAGCTCGGCTCGCGAGGTAGGTCCGGCATGGAGCAGCACGTCCATGACCGCGCGCACGGAGATCTGTCGCAGCACGGGTGGCGCGTTTTCGGTCAATACCATCGTCGAGCTACCCCGCCAGATCCGTCTTCATCGTTGCACCGGTGTTTTGCTTTTTCCATGAAAGCCCCCCGATTTCAAACAGCTTGTTGACAGTTCGCGGGCGCGGCCATAATAAATTCGTCAACCTGCCGAACAAATATCGCAAAAGGACTGCATTTGTCAAATATTTCAACCATTGCGTCTGGCTTGCGACAGGCGAACAGCGTCCATCGTTCGGACGAAGCGGGCGGATCTGAAGGCATGGTCGCCGGTGTCGACCTCGGCGGTACCAAGGTCCTGGTAGGGCTTGCCGATCTGCAGGGGCGTATTGTGGCAAAGGCCGAAGAGCCGACCGAACACGGCGCGGGAGCCCCTGTATTGCGGCAAATTCCACGGATGATTTTGTCCCTGGTGCAGGACAATCGCGATCGGGGCCCGTTGTGCAAGGCTGTTGTCGGCGTACCGGGTGCGGTATCGCCGTTGACCGGGCTTGCGTCACTTTCCCCTCACCTGGCCATTCCAGCCGATCAGCCGCTCGCCGCGCTGCTCGCACGAGCCCTGCCCTGCCCCGTCGTGGTTGAAAACGACGTGAATCTCGCAGCTTTCGCCGAGGCCACTCTCGGCAAAGGACAGGATCAGGACTCGCTTGCATTTATCGCTTTCGGAACCGGTGTCGGCATGGGGCTGGTCATCGGTGGAACGCTCTTCCGCGGCCAGCACGGGCGGGCAGGCGAACTGGGTTTTCTGCCGCTAGGTCCCAATCCTCATCAGGCGGCGCCGCAGGCCCGCGCCGGTCTCTTCGAGGATCAGGTTGATTCGCCTGCGGTGCGCAGCCTGTATGGCGATGGGACGCTGTCGGTCGCCGAGATATTCGCTCGCGCTGCTGCCGGAGACGGGGAAGCTGTCGCGGCCATCGAAACACTCGCAAAATCGGCATCGGTCGGCCTGGCCTCCGTGCAAGCCCTCTTCGACCCCGCTCTCATCGTGCTCGGTGGGGGCATCGGGTCGCGCGGCGAGTTTGTCGACGCCGTCAGGCGTCACATGTCGACGCTGCTGCCGTTTGAGACACGGATAGAGGCAACCGGGATTGGCCCCGAAGCTGGCATGCTCGGGGCGCTTATGCTTGGCCTGACCGATCTTGCGGCAACTGAGAATGCAGGAAAACAGGAAGCCATCCAATGAGCGCCGCATCAGCAAAACCGCAAGTTCTGATACCACTTGATGACGGACAGCTTCGCTCTGCGACACCGGTGCTTGTCCCGTTCATGGCTCCGCGCCTGCAGGGCGATTGTCGGCCGGAAGGCAGGATTGAACTTTCGCTATGGGGCGCCGGCAAGCTGGTCAATCTGACCTTCACCGGCTGGAGCGCCCCTTTCACCTATTCCCCGAACCGGGTGGAAGCGCATGGCGGAGGGCTTTACGTGGCGCAGTCGGCGCCGGCGCTCTTCTTGAAGGGCGCAAAGCTGCGGACCTTCATCCCTGCCCGGCGCTGCGCCTGGTGGGGCACGATGGCGAAACGCGAACCGGTCGAACGGCAAGAGGGTCGCCGCATTGCCCGCACCGGTTGGGGCGTCGCCATCGCAGAGCAGAGGCCCGACGGCATTTTCGTGACCGCCGGCGCGACGATCGAGGAAGCGCTTGCAGCGCTCGAGCTCGACCAGACGAAACTGATTGCCGAGGCCAATGCCTACGTCACGCGTTGCGATGCGATGCCGGGGGCGCCTGCCCTGATGCGCAGCATGATCTCGCAAAGCCTGCATGCCGCTCTTTCCAGCATAAGGCGGGACGAGCATGGTGCCTTTGCCGGCCTCGCCGCCGGCCAGGCCTACAGCGCGCCGGCTCGCACCTATTACCGTGACGGTTATTGGACGCTCCAGGCTCTCCTGGATCGGGAACCGGAGGCAGTCCGCGCCCAGATCGATCTTCTTGCGCGGGGTGTGCAGGAAAACGGCGAGGCGCCGAGCGGCGTCATCCTGACGGGACCTGGGCAGGCCGAGGAATGGGAAAAGGTGCGTCTGACAGATCCACGGATCAAGGAGGAGCACCTTCGACCCGGCGACTGGTGGAGCGATCACTTCGACAGCCCGCTCTTCTTCATTCTGACGATCGGCGACTATATCAATGCGACCGGCGACGGCTCACCGCTGTCCCTGTACTGGGATAAGGTGGTGGCGATCTTCAATCGTTACTGCGGCTTCGACGAGAAGGGAACCGGCTTGCCGATCAAGCCGCGGCATGACCGCGATTGGGCCGACAATGTCTATCGTCACGGTTACGTGGCCTATGATCTCGGCCTGTGGATCGGCGCCCTCGACGTCATCGCACAGCACGGCGCCTCGCTCGACAAAGCCGTTGCATCGAAGGCGGCAGCCGTGGCGCAAAAGGCGCGCGCTTCGCTGGACGAGGCGCTTCTGCAACCGGGTGGCACTTATGCGGACTACGGGACAAAGACAGATTTCGTCGAAGACCACCTGACGCTGGACAGCCTGACGCTGCTTCGCTTCAAGGCGGTTTCTCCCGAGCGAGCGAAAAGCGTTCTCGCCAAGGTCCAGGAGATCTTGGAAAGTCGCAACAACGACGGCCAGCCTTATGGCGACTGGGGCGTGCTTTGCGCCTATCCGCCGTTCAAGCGCCCCAAGGATACGCGTGAGAAGTCCTATTTCGCGTATCGCTACCACAATGGGTCGGACTGGCCCTATCTTTCGGGCCTTTATGCCGAGCAACGGCTTGCCTACGGCCTGGACGGCGCGGACTACCCGCTCCTGCGCTGGTGGAAGACCTGCCTCGAAGAGGGCTGGATGGGTGCCGTCGAATATTTCTCGCCACCCTGGGGGCGTGGCTCGCTGCTTCAGGGATGGAGCAGCATGCCGGCCGCCGCCGCCCTCGCCCACAAGGACAAACTGCCGGCGGCGATCCGCTAGAGGTTTTCCGACCGGTCGCCACGGAGACGGCGTTTGAAAGAGAAAATGCAAAGGGCCGCCGGAGAGGCGGCCCTTTTTGCACGATATGTTGCAGCACTATTCCTTCGTTGCGCCCGCCATCAGGCCGTTCATCAACATGCGCTGCAGGGCTGTAAACATGACGAGCACGGGCAGCACCGAAAGCACCGACATGGACAGCAGCCTGGGCCAGTTGATACCGAAGCGACCCACCGTATTGGCAAGCGCGACCTGGACCGTCCACTTGTCCTGGTCGCTGATGATCAGGAACGGCCAAAGATAGTCGTTCCAGCGCCATACGAGATTGAAGGCGAGCAGCGTGCCGATTGCGGGTATGGCGAGCGGAACGATGATCCGCCACAGGATCCGCCATTCCGGCGTACCATCGAGGCGCGCCGCCTCTAAAAGGCTGTCAGGAATGTTGGTGATGTACTGGCGCATGAGGAAGACCCCGGTCGGGGTTGCCGCCGGCGCGATGATGATGCCTGCCAGCGTATCGAGAAGATTGAGATCCCGCAGCACCAGAAAGACCGGGATCATGATGATCTGCAGCGGCACCATCAACGACGACATGATGAGCAGGAAGAAGAGCGTGTCTCCTTTAAACCGAAACTTCGCAAGTGCGTAGCCGGCCATGACGCTGATGGTGACGGACAGCAGCGCCGAGAGCACGGAGACAATGGCCGAATTGCGGAAGAAGATGAGGAACTTCGCGCGCGACACCGTGTCGATGAAGTTCTGCAACGTCGGTTGCGCCGGCAAAATGGTCGGCGGCCACTGGAAGATCTCCTGTTGTGATTTCAACGAAGACAGGAAGAGCCAGATCGGCGGCATCAGGAAGACGAACAGTGTCAGCACGACAAAGGCCAGTCGCCAGGGAGAGTAGATACGTGTCATTTCTCACTCCGCGATATGCGCAACTGGAAGATCGTGAGGAACAGCAGGATGATGAACAGCACCATGGATTGGGCGGCCGCAACGCCAGCCTGCATCGGTTTCTGGAACGCAGTGTCGTAGATCGTCTGTATGAGGTAGACGGTCGCCTTGCCCGGACCGCCGCCCGTCAGGGATACGACGAGTTCGTAGACCTTGAAGGCCTCGATCGAGGACAGGACCAGGACGACGGCGAGCGTCGGCTTGAGAAGCGGCAAGGTGATATGGGTGAATTGCCGCCACTTGCTGGTCCCGTCGATCGAAGCCGCCTCGTAATAGTCGGTGGAAATCGCGGTCAGACCTGCAATGAAGATCATCATGTTGAAACCGGCTTGCGCCCACACCCAGGCGATGATGACGGCGATCTGAGCCATCGTGTCCTGTTCCAGCCACGGGATCGGAGCGATGCCGGTCAGCGAGAGCAGGTAATTGACGAGGCCGTTGTTGAGGCCGAACAGCCAGCGCCAGGCGACGCCGATGATCAGCAGGCTGATCATGGACGGGAAGAAGACGATTGTGCGTACGATGGCAAACAGCCTGGTCTGTGGCGCCAGCAGGAGAGCCAGCGCCAACGAGACGACGATGTTCAGCGGAACCGCGACGATAACGAAGAGAACGGTCTTGAGCAATGAAACCTGAAAATCGGCATTGCTCAGGAGCCCGATGAAGTTATCCAGGCCGACATATTGCGGCAAGGTGCTGGGCACCTGCGGAACGACGACCACACCCCGCTTGAAAAAGGCCATGAAGAGGCCCTGGACCAGCGGGTAGAGGGTGAAGGTAACGAGGAGCGCCATTGTCGGCACCATGAGCAGGTAGGGCCAGCCGAGGCTTGCCAGGCTGCCTCGCAGACCTTTCGGCACTGGGTGGGGACCCAGTGCCGAACGGCTATCTTCCATTATGTCCGTCGTCACTTGCCAGCCTCAAGCGAGGCATCGGCAGCCTTCTTGATCTGCGAAATGGCCTCGGCAGAGGAGATCTGACCGGCAACAGCCTGCGTGACGGCTGTCTTCACGGTGCCCCAAACAGCCTGCATCTGCGGCCAGGCCTGGTCGGTCGCAGCGTAAGCAGGGCTGGCGTTCAACTCGGCCTGCATTGCTTTGATCGCATCGGTCGCGGCCGGATTATCGTACTTGACGGCTGCCGCCTTCAGGTTGGCCGGGATCATGCCGAAGGTCTTGGCGTACTGTGCCTGAATATCCGGCGAGGTGATCCATTTGATGAAATCGATCGCTTCCGGAAGATGCTGGCTCGTGTTGAAGGCCACGATATAGTCGCCTCCGTAGATCGACGACGCGACGGTGCCCCGCGGCGTTGGACCAGCCTGCCATGCAAAATGCGCGTTGTCCGCCAGTCCGGCGATTTGCCAGCTTCCTGACATATAGGCTACGGCCTGACCGGCTGTGAAGATTTCCTTCGGATTGTCCGAACTCGCACCGGACCAGAGCCCGGGCGGCATTGCGGCCTTCGTGATGTCGATGAACTTGTCGAGCGCGCTCGTCCACGCTGCCTCGT
This sequence comes from Rhizobium sp. YAF28, assembly GCF_052113285.1. NCBI lineage: Bacteria > Pseudomonadati > Pseudomonadota > Alphaproteobacteria > Hyphomicrobiales > Rhizobiaceae > Rhizobium > Rhizobium sp. YAF28. The sequence continues at coordinate 206,240 of NZ_JBFRCX010000008.1, read as the reverse complement.
CCATGACGACCTTCACAGGTTCTTTTTCCGTATAGATGTGGTTTCCGTACTGATACTCGTGAACGATCCAGCGGCTTGCCGAAACGTCCCAGACAAGCGGATAGCGTGTACCCGACTTTTCGGCGACTTCCTTGATCTTCGGAACGAATTCATCCCAGGTCCAACCGGTCGCGTGGTCCGGGATGGCAATGCCGGCCTTCTTGAAGGCATCGACATTCAGGAAGATGCCCGTGGAGGTTACGCGCAGCGGCGCGGCGATAACCTTGTCGTCGAGCTTGGCGCCATCGCCCCAGCCCTTGACGAAGTCGTTGATCCATTCGGGGCCGATCTCCTTGTTGAGATCGACGAGGAACGGACGGATAACCGGCTCCATCGACGAAGTGAGCGACAAATCCGGCATGATGCCGGAGGCCGCATATTGCTGGAATTTCTGGACCATCCCGTCATAAGGGGTGATCTCAAGGTCGAAGGTCGTGTCCGGGTGCAGTTTCGTGTACTGATCGAGCAAGGCGCGCGTGTTCGCCTCTTCCTGATCATTGTCGACATACCAGACGATCTTCAGTTCGGATGCTGCCGCGAGCGAAATCGTCATCACCAGGGCGCTTGCCGTCATAATCAATGTCTTGAGCGGTTTCATAGGGTTCCCCTTCTTTGCTCCTCAAACTCTGGCAACAACCGGCCTCCAAATCTCCCTTTGGCCGATCGTTTGTTCGTAACCATGACGAATTAAATACGAGTTTTCGATGGTGTCAACACAAACAAGATTGACGGCATCAATTAGTTCGTCCTGTTGACGAATAAAATGGCGTAGCTTAATCATCCCGAGAGCCAGAGGAGAAGCAATGGATATTTCAGTCGAGCCGAATGGCGCTGAGCTGCAGCAATCTATCGACAGGCTGGTTAGCGCCGGCGGAGGAACGCTTCTCCTGCAGGCGGGCAGGCACATTACGGGACCCATCCGCCTGTTCAGCGGTATTACGCTGTCAATCGGGCCGGGTGCCACGCTAGAGTTCGTCCCCGACTACGCGCTCTATGCCGGAAATTCGGTGAGCGTAATCGCCGAGGGATCCGATCGCGCCTATATCGTCGCGCAGGAGGCCCATGACGTCGCGATCACAGGCGAAGGCAAGATCCTTGCTTCAGGCGGCGCCTTCAGCACCGGCTTCGACGCGACGGTCGGCACCTACACGCCGAGCGAAAAGCGCCCGAGGGTCCTGGTGTTCGAAGACTGCAGCAAGATCAGGCTGGAAGGCTTTGTCATCGAAGATTCGCCGATGTGGACGGTCCACCTGGTGCGCTGCCGTGACGTGATCGTCGAGGGCATAACGGTATTCAACAACCGACAACTCCCGAATACGGATGGGATCGTCATCGACAGCTGCGCAAAGGTCGCAGTGCGCCGCGTCATAATCAAAACGGCGGACGACGGCGTCTGCCTCAAGACCAGCCGAAGCGACAAGGGCATCGCACGCTGCGTGGAAATCGAGGTTTCGGATTGCCTCGTCGAGAGCAACAGTTGTGCATTGAAGATCGGCACGGAGAGTTTTGGTGACATCCGCAACGTCGCCTTCACGCGTTGCAAGGTCCAAGATTCCAATCGCGCCCTCGGCATTTTCTCGCGTGACGGCGGAGTGATCCAAGACGTCGCCTTCTCGGACATAGAGATCGATTGCCATGAAACGCCCGATGGTTTCTGGGGCTCGGGTGAGCCGCTCACAATTACCCAGCTCGATCGCAGGCCGGAGATACCGGCTGGCCTCGTCACCAATGTCCGCGTCGAGAACGTGACGGGGCGCTGCCAGGGTCCGATCAATCTCTTTGCGGCGAGAAACGGCGGGATTGCCGGAATGAGCCTCAGCAATATTCAGTTGACGATCGAGGAAGGCTTACTGGGAACAGCCAGGCAATATGACCTGCGCCCCACAAGTGCCGATCTCTCCCCGCCCAAGGACCACGAGGGTCGTGGCAATGCCTGGTTGCGGGGAGCGGACGGAAAAATTGTCGGCCTTATCGATTATCCTGCAGGCATGCCGGCGCTCTTTGCGCATAATATCGCTGGCCTCACGCTCGACGATATCGAAATCCAGCGTCCGGAGCCTCTGCCAGACGGCTGGAACACCGAAACCCTTTGCATCGAGTGACCAATAGGGGTGAGTCACAGAGCAATTTGGCGCATGATGTGATGGCGGCCGTCCGGGGAACGTCGTCCTTACTGTTCCATCCGTCAGGAGGGACGCACGTCCGGTGCGCCCCTGATCGTAGCTATTCTTGCGCGCGTTGACGCGCTTCGCATGATCTTTCCTTAAGACGCCGTCGCTACCGTCCTTCGGTTCAGGATACCGATCACCAGGGCCCCGCAAAGTGCGGCAATAGCTGCAAAGCCGAACACCCCTGCCAGCCCCTGCGCCTCGACGATGAAGCCACCAATGGCCGCCCCACTGGAAATGGCGACCTGGAAAGTGGTCAACATCAACGCACCGGCGCTTTCCGCTTCATCCGATGCTGCCTGCGTGACGAAGCTCTGAACGCTTACCGGCAGGGCTCCGAAGGCAAATCCCCACAGCGCGGTCGCGACAAACGCGACGCTTGCAAGGTTTCCGGCAAGCGCTAACGCCAATGTTGTCGCAGCAATCCCGGTAGCCGCGATGACGATGGACAGCGCCGTACTGCGCTCGGAAACAAAGCCTCCGAACAGATTGCCGAGAAACCCGCCGATCCCGAAGGCCAGCAGAACTACAGATATCCCCTCAACCCCAAAATGTGGCACAGTTTCGAGGAAGGGCCGAATGAAGGTAAAACCCGCGAAATGGCCGGCGACCACCAGCAAGACGGTCAGAAGGCCCAGCCGGATTGCCGGGCGACGCAGCACCGTGGCCATCGTGCCCAATCCTGCGGTGCCGGTCGACGGCATCGCAGGCAGGGTGAGGAGTTGGGCGATGAAGGCAAGGCCGCCGACTGCAGCCGCGATGATGAATGCAGAACGCCAGCCATAGGCTTCTCCGACCCAGGCGCCGATAGGTGCAGCGCAAACCGTTGCAACGGACACGCCAGTCATGATGATCGCCATCGCCCGCGGCATCAACCGCTCTGGAACAAGCCGCATGGCGAGCGCCAGCGACATGGCCCAGAAGCCGCCCAGCGCGATCCCGAGCAACCCGCGAGCAACGAGAAGCGTCGCGAGCCCATCAGAGAATGCTGCCAGGAGACTGGAAACAACGAGCAGGGCTGTCAATCCGAGCAATGTGAGACGACGGTCAAATCGGCTGGTGCCAATGACAATTGCAGGGCCTGCGATCGCGCCGATGACGGCGGTCATCGTGACCGACTGGCCGGCGGCACCGATGCTGACATGCAGATCTTGTGAAATTGGCGTGAGCAAGCTGGCTGGAAGAAACTCGGCCGTCACGAGACCGAAGACGCCGAGCGAAAGCGATACCACGCCTGCCCAGGCCGGATCGGCCTCCTTCCTGTTCGCGTGGAAGCCATTGGCTTCGGGATTGATGTTCATACGCCATCTCCAAAGATTGTGATGACAAGGCTAGACGGCTCACGCTGGTGTTTCTATGCTAGAAAATCCACAAGACATGACTGTTCGTCCAAATGACGAGGACACGATGAGCGATGCACTGACGGAAATGATGCGAGGGCTTCGTCTGGATGGCGTCGACTACGGCCGCTGCCAGCCGTCTGCCCCATGGGCGACGGCGTTTCCGACCAAGGATGAAGCGCAGTTTCACTTTCTGGCAGCCGGAGAGGCATTTGTGCAGACGCCGGACGGGGAATGGATGGAAATGCGACCGGGGGACGCGGTCCTGCTGCCGCGGGGCGATGCCCATGTCCTTGCAAGCGCGCCCGGTATAGTGCCGACGCCCGTCGAATCCATGCCGCGCAAGGCCGTCTGCGATGGGATCGTCGATCTGCAATGCCCCTGCGCCGATAGCAAGAACCTGCTGTTCTTCGCGGTCATGCGCTTCAATGTCGACAAGCGGCATCCCTTGCTGCAATTGATGCCCAATGTGATGCGGACAAGCGATCTCGCAGCCAGTGAGCCCTCCATCCCTGCCCTGCTCGATGCGATGATGCACGAGGTCGATATGAACCGCGTCGGCGCTGGCGGTATCCTGGCCCGGCTTGCTGATGTTCTGACCGCGACGATCATCCGCGCCTGGGTGGAACACGGCTGCGGCGATGCTTCCGGGTGGTTGACGGCCGTTCGCAATCCCGAGGTCGGGGGGGTCCTGGCGGCGATCCATCTCGACCCTTCCCATGGCTGGACGGTCGAAGAACTCGCTCGCAAGATGGGCGCTTCCCGTTCTGGGTTCGCGGAGCGCTTTGCCAGGGCCGTTGGTGAAACACCCGCTCGCTACGTCGCTCGCATGCGCATGCACCAGGCGCATCAGTGGCTGCGTGAAGGACAGCGCGTGGCCGCGATTGCCGAGCGCCTCGGCTATGAATCGGAGGCATCATTCAGCCGGGCGTTCAAACGCATCATCGGCGCCCCGCCCATGGCTTTCCGCGGGCGACCGCAGGATGGTCGCGCTTCCGCAATACCGTGATCTGTGAAGCACACAGCTTCGATGCCGGTTTTTCTGACAGCCGCTTGACGACTTGCCACCGGCGGTGATGCGCACGACCAGCCCACCTGATCCGGCTTCATCAGATAGGTCGGCGTCAGATTCATCAGGCTTTCCGCGCCATGGGCTCAATTCGAAATCCAATCTTTGTCGTCCATGGAGATTGCACGTTCGGCTGGAGCCGGACGACCTGTCTACGCCTTTCGGCTGAAAATCCGCGAAGCTCCTTCCTTCCGCCGATGATAATGCTAGAGTTTCGGTTAGTGATCCGGCTAACATCAACAGAGTGATGAATGAAGGCTTTGCCTACAAAGGCCGCGGCGACGGTAATCGTACTGTTCGCGCGCGCGGTCACGGCGGTCCGCGCCGTGTGGCCCGAGGGAGGGCTGCCTTCCCGACCCTGCGTTTATTATGCCAACCACTCCAGCCATGGTGATTTCGTTCTGGTCTGGACGGTATTGCCGCCCAGACTGCGCCATCGGGCCCGTCCGGTCGCCGGAGCCGAATACTGGTTGAAGTCCTGGCTCAATCGCTTCATCGGCAGAGATGTCTTCAATGCGGTGCTGATCGCGAGGGATCGGGACAAGCGGACGGAAGATCCCGTCACTCAGATGGCCTCGGCCATCGATGCCGGTTCGTCCCTCATTCTCTTCCCGGAGGGAACACGAAACCAGTCCGATGCAAGGCTCCTCCCGTTCAAAAGCGGCATTTTCCATCTGGCTGTGGCGCGCCCTGATGTCGATCTCGTGCCGGTCTGGATCAGTAATCTGAACCGCGTCATGCCAAAGGGTGAGATCGTTCCGATACCGCTGATCTGCACAGTTACCTTCGGCCGCGCTTTGCAGATCGCGCCGGGCGAAGACAAGGATGTTTTTCTCGAACGGATACAGGCTGCTCTCCTGGCCCTGTCTCCGAACACTATAGGCGGTGGGGAATGAGTGGCGCGAATTCCGATCTTATGACGCTCGTAGCCGGGATCTTCGGCGTGCTTATCGTTGCGTCAGTCATCGGTTACATATTGCAGCAACGCCTCTCGCCGAACGGTTCGAATGCGGCTGTCGAAAACCTCAACGCGCGGATCAAGGCGTGGTGGGTCATGGTCATCCTGATTGGCATTGCTTTCATAGCGGGCCGTATCGGCGTCTTGATCCTGTTTGGCTTTTGTTCATTTGCCGCGCTTCGCGAATTCGTAACCCTCATCAATACAAGAAGGGCGGATCATTGGGCGCTTGCGGCAGCCTTCTTCGTCGTCGTTCCGATCCAGTATTTTCTGCTCTGGGCTGAACAATACGGCGTCTTTTCGATCTTCATCCCGGTCTATGCCTTCCTGCTAATGCCGATCATCTCGGTACTCCGAGGCGACACGGAGCGCTTTCTCGTTCGCATCGCGGAAGTACAGTGGGCCCTGATGATCTGCGTCTTCTGCGCTTCCCATGTGCCGGCTCTGCTGACCTTAAAGATACCGGGATATGAGGGCCGCAATGTGCTGTTGATCGCCTTTCTGGTGATCGTCGTCCAGCTCAGCGATGTCCTGCAATATGTCTGGGGCAAACTGTTCGGACGCACGAAGATTGCGCCAAGACTGTCGCCCTCGAAAACGGTCGAGGGCTTCGTCGGCGGGATCATCAGCGCGACGCTGATTGGAACGGGCCTCTGGTGGATTACACCATTCGCACCGCTTCAGGCAGGGCTTCTCGCCTTGGTCATCACGCTGATGGGCTTCTTCGGAGGCCTGGTGATGTCGGCGATCAAACGCGACCGAGGTGTCAAGGACTGGGGCCATCTTATCGAGGGCCACGGCGGGTTGATCGACAGACTGGATTCCGTCGTCTTCTCGGCGCCTATCTTCTTCCACCTCACGCGCTATTGGTGGTCATTGTGATGCCTGCTGTGCTGCAACGTCTTTTGCGCAGCGGCGTGGTTCATGTCCTGTTCGCTTTTCTGGCGATGGGCAGCTGGGCCATTTTCGCCAACCGCGCTCATCTCATGCCGGCGCCGCTCGTTGCCGGTCTTGTGCAGGGGACGATATCGGCCTGCCTGACGCTTTTCCTGAAATCGGTAATCGACTGGCTTTCCAGCCGCTTCAGCGGTTCAACACGATTTTGGGCGCCGCCGCTGATTGCCTGCCTTGGTTCGGCCAGCATTCTCGTGGCGATCCATGCGGTAAGCGGCACACCGGAGATACTCCGAACCATCGCGCTTCCGCTGCTGGTGTCGACGACTTATGCAGCGATCTACAATTATTCGATCTCCGCAAGACGAGGTTTCGACACATGATGGAGACAGGAGACAGGAGACCTCTGGCGAGCCGCAATACCCGCTGGGCGGGCGCAATTGCCCGATGGATGGCCGCGCGGGCCATAACGCCGAACCAGATCTCGCAAGCCAGTATGCTGGCGGCAGCAATCGCCGGCAGCACTTTCTATCTGGCGGGACAGACGACAGGCCTGCCGCGTGCCGGCTACCTGCTGCTGGCTGTTCTATTCTGCCAGGCACGCCTTCTTTGCAATCTGTTCGACGGCATGGTCGCAGTCGAAGGCGGAAAGGGAGAGGCTGACGGCCCTTTCTGGAACGAGTTTCCGGATCGCATCGCCGACCTGATGATATTCGCCGGCGTCGGGTATGGTATCGGTATGCCAGGACTGGGCTGGGCGGCCGGAGCCTTCGCCGTGCTGACAGCCTATGTCCGGGAGCTCGGTCGCGCCACCGGCAATCCCAGCGATTTCTCCGGCCCGATGGCCAAGCAGCACCGGATGGCGACGATCACGGCGGCGGGACTAGCATCCCTTCTCGAGCCATTATGGGGCGGGCAGAACCAGATCCTGACGATCGGTCTCTGCGTAGTAGCCGTGGGAGCAGCCCTTACAGCGATCCGCCGCTCGAAAACATTGGTAACGCGCCTCAAGCATCGCTGACGAGGTGGATCAGTTTCTAGCCGCCGAACGACGTTAGAATCAGGAGAGCCCTGCCCCGCGCGCTGCCCGGTCCAGCTCCCCTCGAAAATCGGGGTGGGCCAGCCCGATCAACGCCCTTGCCCGCTCCGCCACGGACTTGCCCTTTAGGTTCGCCCATCCATACTCCGTAACGACGATGTGCGTGTCGTTACGCGATGTTGTCACTGGTCCGGTCAGCGTCGGAACGATGCGCGAGAGCGTGCCCTTCGCCGCGGTGGAATGACAGGCGATGATCGATCGTCCCCCGCGAGAGGCATACGCGCCGCGCACGAAATCAACCTGACCGCCGGATGCACTGAACTGCCTGCCGTTCACGAACTCGGAATTGCACGCGCCGTTCAAATCGACCTGCAGCGTCGCGTTGACCGACACGACCCGATCATTCTGCGCGATGATGAAGGGATTGTTCACATAATCGACTGGGTAGGCCTCAACTGCCGGGTTGTTATTCAGGAAGTCGTAAAGGGCTTGATCTCCGAGCGCAAAAGTGAAGATGGACCGCCCGGCATGTATCTGCTTGCGACTGTTGTCGACCACGCCCGCTGTGACCAGCCTTGCGAGGCCCGGCGTCATCATTTCCGTATGAATGCCGAGGTGGCGATGCTGTGAAAGCCCCGAGCACACCGCATCAGGCAAAGCACCGATACCCATTTGCAGGCAGTCGCCATCTTCCACCAGGTCCGCAATGATCGCCCCGATGGCATCATCCACCTCATTGCGCTCAGCGGCGAGCAACACAGGCAGGCTGACATCGTTTTCAACCAGCGCTGTCACGCTTGAAACAGGGATCATGCAATCACCCCGCACATAGGGCATATTGCTGTTGACCTCGAGGATCAGGCGAAGTCCGGGCTTTCGCGATACCGTGAGCGCATAGTCGGTACTGGCACCAAGGCTGAAATTGCCATCGGCGTCCATCGGCGAGACGGTTGCAATCAACGTGTCCACACCGACATGCTCGACCATCGAGCGCGGCACCTGGCTGAAATGGCAGGGTACCAGGTCGACCGCGGGCAGCGCCTCCGCCAATCTCCTCTTGTCGAGCGCACGCTCGACGCCTCCATGAAAGTAGCTCATTGGGACGATCAGGTCGCGCAGCTCGAATTCGAATACACTCGTGCCAGCGACGCCAGTGCAAAGAAGATAGTAGAGCCGCACATTCTCGACGGCTCCCACACGGGCCCGTTCAGCAAGCGCCGCAAGGATAGCGGGTGGCTGACCGGCAGCCAGTGGCATTGCGACCTTCGCGCCGGACGGGACCATCGTGACCGCCGTGTTTGCAGATGTCAGCCGTTCGCGATACAGCCTCTGATGGATCGTCGTCATTGGGCCCTCCTCCCAGTGCACATTTCAGAACAATTCAGTATCCAGTGCCATGCTCACAACCTTATCGGCATTTGCGACCGTCGCAGGCGCTTTCGTCTGCCACAGAACACTCTATAAAAAGCGCCCAGCGCGTATTTTTTGCAAGGCTGGGCGCAGCGACGCCGCCTCGAGCGAGCTTTCGTCGGTGCTGTATTGGTCGCAGCGTTCGTCAACGCACTGGCGATGCCACTGCAAATTTGGATAAGGACGCTCGAGCACACGCGGCGGCACTCTCGCAAAGCCGCGCTTACTGCCAGAACTCTGAATCGGGTATGCGAGGCGTCCTAACCGCCCGAGGCGAGGGTCGGCGGTCGATGTCCAATGGAAGCCGAAATTGGCGACCGTCCCGCCAATACCGGCTACGGGTCAACCATCGCGGCCGGTCATCGATCGAGAGAGGATGTTTGCACGTAGTTTGAGTTGACCGACCTCGATCGCTAGACGACAGTTGTAACTCGCAGCAAGGCAGGAGGAAATGCGATGGACGAGCCAGACCGGTGGCGCCATATGGAAAGCGCCCCGAAAGACGGGAGTCGGATCTTGGTCACGATCCGCTCGTCCGAACAGGGACCGGCAGAAGTTGACCTCGCGTATTGGTCGAACGGCGATCAGTTCGGTGGAGAGGGCTGGCGCGCCTCTGATTCCTCCCCCGGACACATCATCGAATATGCTGAGCCGGAATTGAAGTGTTGGATGCCGATGCCCGCGGCAAACCTCAGCCGCAGCTCGATGCCCTCGCCCTGGGAAGGCGACGACACTGAGCAGCTCGACGGGTCGGGGATTTAAGAACTCGCGCTAAACGACAATGGTTTCTGCCTCCGCAGAAGAGGTCCAGATTGCCGTCGCCTGCAACAGGGATTCCGCCTGCGGCTCGCATCGGTCCAGCCTGCGAAGGCGCAACGGCAAACCGATGTTAACACGTGCCATCTCCCGCGAAGATTGATGCGCTCCGCTTCGGTGTGTGGCATCCCGGTGGTCAACCGTTTGTTTCGACCCTGTTGAAATGATCATAGAGCGCAATCGCTCTTCAAATCGCGCACCGCTTCACAAACCTTCTTGGCCGCTGCCTGCACCTGCGCATCTCAATCCGACAGAGCGGAACATAATCGTATTTTTCCCAAGATCGATCCCACTATTCTCTGTGAATAGTTGGCAGCCTTTGGCGACGCCTGCAAAGTGACGTCGCCTAAACAACATTCCTTTGACGCTGCTTTGACGGTGGGGTGCTACGGCCAGTTTGCGAAGTTATGCAGAGGGATTTCAGCCGGTTATGCTTCAGTTCAACCATCGCCGAAGTATCGATTTGCCTTTTGGAGTTCCGGTTTCCCTTATCGGTTGCTTGCCAGACGCCGCAGTTGTGGCAGACTGGCCTCCGCATGCTAGGTCTTCGAGCTGCCCAACCAGCACATCGGAGGCAACGGGGGCGGGGCCGGTGGATTGCATGGACAAGGAGCAAAATCCGTTTCGGATGTTCCTACTCGGGCCTTTCGCCCTTGTGGACGCCGGAGGTCGGTCGGTTACTCCGAAATCAAAAAAGGCCCAGGCTCTTCTGGCGATGCTTGCATTGTCCGCCCGTGGCTCGCGCTCGAGAATCTGGCTTAGGGACAAATTGTGGAGCGATCGCTCCGACGACCAGGCTGCAGCTAGTCTGCGCCAGGCTCTTTTCGACATTCATAAGACTCTGGGGCCAGCACGCAATCTCTTGATTACGGATAAAAATACCGTTTGGCTGGATATGGACCGACTCGTACTCGACACCGACCTGGTGGTTCGGGCGGAGCGGTCCGCGGATCAAATCACCGATGAATTGCTCGAAGGTATCGACATCCGCGATCCGGAATTCGAGGACTGGTTAGCGCTGGAACGGCAGAACTGGTATCGCCGGCTCGATGAAGGACAAGTCCATGATGTATTCGAGCCGCGACAGCAGCCGAGCCGCGATATCGCCAAACATTCAGCGCTGCTGCCGCTGACAGGCGCCCCGGATGTGCCGAGGCCAGGCAAACCCACGGGAACCACCGGCAGCGACCCAAATCCGCGGCGGGCTTCCGGTGACTGGCGATGGGTGATGGCCCTTCAGTCACCCATCGTGGTGGGCGCTGGAGAGGGTGGACAAATTGCTGCGGCACGGTTCCAGAATCTCATTGCAAAAGCCGTCATCGACGGGCTGGCCATTGGCGTCACCGACCTCTCCTTCACCCTGCCGGATATTGAAGAGAGCGAACAGCAAATCAGCCTTCCGATATGCCTACAGCTTCGCGTGACGTTTGACGGTGACATGGTGCTGGTCGAACTGGTGATGAAGCACCTGATCAACAACCGCATTCATTGGCTGGGCAGTCAGGCAATCAACCGCACGCAGTTCGAGCGGGGCGAATTCGGCACCGCCGCTGCGCTGATCAGCCAGGCCATCGATCAGTTGGCCTATTTCCAGGAGACCCAGGCAAACGACAGCCGATTGTCGCAAGACGGTCTCCTGATCGACGCTGTCAATGCGATCTTTCGGCTGTCGCGCAGCGATCTTGATAACGCCGAGCGGCGCCTGGAAGAACAGATCCAGTATCAACCGCGGTCATCGGCTTTTGCCTGGCTGTCATTCATCCGGACTTTCCAGGTCGGCCAACGTTTCAACGCGCTCGACGCGCATCTGATCGAGGAGGCTCAGGCCTATGCGCGCAAGGCGCTGGAACTCGATCCGCAGAATTCGGTGTCGCTCGCGCTCGTCGGCCACGTCCATTCGTTCCTGTTCTGCGAATATGACTACGCGGCCAACCTGTTCGAAAAATCGATCCGCCTGAACCCTGCCCTGCCGCTCAGCTGGGATCTCTACGCCATGCTTCATTGCTATGCAGGCCAGCCCGACAAGGCTGTGGCCATGGCGCGTTGGGTGCAAGAGCTCGGCGTCTACAGCCCGCATAAATATTACTTCGATACGACCAAGTGCATTGCAGCGGCGCTTGCAAGCGATCATGCCACGGCCATAGCTGCAGGCGAAGAAGCTCTGCGGGCGCGGCCGAACTTCAACAGCCTGCTGCGCTATCTTGCCTCCAGCCATGCCCATTCCGACGATCTCGGCGGCGCGCGCCATTACCTGCAGCGGCTTGAGGCGGCCGAGGGCGGCTTCTCCATCAATGCCTTTCGCGGCAGCGGCTATCCGCTGCTCAACACAGGTGGCGGACAGATCTTGATCGACGGCCTGCTCAAGGCGGGCGCTAAGCTGCGCTGAACCCCGGACAATTTCTTCAGAACTTCGCGCAAGGAGGCTGCAATGGAAGCGGACACTACCCCGGACCTACAATCAAAAATTGTTTCATTTCTAGACAGTTATAAATTCAGGATTGAGCCGGATACGGTTCTTCCATGCGAACCGAGGGGCGATGCGAGCGCTAATCCCTTCGCCGGTGCAAAGCCGGCTGCGCCTGATGCAACCTCCGAACCTGCGCTTCTCTTCGGCACGGATGAAGATGCATCTCCCATGGCCGGGCCCGTGATGGCGACGATGGCCGTAGCCTCGGTCCTCAACAAGAGCGTCGCGAACAAGTCGGTGCTCAACAAGGCATCGCTGAACAAAAACAAGAATAAAAATAAGAACAAAAACAAGAACAAGTCGACGATGGACGGCGCCAGTCTCGGCGTGTCGCAACTTATCCCCTCCTTCGAACTGCGCAGGCTGCACCAGCAGCCGTCACGCAACGCCTATACCGCGGCGCGACGCTTCACCTGGGAAATGCTGGATATACTTCCGCCGCCCGGCCCGGATTATACCCGCCTCGAGACGACGGTGCTGCTTTCCATGCAGCGCCGCGACCGCGAACGTGTGCGGCGCCTGCCCGACATCCAGATCGAAGCGACGATCTCCGTGGCGGAATTCACCCGCGCACTGCATATCGAGGATCTCGGCGGCTTCGAGCAGACGGAAGGCCTTTTCCAGGCGATCCTGACGGCCTGCGAATATGTCGGGCTGATCTACAAAAGCCAGTTTAACCGGCTGCGGCCAAACCAGTTCGAGCCCATGCTGCGGCCGTTACTGGCCGTGCCTGCCCACGAGTCCTATCCCAGCAACCACTCGTTCCAGTGCTTTTCTATCGCCTTCGCGTTCTCGACGATCCTGCCGGAACATCCGGCCACCGACGAGCTTGCCCGCATCGCCCAGAACGTCGCCGAAAACCGCGAATGGGCCGGCCTGCACTATCCGAGCGACACACAGGCGGGGCGAGATCTCGCCCGACGCTTCGCTCCATACCTCCACGACGCGTTCGGTCCTCTGTTCCAGGCCGTACACGACGAATGGGTCTGAATTCGCCAGCTGCTGCTCAACAGGATGATAACCATGACGGATCAAACACAAATGCCTGAGCCCGCGCCGATCGACTACTATTATCTCTGGCACCTGACTGCCCTTGGCGTCGTCGACGCGGAATATGGCTCGGCTCCGCCTGCTCCACCGGCACTCGATGCGAGCGCCGCACGCGCGCGCCCCGATCCCCTTATCACAGGCACGGTCTGGGATGCCATCGCTTCCGCCGGCCCGTTGCGACCCGCGCGGGTCGCGCTGATCGATGTCGGCGTATCTCCGGATCATCCCAATCTGGCAACCCGGCTTGACCGGGAAGCGTCAATCGATTTGACGACCCATCGTTACGGCGCGCGCGTGCTCGAAATTCTCGATACGACCACGTCCTTTGACCGTGAGGAAAGACATGCCTTCTTCGCCGGGCTCAACATCGCTCCGCTTGGCAATATCGGCCTTTCGAATGACGACCGGGACTATCTCAGTGACCTGGTTGCCGAATATGCCGCGTCGGAGGGGGTTCTCCGGCGGCTCTACAATCCGGAATCGCTGTTCGCATCGCATGGTACCTGCTGCGCGGGGCTGATTGTCGGCGAACCCGCCGTTGTTGCGGAAGAAGGCACACCAAGCCTCCCGCCGGAAGGAGCCTTCTACGGGAATGGTGACGAGCTGCGTACGAGCGGCAATCGCAATGTCATCCCCTATTTTGGCGTTGATCCTTTCTCAAGGCTCATCTCGATCAGGACGTCCTTCGAAGACGATGTCAGGCAGTTCATTGCGGCCTTTCTTTATGCCTATCATCAGAAAGCTGACGTGATCGTCTTGCCGCGCGGTCTGCCTGACCCCAAACGCAGCATTGTTGATCCGAAGAACGAGCTGAAGGCGGACCTGGAGCTATGGAAAAACCAGGATGCCGCCAACTTGTTCACGCGCATTGCCGTTGCTGATCAGGGTGGGCCTGAACTGGAGCCGAAAGCCGCGCAGGAAGGATCTAATCCGGATCGCCCATGGCATATCCTCAAGCAACTCATCCTCGCCATCAGCCGGCACATCCCGATTGTCTGCGCCGCAGGAAATAGTGGCGAAAGCCAGTTGATCTATCCGGCAAGTCTTGCCGCCGATAACAACGGCATCATTGCTGTTGGGGCCGTTACCGTCGAAGGTTTCCGTTCGGGCTACAGCAATTACGGCGAAGGATTGACGGTTGTCTCCCCCTCTGACGATGGTGAGGTCTTCAACAGGCATCAGTTGCGCCTCGACCGGCTTTCTCCATTTGCGGCGCAGCACGACTACGGCGCTTTTCGAGCGCGGGAATACTACTATTCGCACTTCTCGCTGCTGACGACGGACCTGTCGGGGATTTTCGGCTATAATCATGGCTCCGATCCGTGGTCTGCCATCGTGCCGTTCGGAATCAATCCGGGCATCGGGGGCGGATACTACACCACTTTCGGGGGCACCTCAGGCGCGTCGGCGCAGGTGGGTGGGCTATGCGCCCTGATACAGCGGGCCTACAAGAGCCGCCACAATCCCGCTGAGCGCCTCTCGGGGCCCCATGTGAAGTCAATTCTGAAGGCCGCATCCCGCCTGGACGCCATTGTCGCGCCCGGAACGAGGAAACTGACGGCGGATTGCATGAATGCCGAAAGCGAGGACGCACTCGATATGGCCTATTTCTTTGGGTCAGGCCTGCCGAACGCGCGGGCGGCAGTACAGGCAGCTCTTGCCATCTGACCCCCGGGGATGCTTTTCCATAATTCCAAGCCTCCTCTATCGAGGGGGCTTTTTCTTTGTTTGCGCCTTTTTACGGATTTTTAACGCGGTACTGGCGGGCAAATGACGCCCTTGGGCAATAGTGCCTCTCAACAGACGACGCACACCGTTCCGATGCCGGACGAAGCGGCCCCAACCGGGGCATCTTCACCCGAGATGCAACCTGATCCGCCCGAAGACAAACTCACGGAGGCTGTTGATGTCCGCGACCCGCATTCAACAATTGGCAGATGAGGCGCGCCACCTGCTCAAGGGCAATCCCTTGATGGCAAGTACCGTCTCCCGGCAGCGCGTCGCAACTCGCAACCTTTTGAAGCGACGCTTCCAATATGGCCGTACGCTCGCGGCGGCTTCGAAGCTCGCCGATTGTTCGGTCGGGGTACAGGCGCTGGCAGGCTATTTCCCCGGCCTTGCAGATGATGGATACGCTCGCCTGCTCGAGCTTTCGCCAGCGGTCGCCGGATCGGTCAGCACCGACCCTTACCGTTCATCCGTGCTTGCAGCCTGGATGGGTGGGCTCGCGCGCAGTCTGGAATGGCAGGCGGGCAGCCCCAATGAGCAGATAGTCCGCCGCTATCTGCGGACGGATCTGATCGCATCCGATCTTGAACTAGAACGTCAGCCGGCGCGCCGGCTTTCCTGCGGCATTGGCCTCGTCCGCATCGAGAGCCCGGCGTGGAGCCATGTCATGCAAGCCCTCCTCCGCCAATCTATGCCGGACTACCCCGGTACCGACGACCCCATCACGGGCGATGCGGAATTGGACCGCGTCGCCGACCATCTGGAGAAGGCCTTCGCCTTGATCGCGGAACTGGACGTGTACGGCTATCAGCGTTTGATCGCCTGCCTGCACACGCTTCACGTTGGCGTGCGGCGTGAACCGTCGTGTTCCTTCTCAAGTTCGAACGAATTGCCGGGCAGCGCGATGATCGCCCTTTCAAGAGAAAGATTGCGCGACGGCGATCATGCCGCGACAGCGGCCCAACTGCTTCACGAGGCGGGGCATGTCCTGCTGGGGTTTTATACGACCTCGGCGGCGGCATCCCTGCCTGGCGAGTTCCGGTATATCTCCCCATACGAGAACGACCTACAGACGCTCGAGAGCATCCTGCATACGGCCTACGCCATTCCCTGGGAGTGTGCCTTCCGCATGGCATGCCTATCCGCCGAGGTGGATCCTGAGCACCGCGCCCTGAAGACGGCATTCATAATCGCCTATGCTGCGCGGCAAATCCCGCTCATCGATATCGCTCGGAAAGGAATCGAACGTCTCGGCGGCGATGTCCTCCTCGACCTCCCAGACATCGCCGCCATTCCTTCCTGGAGTGGCCGGATCCTATTCCTCGTGAGCCAGTTGCTTGCCGAAGAGCCCATTGTACACCGCCAGGCTCACCTCGCCGAGCGCCAACGAGTTCTCGATCGCCAAGCCTGGAACATCGGACAGGTGCTTCTGCGCGGCAAGGAGCCGATCGATCCGCGGATGGGTCAGCGAGAGATCGATGACAGCGGCGACAATGTCTGCCTCTGGTACGATGGCAGATTTCACGTGATCACGAAGGCTGCCGACCATGCAATGAGCAAGGATTACGGTCGCTGCGCCGAGACGACCCGTGTAACTGCGCCCAGCGAGATGGAGGCGATGTGATGGTCAATTCTCGGTCTAAACGATTGTCAGCGGCGGCTAGCGCGTCCGTCGATTTCCCGAACCTCTTCGCCCACAGCTTTGGGCGGGGCGGCAGAGGGGCTCTGTTCACCGGCAATAGTGCTGATGCTGTCGAGGAACAGAGCCCCAATGTTACCAGTGCTGCATTCGGCGCGTCGTCGTGGGCATCCGATATGCCGGCGGAGAACGAATATGTCTCCGCAGCAATCGATCACCACGACACCTTCCTGACGCCTCTTTGCCATCGGCAACGCGACTTCGCGCGGTTTCGCGAAATTGACTTCGTCATCATCGGATGCGGCGGCGTCGGCTCGCAGATTGCCATCCAGCTTGCGACCCTCGGCGCGCGCCATTTCCTTCTCGCGGATGCGGATCATATCGGCGAGAATAACTTAAGCGACCTCCCTTGGGCGGGAAAAGCTGACCTCGGCTGTCTGAAGACAGACAAGCTGGCGACTTATCTGGCTGCCCGGTTTTCTGCCAAGGTCTTTGCACTGCCGGAAACTGCTGAAGGGGCTGCTGCGCTTCGGTTGATCGCAGACTATGCCCATAACCCGTTCGTCATTCTCGCCGGCGAGGATTCCCCTTCGGTAGGGAAGTTCGTGGCAGCCGGTCGCGCATCGGCAGCCGGCATGCCCCCCTATTTGCAAGCGAGCCGCTACGGAGGCTATCGCACCACCAGTTCCGCTGTCGTGGTGCATGCCGTCTCGCAGATCGCTCAACAATGCCTTTCGAAACACTCTGCCTCGCCAGGACGCCGATGGATTGCCAACCTCAAAACCGATCAGGGCGAGCTCCGTTCTCCTTCCAAAAACCTCGCAAGCGGAGGCCAGTTCGTCGCTCCTGGAGGCGCCAAGAAGGAACCTGTCGAAATCGCTGATGCCATCAATCCGGCGGCGCCGCATTCACTGATGTGGTCACTCGCGCCATGTTCGCTCATCTACGATGCTGGCGAAACTGGCGGAATGAATGGTGAGCTGACGATATCAGAAGCTCTTCGTGATCCGCTGATCGCCATGGTGATGCGGGCCGACGGCGTAACCAGCGAAGAATTGAAGCAACTCCTGGAGACAGCAGCCCGTAAGGTCGAAACGAATCTGTCTGACGAAGTTCAGGAACAATGAGATTCGATATGATGACAAATTTCCCAACGATAATTCTTGCTTTTGCGGGAGGTAAAGATCGCAAGGTGATCCGTACCGCTCGCGAGGCTGCGCCACTGCTGCTGAATGAATGGCCCACCGACGATGGCGAGGAATTCTTCACGGCGGTGAGAATCTGTTTGGAGGTCCTTACCGGAAATACCGAACCCGAGAACTTGCACGAGGCAATCGTCCGCGCTGCATATGAAGCGGGTATTGCTGCGATCACGACTGATCACCGCCTAGGTATCCTCAGGATCTATCCGGTTACCGAGGTCCACCGCCCATGCGCCCCTCGCAATCCCGCTCCCGTCGAACCGCTTCCACAATTGCCATCAGGGCGCCGACCGCGGCAGCGAAAATGGTTGGGACGATCCAAAAGGCATCGATCGGAAATGCATCGGGATGTTTCGAATGAAGGCGAAACTGCCCACGCATCTCTTCGCGACAACCGGAATGAGAAGGCCAAGATATTGTGATTTGCCGAAGCTCATCGACCTGCGCGAAGCTATGCTCGCCCTGTTGGGCTCGTCCCAAAACTCTCGCGGAACCGGCGGGAGAAATGCGAGCGCGACACGTAGCCCGCAGCCTCGGCGGCGGCGACTGCCGTAGCGCCGGCTGTGATTGCATGTTGCGCGGCCTTTAGTCGCTCGCGCCGCAAGATTACGCGGAAGGACGTGCCGTCCGCGGCCAATCGACGTCGTAGCGTGGACGCTCCAATTCCGAGTTTTCCTGCGACATCAGAAACGTTCCAAGCCTCCGAAGGGGCCGTTGCGATCAGCCAGGCGATATCGTCGGACAGGCTTTGTCTGAAGAGCGGTCGCGCCTCGGCAAGTGGCCGCAATAGCGCCAGTACCTCTGTCAGCCTCAGCCGTTTGATTGTTTCGCCGACGCTGACATCGGCGATCGTGGATGCTGCGTGGCAAATCGTCTCGACGAGATCGATGCTCAGCGGCACGGCGTCGAGATCGACTGCATTATGGGCGCGCTCCGCAACGGAGAGCGGTGGAATGCCCTCCGGCAGGAACGGCACATCGAGCCGCAACGCTGCGTAGACGCCGGTTTTATCGTCTGGAATGTTGACCACGTCCATCGGCACGCCACCGGGCAACACGAAGAGCGAGCCGGCCGAAAAGGACCGGGTGCGATCGCCAAGCCACACGTCCTTTTGGCCATAGAGCACGACGCAGATCATCGGACAATCAAGTCGAAGAGCTGCCACCCGTTCGCGGTCGAAGCAGCAATAGGCGAAAAGCTGCCCGCCATAGGGATGCATCCCAACATCGAGCTTTCCCGCCACCATGGGGCGGAGTCGATCGAGCAGGCGTTGGGAAAGCTCGGAACGTCGGTCGCGGATCATCATGTTCATAAGCGCAATCTATGAGAAGGCGCGGCAAGAAAAAATACCGCCGGTGAGCGTTTCGGGCCCAAGTGATCACAAATCTGGCGCATGCCTTGTGGCGAGCGGCGGCACAAGAAGGATCTTCAAGACAAGGAGACCTTCATGAAGACCTTCAAATTTGCGCTTGCCATCGGGGCAACGGTCGCATCGCTGTCCTTCGCTTCCACGCCGACACGCGCTGCTCCAGACCTTGAACTCTGGCGTCTCGACTGCGGCGACGTCATCGTCAAGGATTTATCGATGTTTTCCGACACCTTCGCTTTTGCCGGCAAGAAGGGCGAGCTGACGGATAGCTGCTACGTTATCCGCCACGGCGGCGACTACCTTCTTTGGGACACCGGGCTTCCTGCCGGCATCATCGGCAAGGCACCCGATCAGAATGCGCCGATCGGCGTCTCGCTCAAAACCGACATCCCGACCCAGTTGAAACAGATCGGCATCAAACCGGAGCAAATCGCAACCGTCGGCATCAGCCACAACCATTTCGACCATCTCGGGCAGGCTGCGACCTTTTCGAAAGCCACGCTTATGATCGGCGCTGCCGATTGGCAGACTTTTCACGACAATCCTCCGCCCTTCGCGGTCGTACCGGATCTCGTCAAACCCTGGCTCGATGGCAAGGCGAAACTCGACCTCGTGACGGGTGACCGTGACGTCTTCGGCGACGGTTCAGTGATGATGCTGTCGATGCCTGGTCATACGAAAGGGGAAGCCGCCCTCCTGGTAAAGCTTGCAAAGATGGGGCCGGTCCTGTTGTCCGGCGATGTCGTGCATTTCGAGGATAATCTGGCCACCCACGGCGTGCCGAGTTTCAATGAAAACCGTGCCGACACACTCGCATCGATGGAACGCCTCGAAGCGGTCGCAGCCGGGCTGAACGCAACGCTCGTCATCCAACACGATCCCACCCATATTTCGCGCCTGCCGGCCTTGCCCGAAAGCGCAAGATAAGCGACGCGGTCGCAATCGGCATATGATCACAAATGCCACCGGCGTTGACATGCCGGTGGCAGCAACACGGTCGGGCTCGCAAACATCGTTCCCTTGGCAACCGGACGCCGGCCCCACCTGCCCGGCAGTCTTCTCGGGCTCGATGCCGTGCTCGGCGCAAACGCTTCTTTCGCCCTTTTCATACGCTTCATCGAAGCTCGATGTGCGATGGATCCGACGTTCGCATCATTATGGACCCGGCGAACAGGTCGCTGGATCGTTTTCAGGCGCTTTGCGCGCAATAGGCACGCCAGCCGCCATAACCAGTGATATCCGGCTGGCCGCCGATGGCCGCACTTTCACAGAGAAAGCCGGTCACCTTTGAACCATCGTCGAGCGTCAGCTTGCCGACCCCGAGCGGCGCGGGAATGCGACTGATGAAATCGCCGAAACCGGCAACCGGCAGCGCCCAAATTTCGACGGCGATCGGAGCGCCGCTTTCGGCCCGGATCAGGCCCGGCTTGGCCGGAACAGCTGCCGTCAGCGCGTAGAGCCTGTAGTCGCTGCTGGTGGCGGTGGACCGGCGGAAAAAGCCGCCGCGTTCGACGAGTTCGTGGTTGAGCGGCATGCCGGAAAGATGGGCGCCAACCACGGCGATCTCCCGATAGCCTTCCGGCAGCGGTTGTGCGACGACTTCCGGATACGGGTTGTCGAACTTGGCCAGCTTGAGGCCCGTTGCCTTGTGGAAGGTGGCAGCTATGCCGGCTGTGCGCGCCTCCTCGAAGCCAGGCGCCAGGAACGTGACGCCGAGCGGCAGGCCGTCCTTGCGGAAGCCGTTGGGAACGGCAATGCCGCAAAGCCCCATGAGGTTGACGAAGTTCGTATAGATGCCGAGCTTGCTGTTCAGCTCGATCGGGTTCGCGGCGATCTCCTCCTTTGTGTAGATCGTCGGCGTCGTGGGCACCATCAGAACGGCGATGTCCTTCCATACGGCCCGAGTGTCGCGCTTGAGTTCGGCGATGCGATGGATTGCCGCGAAGGTGTCGATGGCGTTGAAGCTGCCGGATTTCGAGAGGATCTGCCGCGTTACCGGATGGATTGCATCCCGATACTTCTCCAGCACGCTGTCGAGGCTGAGCGCGCGTTCGGAAATCCAGGGGCCGTCATAGAGAATGCGTTGCGTTTCCTCGAAGGGCGTGAAATCCACCTCGACCTTCTCGCCGCCCAAGGCGATCAGCCGTTCGACAGCTTCGCCGAACAGGCGCTCGGCTTCGGCGTCACCGAAGAAACGAAGCGCATCGCCAGCCGGCACGCCGAAACGGAAGTGCGGCGGCGGCGCGACGGGAGTGAGCTGCACCTCGTCGGCTTCCGGCTTCGAGAAGGGATAGGACGGGTCATAGCCCGCCATCAGCTTCAGCACGCTCATGCCGTCCTCGACCGTCAGCGAGAATACGGAGAGCGTTTCGATGGTCTTTACGCAGCCGCCGCCGGAAACACAGGCATTGCTGACCAGACCGGGCGTCGGCTTGACGCCCACGATGTTGTTGAAGCCTGCCGGTACGCGTCCCGAGCCGGCGGCATCGTTGGCGATGGAAAAACTCGAAAGACCGGCGGCCACGGAAACGCCCGAGCCCGAGCTCGACCCCCCGGAAATGTAACGCTCGTCGAAGACGGAGGAGCAGGCGCCATAGGGTGTGCGCATGCCCACCAGACCGATGCCGAACTGGTCCATATTGGTCTTGCCGATGAGAAGCGCGCCGGCCTCGAAAAGGCGGTCGAGCGCCTGGCCGGAGGAGCGGGCAACATAGGCGGCTTCCTTGAGCGCGTTCGTCGTCGGCAGGCCGACGATATCGTTGCAGTCCTTCACCGAGAAGGGGATTCCCCAGAGCGGTCGTCCATCATGGCCGGCGGCCTCCAGCTCGGCTGCGGCCTTGAGCGCGGTCGCGCGCGACACGAGATAGGTCCAGACGTGGTCGTCGCCGCGTGCTTCTATGCGGTCGTAGATGGCGTTGACGACGCGGGTCGGCGTCAGGCCACCGGTAGCATAAGCCTTGCCGAGCGTGGTGAGATCGAGGCTGCCTGTGGCGTCGGACCAGGTGAATTCTGACATGATGCTACTCCTGAATTGTCGTTAGTGCCGCCAGGACGTCGGCGGTGGCGGCAACCGTGCCGAAAAGGCCGTTGCCGAAAGTTGTGATACGCAATTGCGCGCTGTGGCGCAGGGGCGAGGTGCCCTTGCAGGCATCCGCCACCGTCAGGCACTCGAAACCCATGTCGTTGGCCGCGCGCTGTGTGGCGTGAACGATACCTTCGGTCGGAAGGCCGGTCACGAGCAGGTTGCGCACGCCGCGCTGGCGCAGCTCATCCTCGAGCCCCGTGCGGAAGAATGCGTTGTCGCCACCATGATCGACGAGGATTGCGTTATCGGGCAGCTCCAGCCTGTCGCTCAGCGCCCATTCGGCAGAATGTCTAGCGGGAACATGGTCGCCGAGGAGACGACGGCGAGCCGCTATCGCGCTTTCGGACGGGTCTGCTCCACGGCGGGCGGCAACGACGGTAAGGCCGGCTTTCTTGGCCCCTTCGAGCAGTTCCATGGCGGCTTCGAGCTCCGGCCCGGCCGACAGCGCGGCAATGTTGCCGTTCTGGAAGCCGAGGAGCAGAAGCGCGGTGTCGATCGCCGACCAGACCCCGTCAAAGGGCCAGGAATAGGGATTGGCGGCAATGGCGCCGAAGTTTTTCATGTCGCGCTCAGCCATCGAGCATCTCCAGCATGGCCTTGAACGCAGCCCGGTCGGAGACGCCGCCCCAGCGCCCGCCGAATGCCCCAAGGATTTCGAGGGTCGCCTCGTGATTGGGTGTTTCGACCGCCGCCGTGCAGTCTTCGAGAAGCACGCACTCGATGCCGTATTCGAAACCGTCTCGCAGGGTGGATTGCACGCAACAATCCGAGGTGACACCGGTGACGACAAGGCGAGAGATGCCGCGCTTTTTCAGTTCGCCCGCCAGTTCGGTGCGGTGGAATGACGACTTGCCCGGCTTGTCGATCACCAGTTCTCCCTCGACGGGACTTAGTTCGGGAATGATCTGCCAGCCCGGCTCGCCATGCACCAGGATACGGCCAGTCTTGCCCTGATCGCCGATACCGAGCCCATGGACGCGGGTGCGCCATTGCTTGTTGGCATGCAGGTCCAAAAGATCGGGTCGGTGTCCCTCTCGGGTGTGAATAACGGTGATCTCCGCCGCCCGGGCAGCCTCGAGGACATCGCGGATCGGCGCGATGACGGAGCGGGTGTTGGAGACATCCTCGCCGAGTTGGTCGACCCAGCCGCCGGGGGCGCAGAAATCCACCTGCATGTCGATGATGATGAGCGCGATCTCCGCCCTTGAGACGGGACCGCCGAGCGGCCAGAAGCCGCCGGTTGCCGGACTCGTCACAAGGTTACTCCCGTTTGCGCATCAAAAACGAGGATGGACGCCGGATCGATGGCGAAGGACACGCTCTCGTCGCGGCTGATGCGATGGCTGCCGTCGATCATGGCTTTCAGCTTCGGCGACGACTTCATCACATCGCGCTCGTCCTCGATCATGTCGGCATGGCCCATCGCGATCTCGCCAGAATCCAGATGCAGTAGCAGGTCGGCTCCCAGATCCTCGACGAACAGGACCCTTGCGGAGAGGGTTCCGGGTCCCGTCGAGCCCGTGGTCACTTTGAAGGCTTCGGGGCGGATGCCGGCGACAACCTTGCCGCCAATACGCCGGGCCAGCCGGTCCGCCGAGGCCAGAAGCGGGAGCAGGAAGGGACCGATCTGCAGGGCCGGCGCGCCATCGTGACCGACGAGGGTCGCCTCCATGAAATTGATCGGCGGCGAGCCTATGAAGCTCGCGACGAACATATTCAGCGGATTGTCGTAGAGCCTGCGAGGGGCATCGAGTTGCTGCAGTGTTCCCTTGTTCATCACGGCGACGCGATGACCCATCGTCATCGCCTCCACCTGGTCGTGCGTCACGTAGACCGTGGTGACCGCCCGCATACGCTGCAGCCTCGAAATCTCTGTCCGCATCTGGCCACGCAGTCGAGCATCGAGGTTCGAAAGCGGTTCGTCCATGAGGAAGGCGTTGGGCGAGCGAACCAACGCCCGTCCCATGGCCACGCGCTGGCGCTGGCCACCAGAGAGGCGCGCCGGCTTCCGGTCGAGGAATTCCGTCAGTTCGAGCAGCGCAGCCGTTTCGCGAACCTTCTCCGCCACCTCCTCGGGCTTGGCGCCGCGAACCTTCAGTCCGAATGCGATATTTTCGCCTACGGTCAGATGCGGATAGAGCGCGTAGGACTGGAACACCATGGCGATATTGCGCTCGCGCGGGGCAAGATCATTGGCGACGGTATCGTTGATCCTGAGCGTGCCGCCGGTGATCTCCTCAAGGCCCGCGATCATGCGCAGCGCCGTGGTCTTGCCACAGCCCGACGGACCGACAAGCACCATGAATTCACCGTCGTTGATCGAGAGGTTAAAGTCCGTCAGTGCTGCGGACTTGCCGCCCGCATAGGTTTTGGACACGTTCTGAAACGAAATCTGGGCCATGGATCTGGGTCCTACTGTACGCCGTTCGTTGCGCCCTGAACGAAGTAGCGATTCATGAACAGCGCCATCAGGACAATCGGAATTGTTGAGAAGTGGGCGAGCGCGCCGAGCGTGCCCCAGGTGATGTCCTTGGTACCGTAGGCGGTCAGCAACGCGACCGATATCGGCTTGGAATCGAGTGTCGTGAGGAACATGGGATGAAGGAAGTCGTTCCAGGAAAACATCATGCAGAACAAGGCGCAGGCGATCATGCCTGAACGGGTGGTCGGCACAGCGACCTTGAGGAAGGCACCCATCTGCGTGCAGCCATCGGTCAACGCCGCCTCTTCCATATCGGGAGGCAGCGACTTGAAATAGGAGAACATCATCCAGGTCACGAAGGCACAGTTGAGCATGGTGTTGAAAACGATGACCGCCCACCAGCTTCCGAGCAGGCCGATGTCCCGCATGAGCAGATAGAAGGGGATCAGGGCGGCGATTGCCGGGATCATGCGGATCGCCAGGAAGAAATAGGCAAAGCCCGCGGCATACCTGGACTTCGACCTTGCCAGTGCATAGCCCGCGGGAGTGCCGAGCAGCAGCGACAGAAGCGTCGTACCGACGCTGATGACAAGCGACGAGCGCACCAGCGAGAACACGTCGAAAGCCGCAAAGGCCTTGCGGAACTGGTCGAGCGTTGGCTCGAAGAACAACCGCGGCGGCACGGAGAAGATCTGGTTCGAGGGCTTGTAAGCCGTGGAAATCAGCCAGCATACCGGCAGCAGGAAGAGCACGGTAATGGTGAGAATGGTGGTCCGCTCGAGAAAGACGCGTCGTTTGGAAACCATGGCCATCGCATTACTTCCCATTGATCCGTACATCGGCGCGGCGCACCACTAGCATCAGCGCGGTCGCCATCAGCGCTATAAACAGCAGTGTGACGTTGCCGACCGCCGACGCATAGCCGACATTGAAGAATTGCAGCCCTTCCTTGACGCCGAGCATCATCAACGTGTTCGTAGCGTCGTCGGGTCCACCCCCGGTCGTGACGAAGACGGAATCGAACACGCGGAAGGCGTCCATGCTTCTCAGCGTGAGCGCCAGGAAGACCGATGGCAGCATCAAAGGCAGGATAAGCATCCGAAAGCGCTGCCAGGCCGTTGCGCCATCGACCAGCCCCGCCTCCAGCACGTCTGCCGGCAGCGCTTTCAATCCTGCGAGCAGGATCAGCGCCATCAGGGGCGTCCATTCCCAGCAATCGATAAGGATCAGCACCCAGAGCGCCGTGCTGCCGTCCGTCAGAAGGCCGCTACGCGGCCCGATCCCGGCCTCTGACAGGAAGTAGCCGATCATGCCGTAGTCCGCACCGAGCAGCGCCTTGAAGATCAGGCCGACCACCAGCGGGGTGATCGTGGCGGGAATGAGCAGGAAGGCAAGGACGATGCGATTGAAGCGACTGTCGCGCCACAGCAGCAGCGCAAGGCAGAAGCCGAAAACCAGCTGCAACCCGACGCTGAAGATCGTGAACTGAAAGGTATTGAGAATGGCCTTGCGGGCCGATGGATCCGAGAAGATGTCGAAGTAGTTCTGGAGGCCAACGAACTGGGTGCGGGCCGGGCGCAGAAGATGGTATTTATAGAAGCTGTACCAGATGCCCTGTCCAAGGGGCCACAACCCTACAGCTGCGACATATATGACGGCCGGCGCTGCCATGAGAGATAGGAAAAACCTGCGGCGGTCTGAGAAGCTGTAACGCACAGGTCAACGCTCCACTCTAAATTCGGCAGGTCGGGGGAACAGCCAGCGCCTGTCATATGGCTCGCAACTTTACTCAGGTTGCATTGAAGGTCGGCCCGCCACCCTTTCCTCGGCTGGCGGGCGTCAAAGTCTGTCAGAACAGTTTTTCGGCTGCCGCCTGGGCTTTGTCCAGCGCATCCTTCGGCGTAACCGAGCCAGAGAGCGCCGAGTTCACGGCAGTGCCAAGCAGATCCTGGATTTCCGGATACTGGGGAATGCGCGGGCGGAATTCGCCATTGCCGTGCTCATAAGTTTCCTTCAGAACCGGCAGGAAGTCGAATTTCGCGTTGAGATCGGGGTCGTCGAGCTCGCTCTTGCGGATGAAGCCACCTGCCCCGAGCATGTTGAACTCCTTGTGGACCTTCTTGCTGCTGATCCACTTGATAAAGGTCCAGGCAGCGTCCTGCTTGGAGGCGTCGATGTCGGCATTGATCGACAGGCCCCACCCGCCGACGCCGTATTGCGGCGTCATGCCCGTTGCGACCGGAGCGACCGAAATACCAACCTTGCCGACCACGTTGGAGACCTTCGGATCGGAATAGGACGTCGCACCGACGGACCATGTCTGCATGAAGGCTGCAAGCCCCTGACGGAAACTTTCTTCGCGACCGCCCCAGTCATATTCGATTGCGCCGGGAGGTGCAGCCTCCGTGAAGAGCTGCTTGTAAACCTCGAGGCTCTTGATATTGGCTTCGGAGTTCAGCGCCGGTTGGCCATCCTTGTTGAGAATGGAGCCGCCAAGCTGATTGTTATACTGCATCCAGTCCTGTGCGACCGCAGGCCCCTTCTGGCCATTGGCGACAAAGCCATACTGCTTCTTGGACGGGTCGTTGAGTTTCAGGGCGTCCTGAACAAGTTCTTCCATGTTCGCCGGCGGCTTCAGACCGGCCGCTTCCAACAAGTCCTTGCGATAAGCCAGAACGTTGGCATAGGCCGCAAGCGGATAGGCAACATATTTGCCGTCATATTGCCCGAGGGATTCAAGGATCACCGGATAGATATCGTCGAGATCGAGTTCCGCCGCGTCGCGCTTTACCCTGTCGGTCAGGTCAACTGTATACTTGTTCTCCGCATAGGCGCCGGCCCAAACGATGTCCATGGTGACGAGGTCGTAGCCCTTGGTGTCGCCAATGAAGTCGGCGGTCGTCTTGGTCAGCAGCGTGCCATAGTCCATGATCTCGACCTTGACGTCCGCGCCCGTCTCCTCCTTGAAGGCGGGGGCGAGCGCCTGAAGGACGTTCGCGAAGCCGTCGTTCATGGAGGCAATCGTCAGCGTTACGCCATCGAGCGACTTCGCCTCGGCATAGGCAGTAGAAGCCATGAGCGCGAGCACCGATACCGCCAGCCTGCCTGCTTTAATGGTCATGCATGGTGAGGATAGTTTCATCATGGATCGCCAACCCCTTCTGTTTTTGAACCGGATGAAGGCAGGTTAGCTATGACCGCACTCAAGTCAAACAAAAATTCACATCTATCACAAAAAACATACCGAAGTCTATCTCTCTGATTAATCCTTTTGCAGGATGACCAATGCGCAGCCGCGATCTGATTTATTTTAAGGCAGTAGCGTCTAATTTTTCATCCTATTGTTTTTGCTAAGATATTTTTTGCACTCTATATTTCCCCGTTTCGTTCTCAGAAGGGAGCCGCCGTTTGTGTTGCGAAGAAGAGTGCGTGTGCGAAAAAAATGAAAACAACACAATCAAACACTTTACAACTTTCCCCCTCTCGATACCTTGGTGTCGTTTCCCGGAGAAATGTCGCCATGCAGCCATCGATGGATGTTTCAGCCCCACACCGCCCCGCATTTGGTGCCGCGGCCGTTGCCGCACTTGAAGCGCAGGTTGCGCGCGACCTCACAACGATAGAAGCGTGCCTGCGCGAGTGGGTGCCGGAACGACGCCGCACATCCGGCGAGGCGATATCAGATGTCGTCATCGTGGGAGCAGGTCTCTCTGGCCTGTCGGTTGCCTTTGGGCTGAAGCGGCAGGGCGTCCAGCGCATACTCCTCATTGATGCTGCACCGGAGGGCCGCGAAGGACCCTGGATCACCACGGCGCGCATGCGCACATTGCGTTCACCCAAGACCCTCACCGGGCCGGATCTCGGAATTCCGTCATTGACCTATCGGGCCTGGCACGAGGCCACATATGGGCCGCAACATTGGGAGACGCTGGATAAGATCGATCGGATCGACTGGATGGCATATCTCGGCTGGTTCAGATCGGTCCTTGCACTGAATGTTTACAACGATACAAAACTGATCCGGATCGAGCCCGATGAAGGGCATCTGCGCCTCCTTGTGGAACGAGAAGGGGTGCTAGGAGAGCTTTCCTGCCGCAAGGTCGTGCTGGCCACCGGCCTCGAAGGGGCCGGCAGCCTGAACGTGCCGGGCGCAATCCGCGAAAACCTTCCACGTCAGCACTGGACCCATAGCGGTGATGAGATCGATGCCGGCTTCTTTGTCGGCAAACGGATCGGCGTGCTCGGTGCGGCCGCATCCAGCTTCGACTGGGCGGTCGCGGCTCTCGAGGCTGGCGCTGTATCCGTGACGGTTCTGGCGCGCTCGACTGTCCTGCCTCGCACGGAACTGCTTGATTGGTCGAATTTCCCCGGCTTTCTCAACCATTTCGCCGATCTCGATGATCACAGCCGCTACAGATTTACCCGGCGGATGTTTGCCTTCAAGACACCGCCGACCAACGAGATGTTCAACCGCGCCATGGCACATGAGGCGTGCCGGCTGGTGACGGGCGCCCATGTGCGGTCGGTCGCCATGGAGGGCGAGAAGATTTGCATAGAAACCGCGGCCGGCGATTTTCGGTTCGATCACCTCCTGCTCGGTACGGGCTATCGCGTCGATCTTTCATGCCGGCCGGAGCTTTCCAACCTGATCGGTTCGGTTGCGACATGGGAGGACCGCTTCATCCCGAACGAGGGAGAGGATGACCGCGATCTCCTGGCCTATCCCTATCTGGGCCCGGCTTTCGAATTCCTCGAGAAGACGCCGGGCTCTTTGCCGATGCTCACCAACATCCATGTCTTCAACAATGCGGCGGTCCCGAGTCTTGGGCCTGTATGCAACGGCATCACCGGACTGAAATCCGGCGTGCCGAAACTCGTTGCCGGCATCTGCCGCGGCCTCTTCAAGGCCGATATCGAGCATTTCTACCGGTCGCTCGACGGCTACGACAAGATCCATTTCCAGCCGGAATATTGCTTCGACGGCGACGCTGCCTGAGGCGCCGGCCCGTCATCTGTCCTCAGGGCGCTAAGAATATTCCCGACGTTCAGCCCGTGACTTACCCCTGAAGGGCATTCGCATGGAAATCGATCAAGCCCATGCGGCGCGCGGCGACGACCTTGTAGAGCGGATCGCCGGTATCGCGAAACTCCTCGAATGCCGAAAACACCAGCGAATGGTCGTGTTCGTCATTTGAGGCGACGGCAGCGGCGGCAATGATCTCATCCGGCGGCACCGGCACAGTCCGCCATTGGTCGAGGACCTCCGGCGAGGGCAACGCCGGCATGTTAATCTTGGTATAGAGCGCCATGACGACTTCCCAGAAATGCATGGCGAGGCGTTGCGGCTCATCCAGATGGGGACTGACGAGCCGCAGCCAATGACAGCCGGTGACGGCATGCAGGGCCTCGAAACTCATTGTCGCCGCAAACAGCGCAAGGGATGCGGGACGCATCCGGCCCAGCAGATCCGGCGACGGCGCCAAACGCCCGAGCCGCTCCTGAAACGCCGGCACCTTGCCCATGGCCTCGATCCATTTCCAGAGCAGATAGGTCGGCGCGTCGATATTGCGAAGCCGTGGATCGGCATGCATGTCGAGCAAAAGAGCGACCGGATCGATGACGTCGCGCCGGCGATCGGCCGGAATGGCGTCGTAAGACAGGTAGGTGGCCGCCCAGTAACCGAGCGCGACGGCGATTTCGGTATCGTCGCTGCGAAGCACCGCATAGGCGAGCCTCATCAATCCATGGGTGGCGGAAGCGGCAACGCCGGGAAAGAGGCGTGGCAGGTAGCGCCGGATGGCTGCGTGCCCGCCTATCTCGGCAACGACCCCCTGGAAGAAGCGCCGCAGGTCGCCCTCATGCTCGCGCTGCCCCAGCACCGTTTCCCAGTTCGAGGCATCGAGCTGCCTGACCGGCGCCGCCGGAAAGGGAACGGCATGAATGCGCGTGTAATGCTCCGCATATTCCTCCAGCCGCGCGGGTGAAGCGCCGAGCCTTCCCATGGCTTCGAGCACCATGGGAAGATGGTTGGCAAGCAGGACCGGAAACTCGCCGCTGTGACGGCCGATATCGGCGATCAACGAGGGCAGCCGCTCCCCGGCCGACGGATCGGGATAAATGGCTTTCAAGGAAGTGAACATGATCGCGCGCACCGTTTTTCTGTCCGGAGACTTCTGCCCATCGGAAATGAGCCATAGGGCTCAATTCACGAATAAAGAACAATCTCTAACAAAAAACAACAAATAGCAACCTTCCCTCCCCTGCTCCGGGGGAATTTCCAGCGGATTATCCTTCGCACCATCAATACATGCAATGCGCATTTACGTCTTCAAAGGACAAGCACGTTCTCAGCAAGCAATCGTGATCCGAATTTAGAGACACTGCGTCGTGGATATGCGGAACTGGCCCGGTCAATTGGCGACGATAATTTCCACGTTTGCGTTGGTCAGCGCCTTGTAGAGATCGCCCGTCGGCATTTCGTCACAGATAAGCGTATTGAACTCCGTCAACGCGGCCACATACACCAGAGACATGTTGTTGAATTTGGTTGAATCGCACAACACCACACGCCGGGACGCTCGTGAAAGATAGATACGCTTCATGTCCGTTTCTTCGAACGAATAGTCGAAGATCCCTTCTGGCGTCAGGCCGGAAACACCGACGAAGGCCACGTCGAACCACAGGGATTCGAACTGACTGACGGCGGAAGAACCGCTCGTGGACATTTCCTCGCCGCGGATTCGACCGCCGGCGAGATAGATCTCCGCTCCCCTTCCGGCCAGATGTGCGGCGCTGCGAATGCTGTTGGTGAAGATCTTCGTATGCGGACGTACCGTCAGGGTTTCCGATACGAAATAGGTGGTCGTTCCAACGTCGAGCGCGATGCTGCGAGCTCCCGCGGCAAGATCGACGGCGGCAGAAGCAATCCGCTTCTTCAGGTTCTCGTTTCGAACAAGGCGAGTTTCGAAGGCTGGCTCTTCGCTGTCGGCACTTTCGCTGACCGGCATCGCCGGCGCACGATCTGGCTTCACCGCGCCGCCATGGGTGCGAATAAGCTTGCCGTCCTTTTCGAGTTCTACGAGATCGCGGCGGACGGTCATTTCCGACACCGAGAGCTGCTGGGCCAGGTCGCTTACGGTCACTGAGCCGAAGCGGCCGATCGCTTCGACAATTGCGGCCTGCCTGACCTGCGCCAGGAATTTGGGCCGTTCATTCGTTTTCAACGCCGACTGTTCCCTCGCCATCTGCCTCTTGTCTTTCGTTTGTCGCCAATGTCCGTTGCGACGAAGATAAAAGCTAGCTTAGCCGAAAGGGAAAGCGTTTCAAACAAAGCTTGTTCGAATCAAACACGCCATGCACAGGCGATTATGATCACCTCTGTGCGGAAGTACAGGCTGCACATTTTGCCTAACGCGTATGACTGGTTGCATTGCCTGTCGAAAAGAGCGCTGCGACGCCGGCCAGCGCGTCGATCGTCAGATCCGGTCGTCGGTCCGTGTCCTCTTCCTCGAGACCGCCGTCCTGCATAGTGAAAAGCACAGAATAGAGACCTGCGGCCCTGGCGGAGACGAGACCGGTGAGACTGTCTTCGACAGCCACGATCGATGCAGGCGAAACCCTCAGGCGTTCTGCCGCGTTGCGATACGGCATGGGCGAGGGTTTGCCTTCCGCTACATCATCGAGGCTGATCGAAAAACGGATGCAGGAGGAAATGCCCATGGCATCGAGATTGGCGTCGACGACGGGCCTGCAGGAATTGGAAACGCATACTTGCGGAATGCCGATATCGGCGAGCATCCGGATGGTTTCGACCGCTCCTGGCACGGCCTGCAGGCTGTGCCGGTTTTCAATATAGTACCGATTGATCGCGTCCAGCCATTCCTGTTCTGCGAGCCCTTGCGGCAGGCGGGAGCGCAACAGCTTCCAGACGTCGCCCATGTGGACGCCGCGAAACGCCATATCCGGAAGATCGGACAGGTCGACGCCGAAACCCCGCGATGCCGCCACAAGTGCGCGATGGTGCAACGGCTCGCTGTCGACCAGCGTTCCGTCGATATCCCACGCAACGGCCAGAAAGCCAGCATCACTCACGAGCCGGCTCTCCAGCGCGGCGCGAGCCGTTCGTAGAGGTCACGGTAGCGGAGGTAACCCTCCCGGTATGAAGCAACGTTCTCGGCCTGCGGCTGCAGGACTTCGGAGAAGGTGACGAAGCGGGTCACGCCCCGCCAGTCGTTTTCAAGGCCGACGCCGATCGCTGCCGTCCATGCCGCCCCGATGCAGGAGCCAGGATGACCGGACAGGCGCTGTACCGGCGCATTCAGCACATCCGCAACGATCTGCATCCAGACGGTACTCTGCGATCCGCCATCAGACACGAGGAAGCGCCTGAGATGGTGGCCCATATCGACCAGAACCTCGATATGGTGGCGAATCGCATAGGCATAGGCCTCCAGGAGGGCTCGCCAGAGATGGCCGATATCGTGCGAAAGCGTGAGCCCCTCAATGACGCCGCGCGCTGCGGGATCATGTATTGGGGTCTTCTCCCCGAGCAGATATGGCAGAATGGTCAGCCCGTCCGCGCCTGCAGGTTTGGCAGAAGCCAGGACATCAAGATGCTGATGAAGGCTTCGCCCCGCGGCCCGCGCCGCTTCCCGCTCGCCTCCGGCAAATGTCTCGACGAACCAGTTGAGGGCCGAACCGCCAGTCGACATGCAGCCATTCGGCATGAACAGGCCCGGCACGAGATGGTAGTCCAGAAACAGGCGCGGATCGGGCTTGACGAGATCGGTTGCTGTGAGAATGTCGACCGCTCCGCCGAATTTCAGGAGCACGTCGCCCGCATCAATGACACCTGCCCCGAGCGCCGAGGCGATCATGTCCGCCGCGCCGCCGACGACTGGCGTGCCGGCCGCCAGGCCAGTCTCGCTCGCGCCGCGGGCATCGATCAAGCCCATGATCTCGTGCGAAGCCCGCTTGGGCGGAAGGACGTTTGGCCTGACATGGGCAAGGCGGATCAGGTCCTCGTCGACAAGGCCCATCGAAATATCCACGAAACCTGCTTCGAGCGCCCAGTTCTGCTCCATGGCCCGGCTGCCTGTCAGGCGATAGTTGATGTAGTCGTAGGAGCCAAACACAGTTGCAATGCAGGAGAAGACGTCCGGCTCATGCCGCTCGATCCAGCGCAGCTTGGCCGTGACGAGTTGTTGGTTGATGCCATTGCCGGCTCGCTTCAGAAAATCGGGCTCGTTCCATTCCTGCCGAAGTTCGGCAACCTCCGCCCCGCAGCGGCCATCGCTCTGCTGGATGCTCGGACGCAGCACGTTACCCTCGCCGTCAAGCAGCACCACCGCCGGCAACATGCCGGTGACGCCGACGGCCTTGACCTCGGACGCTTCGATGCCGCTCGCGTTCAGGAGTTCGGTCACGATGGCGCGCACATTGGCCCACCATTCGGCCGGGTCCTCCTCGGCCCATCCGGCGTGGGGGGAGGAAAGCGTGACCGGTCGGGTAGCGGTCGCCAATATGCGGTCGGGTAGCCCGACCAGGATGCCGATGGTCGAGGTCGTCCCGATATCCAGGCCAAGAACAACGGTCATAAAGCGGTTCCGTCTCAGCGCAATGTTTCGACTACGTCCATGAAGCGTTTGACGCGACTTGCGTCAACCGCATTCCAGGTGTTGCCGTCGACCTTGAAATGGGTGCCGATGACGACACCCTGCGCCATGCCGAGAATATCCCGGACGTTGTCGATGTTGACGCCGGTATTGGCGAAGACCGGGACGTCCTTTATGACGTCGCAGACATCGCGCAAGTCCGACTGATTGGCCGGCTGGCCGGTAATCGGGCCCGAAACGAGAATCGCATCGGCAAGCGAGGAGAATACGGCGCTCCGGGCGCGAAGAGCGATCGGGCGCTGGTCGAGAGAATGGGCAAATTCCGCGTTGATGTTGAACAGCATCTTCATGTCCTTGCGGCCGAGAGTGGCGCGCAGGCGCGCGGCGCCGGCGCAATCCGGCTGCCACAGTCCCATGTCTGAGGCGAACAGGCCCGTGAAGATCTCGCGTACGAAGCTTGCGCCGGTGACGGCCCCGATAGCGACGCTGGCCAGCGGATCCCACAGGTAGTTGACGCCGAACGGTACTTTCAGCGACGGCTTGATCGCCTGCACGATAGCCGTCATGGCCGCGATGCCTTCCGGCGAGCCCTTGAACACATACGGGCGGTCGTTTTCATTGCCGAACATGATGGCGTCCACGCCGCCGGCCTGGAGCTTCTCCACATCCGACATTACACCATCGATCAGTTTCTGGACGCCGCCATCGGCATCATAGAGCGGAGAACCCGGCAGCGCCCCTATATGGGCCATGGAGATCACGACTTTCTTGCGGGCTCCAAAGCAGTCAAAAACCATTTCCAGATCCTTTAGCGGCGTCAGACATTTCCGGGCGAAACGACCCGTCCGGTGTGAGATGTCGAAAGCATAGACAGAGAAACGAACGCAAGCAAACAAAAAAAACATTTGATAAGTTCGATTTTGTTTCTTATCGTGGTGCAGCATAATAAGGAGCAGTCATGACTCATCCGAGTTTCCCAGAACTACGCGAGCGCCGTGCCTTCCTTACCGGAGGCGGTACCGGCATCGGTCTTGCCATCGCAAAGGCGCTCGCACGGCAGGGCGTAACGATCGCCATTGCGGATATCGATGTGCGATCTGCTGAAAAGGCGGCGCAGGAAATCGGAAACGGCGCGATTGCCCTCGAGGTCGATGTGCGCAAGCGCGCGTCGGTGCAGGCGGCTTTTTCGACCGCGCTGGAGAAACTGGGCAGCATTGATATCCTGATCGCCAATGCCGGGGTTTCGACCATGCAGAAGGCGCTGGAACTGACCGACGAGGAATGGGATTTCAACTTCGATGTGAACACTCGCGGCATATTCCTGACCAACCAGATCACCGGGCGTCATTTCTCGGAACAGGGCCGCGGCTGCATCGTCAACACTGCATCGCTGGCCGCCAAGGTCGGCGCCCCGCTTCTCGCGCACTATTCCGCGAGCAAGTTTGCGGTGCTCGGCTGGACGCAGGCGCTGGCGCGCGAGCTTGCTCCCCAGGGGATCCGGGTGAATGCTGTTTGCCCTGGCTTCGTCAAGACCGGCATGCAGAGCCGCGAGATCGAGTGGGAAGCCACCTTGCGAAGCATCACGCCGGAGCAGGTTTTCAACGAATATGTCGGGCAAACACCGCTCGGTCGCATCGAAACACCTGAGGACGTCGCCGACGTCGTTGTCTTCCTATGCTCTGACAGCGCCCGCTTTATGACCGGCCAGGGCATCAACGTTACCGGTGGCGTCTATATGACGTGATGGGCCGGGACGGCAAGCGGACCTGAGCACAAGCGCAAGGAGATGCCGCCAAACGGGGTACTCCGGTTTCAGAGTTTGTGCAGCTGGGGTAGGCTATCGGATGCCTTCAGCCGCAAGGTGAAGGCCTGGCTGACGCAAAAATAGGTCCGGCTTGCAGCGGTCGAGGCGGTAAAAAATTGTCGGCTTAATAGACAAAAGGCGACCGTTGCGTTTTCAAGGCAATGCCGGAATAAAATTCTTTTGTTGGCGATCGCCGGCGGACGCTTATCGTCGGGAAGCCTTCGCCAACCGTCACTGGCGCTGCTTACGCCCAGCCGAACCTGTCAGATCAGACAGGTGCGAAGCGGGCGGGACTTTTCGGGTCCCGCCTCAACCTTCGGGATGGACGTTAGCGGCCCGCGGGCGTCGGCTCACCGAGCGAGAGCATCAGTCGGTTCGCCCAATTGAAGAAGGCTGCCCCGTGAATAACGTCGGCAATCTCCAGGTCCGACAGCCCCTCCTCCCGAAGACCCACAATATCCTCGACGTCGAACGTCGTGGGCGTTGCAGTGATCGCGACCGATGCCGCGACCACCGCGTTCCAGCGACGGCTGCCGAGATCCACTTCTGTGCCTTCCTTCAGAAGCCGTTCCACGTCTTCGGTCCGCTTGGAGTGATAGGAGGCAAACCGCGAGTGAACGGATGCACAGAAGATGCAGCCATTCGTACGCGAGGCGGCCGTTGCGGCAAGTTCCCTTTCCGCACGAGGCAGGCCGGATGTCGTATTATAAAATATGTCCTTGTCCGTCTTCGTGCGCGCCTCCAGCGTGTCCGGAT
The DNA here is from genome assembly GCF_052113285.1 of Rhizobium sp. YAF28. Classification (NCBI taxonomy): domain Bacteria; kingdom Pseudomonadati; phylum Pseudomonadota; class Alphaproteobacteria; order Hyphomicrobiales; family Rhizobiaceae; genus Rhizobium; species Rhizobium sp. YAF28. Next base: position 169,371 of record NZ_JBFRCX010000008.1, on the reverse strand, counting down.
CTCGGACGAGCAGCATGAAGTATGGAGACTTGGACCGCGCAGCATCCACAAGACCTGCCCAATGCCGGTCTGTAAGATCGGACTCGAAGAGAGGTTCAAGCCAAGGCGTCCAGCCGATTTCATCTTGCGTGAAGACGTTGGGAGAATTTTCGACGTTCGGACGAATAACCGATTCAGTCATATCAAGCTTCCTATTCTGCAGCTGCCGAGGAGGCAGCCTGTCCGGCGCCAGCGGCGCCAAGCGCCTTGAGCCCCTTGATCACCCTGATCTGGAACGAGAGAAACGCGACGATCTGCGAGAGCGTGACGATCCCGGTCGTCGACCAGCCTGCATCCAACAGGCTCTGAAGTGCATTCGGACTGGCGTCGCGTGGACGAAACACCAAGAGATGGGTGTGCTCCAATCCTGCGCTCAGTTTCTTTCCCAATACCGCGCGGCCAAAATCGGACACGGCAAAGACAAGCCCTTCCTTGTTTTCGGGGGATAAAGGACCCTCGGGATAGGAACCATAGGGACCATTGGTCACGCCATGATCCACTTCGGCCCTCACCGCGGCGGAGAGGGAAGATCCGCCGGCCAATTCGTTAAGACCAGCATCGTAAAACCCGCTCGCTTCGTCGGCCTGGTGGAGCCTCGCGACGAAAGTGGCGAGTGCCAGTCGCTCTCCACGCGTAACATCGCCTTCTTCGCGGGGCTCGAACAGCGCCAGATAGCTCTTCTGCGCATTGAGCCTGGTTTCCGGCCGCTCGGCACGAATTCGATCCACGAATGAGCCAGGTTCTATCCCGGCCAGAAGTTCGATCACATCCTTTGACGATGACTTCGATGACGACATGGAATTTCCCTCCAATGAATTAGGCTGTAACAGCGTGACGCTGCGGTTGAGAATTGCGCGTGGCGCCCAGCCATCCGAGCGCCGGTGCGACCTCAGTTGCGATCAATTCCAGTGAGCGCAGGATGTAGGAATGAGGCGGATCGACCGAATGGACCTGGAAAACGAGATCGGTGACCCGTGCGAGCGACTGATCGGCCTTTAAAGAGGCAATCACCTCATCAGGCGTCCCGACGTGGACGTCGAAGGCCTTGATGAGCTCTGCGGTCGTCGATGCGTTGACCTTGTGTCCGTTGGCGATGAAGCGCTCGACGCTGCGGTTGAGACCGATCTCGGCGAAATGAAGTGCCTCTTTGCGGTCGTCTGCGACGAACAGGCTTCGAGAGCCCAGGATGCGCGGCGCACGCCCCTTTGGGAGGGCAGCCAGATAGGTGTCGATGATCGGGTTCTGCAACTCCCAAAGTTCCGCTTTCGGCGTCTCGGCCGGCCGGGGTTGGGTGCGTGACAACATCAGACCATCGCCATCTCGCCCTGCTCGCTCACCGCCGCCCACAGAAAATGTTGCCTGCCAGACACGATCGCCGAGGTCCCCGCCGGCGGGATAGAGATAATTATCGCCGGCAAGCGCCCTGCCCGCCCAAGCGTCACGAACCGTTGCCAGATGCCTGGCGTAGACGGATCCGCGATTACTGCTTTCCAGTCCGAACGGCAGGAAGGATTGAGGCGTCCCGCCAGTGCCGAAGCCGACCTCGAGGCGACCGTTGGAAAGCAGGTCGAGAACGGCCGTGTCTTCTGCAACACGAACCGGGTCTTCCATAGGTAGGGTTATGACACCTGTGCCCAAGCGGATGCGCGAGGTCCTTGCGGCAACATCGGCCAGAAACACCAGGGGGGCTGGCAAACCGCCTTCATCGCCATTGAAATGATGTTGCGCCACCCAGGCAGTGTCGAAACCGAATGCCTCGGCGTGAATAATCTGCTCGGCCACAAGCCGGTAACGGGTGGCAGGGTCCGCCTGATCAAGCACTCGGCTGAAGAAGCCGAGCTTTTTCGGGATATCTGTCCGGGTCATGCTATTTTCCTGCATTAGACGTCGTTGGCTGAATGGCACGGTGAACAAGTTTCTTGCCTGGGATCGCGTCGATCAACTCGCGCGTATAGGTGCTCTTCGGATTGCGGAAGACCTCCTCTACGGGTCCGCTATCAACGACACGTCCGCTGTTCAGGACCGAGACGGTGTCGGCGATCTGCCTGACCACAGCGAGATCATGGGAAACGAAGAGATAGGTCAGACCGAGGTCGCGCTGGAGCTCGTCGAGCAAGGCAAGGATCTGCGCTTGCACGGTCACGTCGAGGGCCGATACGGCTTCGTCGAGTACAAGAATTTCCGGTTTCAGCACCAAGGCGCGGGCAATTGCAACGCGTTGGCGCTGTCCACCCGATAATGCTCGAGGCCGGCGCTGCAGGACGTCGAGGGGCAAGCCAACCCTCTCGATTGTCGTTGCCACGCGTCTTGCCCTTTCGTCTTTGGACAAAGGCTCGAAGTTTAAAAGCGGCTCTTCAACAATACGGAAGATGCTCTGGCGGGGATCGAGGGATCCAAACGGGTTTTGGTAAACCAGCTGTATCTTCTTGCGGAATTGTCGCAGGGTCTCCCCGCGCAGAGTGGCAAGGTCGAGACCATCGACAATCACCCTCCCCGATGTCGGCTTCTGAAAGGCCGAAACAATCCGGATCGTGGTGGTCTTGCCTGAGCCAGACTCGCCGACAACCGCGTGAGTGGTTCCACGGCGAACCCGGAAGGAGATGTCATCAACTGCACGAAAGCTATCGCTCTTGCTGAGACCGAAGTCTTGGACAAGGTTCTCGACAACAAGAACGTCGTCGGTTGCGGGCCCGCTCAGGTGCCTGGCTTCTGTGCGACGCGTTTTCAAGTTCAAGGACGGGACATCCGCAAGAAGCTGTCTTGTGTAGGCGCTTTTCGGGTTTGCGAGGATGTCGGCTGTGCGGCCCTGTTCCTGAATGCGGCCTTGCTTCAGGACGATGAGCCGGTTCGAACGATCGGCCGCCACACCGAGATCGTGGGTGACCAGAAGCACCGCCGTCCCGAACTCGCTGCGCAATTCGTCGATGAGATCAAGGATATGCTTCTGCACTGTGACATCGAGTGCGCTGGTCGGCTCATCGGCGATGATCAGAGCCGGCTTCAATGCGATCGCGATTGCAATGAGAACGCGTTGTTTCATGCCGCCGGAAAGCTCATGGGGATATTGCTGCGCGCGAAGCCTGGGCTCCGACAAGCCGACCCGTTCCAATAGCTCGATCGCCTGCGAATAGGCGACGGGCCCGGTTGCATGGCCATGAATGGCAAGGATCTCCGCAACCTGCTTGCCGATTGTCTTGACCGGGTTCAGCGCGTTTCCGGGATCCTGCGGGATCAGGCTCACAATCGAGCCACGGATCGCGTCGAGGCGCTTTTGCGGCCAGGCGGTAACATCCGTTCCATTGAGCCGGATCGTACCGCTGATGATGCGGCCATTGTCGGCGAGCAGACCGATGATCGCCTGAGCCGAAGAGGTTTTCCCAGAGCCGGACTCACCGACCAGCGCGACCACTTCACCGGCAGCCACTTTGAAATCGATCTCATGGACGGCCACACGGACCTGGTCACCATCTTGATATCCGACTGTCAGCCCCGATATGTCGAGGACAGGTTCCGATCGGGCGCTGCCGTCGACAGGGTTGGAGAGAGGGCGGTTCATCGAGATCCCTTTCCGATGGCTTGGCTGATGCGGTTTACCGATAACACCACGATGACAACGACGATCCCCGGGGCGGCCGTCAGCCACCAGGCGGTCGCGACATAGTTTCGTCCTTCGGCAATCAACAGGCCCCATTCTGGGGTCGGCGGCGGTGCACCGTAGCCGAGGAAACCGAGCGTCGACAGTTGCAGGATCGCCCAACCGATCTGCAGGGCGGTGTAGGCAATGACGGAGGTCAGGGAGTTGGGGAGGATGTGCCGCCAGAGCACTTTCAGGAAGCTTCCACCACTGCCGAAGGCCGCCTCGACATAGTCGCTTCGTCTGACGGTGACGACTTCCGACCGAACCAGACGGGCAAAGCTCGCGATCGAGGTCACGCCGACTGCTATCGCAGCGTTTATCGTGCCGAAGCCCAGGAGAATGATGATGCTGAGCGACAACAGGAGCACGGGAACGGAGAGCAGGACATCGACGATCCGCATGACGATAGTTTCAACCCATCCACCCAAGGATCCGGCAAGAAGCCCAAGTGTTGTTCCGACAACCAGCCCGATGCCAACCGCAGCGAGTGCCCCCGACAACGAATGGACCGCCCCGTAGACAAGCCTGGCATAGAGATCACGACCCAGAGAATCGGTGCCAAGCAGATGGAGCGCACTTGGTGGCTTCAACTGCTGACGTGGAATTCCCTCGATCGGATTGTAGGACGTGAACAGGCCGGGCGCGATGGCCCAAAGCAGAACGATTGCGAGCACTAATGAGGCAAGCAACAGGCCTGGTTCAATAGCAAGACGCCGCTTTCGGTTGATCGACTTTGTATCGCAAAGAGCATCCCGGCTCGCCGGTGCCGTCCAGTCGACCGGATCAGGGCTATCGATATTGAAATGACGTTCGGGCGCTTCGACGTGGCTCATCAGGCGTCCCCCAGCTTTGTTCTCAGGCGCGGATCGAAGACCGGATAGAGGAGGTCCACGGCCAGATTGATAGCGACGAAGGCTGCAGCGGAGATAACGACGATCGCCTGCAAGATAGCGACATCCTGGAAATTGACAGCCTGCTCTGCGAGGCTTCCGATGCCGTTACGACCAAATACGGTTTCCGTGATGACCGCTCCGGCAATCAACTCTCCGAAGAGGAGGCCTGCCACGGTCATCACGGGAAGCAGGGCGTTTTTGGCCACATGCCGCCACAGGACCCAGACATGTGAAGCCCCCTTGGCGCGGGCGACCGGAACGAACGGGCGAGTGAGCACCTCATCGATGTTGCGCAGGAGGATCTGGGCGAGAGGCGCGGAAATTGGAACGGCAACGGTCAGGACAGGCAGGATCAAGCCTTGCCACGGACCTGGATTGATGACCGGGACAAGCCGGAAGCGGAACGAAAAAATCTGGATCAGCATGATTCCGAGCCAGAAGGTCGGAACCGAGATGAAGAGAGAAGGGATCGAGTGCGCCAGCGATCGAAGCCATCTCAAGGGCGGCAGGTTTGCAAGTATCGCAATCAAGACTGACAGCAGGATGGCGCCAAGAAGACCCAGTCCGGCAAGCCAAAGGGTTGGCGGAAGATTGGTCGCGATTTGATCCCGCACCGCGACGCCAGCCTGCAGCGAATAGCCGAAGTTTCCGGTGAGAAAATTGCCGATGGCATGGAGATATTGCGAAAAGATCGTCCCGTCCGCCGCATAGGCGGCGCGGATGTCGGCAATCTGTTCGGGGCTCAGTCCGTAGTCCGGGTTCTGAAACTTGATCAGGACCGCGTCACCGGGCAAGGCCTGGAGCAGGACGAATGAAACGGTAAAGGCAGCCCATAAAACGAGCAATGCCTGTCCGATCCTCGAGAAGAAATATTTAGCCATGACGATCTCCAAACCTGGCCCGGCCACGCCGGGCCAGCTTGTACTCCTCAATGTTCGGCAAGCCAGGTGCTGTAGAAGGAGGGTCGACCAACGGCTTCGAAGGCAACGCCGTTGACGTAGGGAGCACCCGCAAAGGCCTGCGGCTCCTCGAAGATTGGAATGGCATAGGCCTGGTCGAGGACGTAGTTCTGGATGTCGGCGGCGATGGCGAGGCGCTTATCACGATTGGGTTCAGAGGAGAGGCCCTCTAACAGGTGGTTGAGCTTGTCGTCGACGAAGCTCTTCACCTTGTCGCTCTGACCGCCCTTCTGGCGCAGAACGTCCCGGTTTTTCGGATAGTAGTTGCTCTTGATCACGTCCGGATCGGCGCGGCCGACCATCGCTGGTGCTACCGGGGTTTTTGCCGGATCGAGATCGTCCAACGTCTTGCTGCCTGCGTCGCCAGCCAACACGTTCAGCGTCACGCCAAGCTTTGCCCATTGCTGGGCGACCAGCTGAAGCGTCGCCTTGTTCTGTGGCTGCGGCAGCGATTCATAAGCGGTCAGGACGAGCTTCTGCCCATCCTTCTCGCGCTGCCCATCCGCGCCGAGCTTCCAACCGGCCTGGTCCAGAAGCTTGGCGGCCTGCTCGGGATCGTAGTTCAGCTTGGAAGAGAGATCGACATAGCCCTGGGCGGTCGAGGCGATGATCGATTTTGCCTGAGGGTAATGGTCGGAAAACAGCGTCGTTACGATTTCCTGCGCGTTGGTTCCGTGAAGAAGAGCTTGGCGAACGTGAAGGTCCGCAACGAGCGGATTGTCAGGCCGGAACACAACACTGTTGTTCACACCGCGTGTCGGGGCGGCATAGATCTTGTAATCTTGGGCTTCGACCTGCTCCTCGTCATAGGCCTGTACCTGGCGGATAAAGTCAGCTTGACCCGATAGAAGAGCTCCAATTCGGACACTGTCTTCGCCAGTGACGATATATTTGATACCGTCGAGATACGCCCTGCCCTGGTGCTCCAGCTTGGCTGGTCCCCAGCTATAGTCGTCACGGGCTTTCAGCGATAATTCCTTGCCCAGGGTTTCGCTTTCGACGACGAACGGTCCGGAACCGATAATCTTCGTCGCATCGCCCAGCTGTTCAAATGGCAAGGAAAGCGTCTTCAGGGAGACCAGGCCGGAGCCAATGACCGAGGTACCCTGCAGGAAGCCCGGCGATGGCCGCTTGAAGTAGAACTTCACCGTGTAGGGATCGACGACTTCGCTGTGATCATAATTGTTGATCACTTCCGATACCGGAAGCTTGAGACCCTTGTCGCCCAGACCGTAGACGTCATAGTTTTTGGCAACCGCATTGGCTTCGAGCGGCGAACCGTCCGAGAATGTCACGCCCTGCCGGATCTTGAACGTGTATTGCGTCGCATCGTCATTGACCGTCCAGGATTCAGCGATCCACGGCTCGATTTCGAGCGTCTTTGGGTTCTGGTAGGTCAGCTTGTCCGTGATCTGGTTGAGAATACCGCCGTTCGGATAGAAGCCACCGGCCGGCGAATAGAGATTGGTATGCGCCTGCTGCTCCAGATAGATCAGCGTCCCGCCTTTGACCGGCTGATCGGCAGAGAACGCGGGTGCCGCAAGCGACATCCATGCGGCCAGGAATGTTGCGGCAGTACGTTTGGCTTTGATGCCCATTTTGAAAAGCCCCGAAATTGATACGGGATCAAGCTAGCCCTATCATCATTTAGTATATAGAATTTGTATTCTATTTTTGGCCGAAGGCGTGGAACGAACTCCCCGAGGATCGCGCGGCATTGTGCACGCGATTGCCGTAACCGGCATCCGATGCGGAAGGGAGCGGAGTTCTCAAACGCACCCATCTCGGTCCAGCCATATTAGCGCCCGCTTGACGCCAGATGGTCGTCATATTGCGCACGCAAATCGCGGCCGCGTGTGCCTGACCGGGCCATCCAGATCAACGCATCGACAAAGCTACGATTGTTTAGAGCGTGGCCGTCGTTGCTCCTTCGCCCTCCGCGCAAAAAGGTCCGATCCGAGACCATCGGTCAGCGCTGGGTGTTTCGATATCCATGACAAGCCTCGAATCGCCAGTCTTGAATCCGATTTGCCCAAGCCGCGAATTCCAAAACGTTAAATCGTCACCACGACCTAGTCCCCGACCCACACTTTTAGCTATATAAGGAGAAGGCCCAGCAATCGGCACGCCAGCCGAAAGTTGCAATTGCCTGTGCGGAAAAGAGGTTTGAACATTTTTAATCCGGACTATCTAAATTAGATAATGCATACCTAAGTTGTGGCGGCTTTGAGTTGCGGTGATCGTTCTCAGGGAAACTCGACCATGGAGAGCTCAGACATGCGTAAAGCTCGTGCCACACGCGCGACCCCTGAAGATAGACGGGAACATGCCCCGAGCCCGATCGATCGGCTCTTATTCTTCGACCACCACTTCAATCCGATCAAAAACTTGCTGGGCGATGAACTGCCCGCTGCGCTTGCGCCCGCGATGTCGCTATGGGAGCATTTTCCAGAGCTGGACAAATCGGCGACCATGCAAGCACTCCGCTCAATGGGCGAAGGCGTCCAGTCCTTGCGATTGTCGATCAATATCAGGAAACCTGGTTCGCAAAGACTGACGATCTTTCAGATCGGAAATATGTACGCCGTTGTTCGATCGGGCGATCGCCTTGACGACGAACGAGCAACCCTATTGCATCTGGCAACTCACGATCCGTTGACGGGCCTGCCAAATCGACGCCAGTTTAGCGAGGATCTCGCTGTGTCGTTGACGGAAATAGCTGCCTCGGGCGAGACCTTGTCTCTGATGCAGCTTGACCTCGACGACTTCAAGCCTGTGAACGACACGTTGGGTCATCCGGCGGGAGACAAGCTTCTTCAGCTTGCTGCTAGCCGCATTCAAGGATGCCTTGCAGAAGACGACAGGGCTTATCGCCTCGCGGGTGACGAATTCATGGTCATCTCCATGGGCCTGGGACATCCGGCCAAGGGTCACCAACTGGCGGAAGCCCTAGTTGCGGCATTCCAAAAGCCCTTCATGATCGACGGCATCGCGGTGTTTGTCGGCAGCAGCGTTGGCGTGTCAAGTGCGCCACCGGACGGCGCCAGTCCGGAGCAACTCATGAAGGCGTCTGACGTCGCACTCTACGCCGCGAAGAAAGAAGGTCGCCGTCGCGCAAAATCGTTTGATCCTTCAATGCTTGAATTGCTGGAGCAGCGCGAGCTACTGCGCCGGAGCCTTCGAATAGCCCTGGCAAACCACCAATTCTCAATGGAGTATCAACCGATCGCGGAGGTCGGTTCCATCGTCGGCTTCGAAGCGCTTCTGAGATGGCACCACCCCCTGCTCGGAAGTATTCCTCCAAGCACCTTCATTCCGATGGCCGAAGCAGATGGTTTGATGCCGGAAATAGGCGCATGGGTTTTGGAACAGGCATGTCGGGAAGCGATGAACTGGCCACAGAACTACATCGTCGCCGTCAATGTGTCGGCGGCTGAATTCCTGACAAACGGCCTTACCGATCGGATTTCGCAAACGCTGGATCTTGTCGGATTTCCATCGGATCGCCTGGAGCTTGAAATAACCGAGAGCGTGCTGCTCGAGCGGACTGTCAACAACATCGACACCCTCAATACTCTCAACGTGCTGGGCATCAAAATCGCCCTCGACGACTTCGGGACAGAATATTCATCCCTCAGCTATCTGAAAACATTCCCTTTCGACACGATAAAAATCGATCGATATTTTATTACCGATCTCGAAAGCGATTTCAAAAGCCAGGCAATCGTGCGCTGTGTCATTGAGCTTGCACATGGCCTCCACATGCGCGTCACCGCCGAAGGGGTTGAAACGGCACAGCAGGCGGACTGGTTGCGCAAGGCGGGATGCGACAGGCTACAAGGCTATTTGGTGAGCAGACCGCTCCCGATCGCGACGATTGGGGAGTTTATCGATCATGCGAACACATCCCAAGGCCGCGCCACGCAATTGTGAGTGCGAACGTTACAACGTGTTCTAAAAGATGGCATGCGCCACCCATGTACCAACGGAGGATGTATTGGAAGAGATAGCAACCAGCATCGATCGCCGTGCATTCACCCTCATGTTGTCGCTGGAAATGGATGTCGCATTGGTGAAATCCGAATGGAGATTTTGCGACAGGATTACCGAGTATCTCTCCGACATTCTCGGCCAAGGACATACCGACCCCGCCCGATATTCGAATTTTCTTTCAGTCGCGGCAAACGAGCTCGTTGAACTTGCTTTCCGCTGGTCGGGTCAATCAGGTTTGATGAGTTTCAGTCTCCATCGAAACGCCACAACAAATCGCCTGACGATTGAACTCCCCTATCAGGACCTGTCCGGTGGTCGTCACAAAAGTGCGAGCCTGATCGAGCTCCGGCCTCCCCTCGCGGGTGAGGCAGGAGAAGCAGGAGACGGGAAGGCGTTCACGGCCGATACGACGGCGCTGCTCGGAGATTTGGCGACAATATTCCGCTCAGCGATCCGGATTGAGACAGACGGTGTGGAGAGCACGAAGATCGTCGCGGATTTCCCCTTGGCCGAGGACTTTCAATGAGCCACGACGCATCCTTCGCAGTTCGTTTTGATCCGACAAACCAAGAGCTGGTTTTGTCTGGCAAGATACGGCCAAAAGGTGCCGCAGAAATCGCCGATGCCCTATCGCTGATGCAGCAAAGCCTGGAAAGGTATAGCGGGGTTGTCTACCTCAATGTCAAACGTCTGACGCATATCAACATGACGGCCTTTTCCGCCCTGGCCGATATCCTCATGGAAAGCTGCCGGACGAGACCGGAGCGGAAAATCGTCATTGTGACCTCGAGCGTGATGGCCTGGTCGGCTCCGGTTTTTGAAAAGCTGGCCAAACGCTACCCCAACCTGACGGTGGAAGTTTACGACTCGGCCTTTTATCCGGGTCAGAGCTTTGTGGAAGACGAGCAGTTCATTCCCATTCTCCGTACTCAGACTAAAATGACATGGAGGCACGAGAGAGAACTATTGCCTCGTCACGGTCTTCGGAGTGGTCTTGTCGTTGCGGACATCTGCTGCGGGATTGGTGATTTCGCAGCCTTGGTTCAACGGGAATTTAAGCCCTCCCGCCTTGTCGCCCTGGATCACTCGGTGCGTAGCCTGGACTACGCTCGTAGAGTGGCTGCGGACTTCGATTTGAAGGAAATCGAATACACCTATGGCGATGCGTCCCAGATGCTGCTTCGGGACAATCAATTCGACTTTGTGACTTGCCGGCATTCCCTCCAGATTTTCGACCGTCCCGAGATGCTGCTGCGGGAGCTCTACCGTATCTGCAAGCCCGGCGGCCGGGTCTACATTACAAACGAGAAAAACTCGCATTGCCTGGGCGAGCCACATGCGGAGACGATCAAGTGGACATATGAAGAAGTCGCCAAATTGTTCAGGCACTTCGACATGGACGTCGAGATGGGGCCGAAAAGCCGTCACCTGCTCGCCGACGCAGGCTTCGAGGCGATCAAGGTCGATGCTTTCATGGTGACAAACCTTGACGGCGATCCCCAAGACTTCGCCGACATCATCGAAGCCTGGGAAAACGTCTACGCGGGCCAGATGGCTGTCCGACGGGGGGACACACCGGAGTTCATTCGCAGGTTCAGGCAGGGATTCAAAGACCACGTTTTCGCGGCCCTTCATCCGAAGGGTTACGCGGGCTGGCCGATCTGGGCGGCGTCCGGCCGAAAGCCGCTATGATGGACAGGATATCTTCGAAAAGGCCGATCAAGCTGGGTTCATTCCGCGCAAAGTTCATTTTGGTTGTCGGCGGAGCAGTCCTCTTTGATCTGCTGGTGAGCGGAGGATTGGCACTCTGGAACGTCCAACGGCTATCACGCGACGCGACGCTGGAGGTCGGGCAAGGCCTCGAGGCAGCAAGCCAGGAATACATCGGGACATATGCCGATTCCACCGCTGCCCAGGTCAGTTTGCTGTTACGGCAGGTGCACAACGATGTTGGCACGCTGGCAGGCGTGCTTCAGGCACAAATCGATGATCCCGAGCGCAATTTAGACGTCGGTGCGGCGATCGCTCGAACCTCTCCCGACAGCGTCCGCCTCGCTTATGACCAGAAGGGCAATTGGTCTCAAAACGTTCCGGGCTCTGTCTCCGTAGTGAGCGTTTGGGGCTACCTGCTGAGGCCTGACCATAGTCCAAGACCTGACGTCGAGGCCGACATCCAGGCGAGCGCGGTTCTGGACATCGTAGCGCCGAGTTTGCTGCAACACGGTTCTTCCAAGCTCCAGATGTATTACATTGGCCCGAAAGAAAGGCCAATTTTCAGAACCGCACCGTATACGGATCAGGCTCAGACTTTCGACCGTCTTTATCCCGGTCACAACGATGCAAATTTCTGGGACTTCTTTTTTCCAGGGCTCTACGAGTCTTGGGAGAGCTGGGCCACAAATCGGAATGCGCGGCCGGTCGCAGACGATATCACACAGACAGCTCCATATACCGATGCGATTACCGGGAAACTCATCGTGAGTTTCTTTCATCCTCTATGGACAGCCGACAGGAAGGACGTCGCCGGCACGGCTGGCGCGGACATCACGCTCGACCAACTCGCGCAGACTGTTGAAAATGTTAAAGTGGCCCAATCCGGGTTTGGCTTCCTCGCAATGTCCGACGGAAATGTCGTCGCGATCAACCATACAGGCGAAGAGACCCTCGGCCTGCGATCCGCGAGCGATGCGAGCGGAACAGGCGTGACCGGACTGGAGCGGTCGTTGAAGGGAAGCTCCCAACCCGAAATTGCAAAAATGGCGCTGGACCGCGAACAGGGCATCCAACACCTGTTGTTGGAACGGGACGGGCAAAAAGTCCCCTACATCGTGATCGTGAAGAAACTACCAGCGACCAATCTCTGGTCCAGCGGCCCGGTCCGTCAAGAGGCGATGTCCCTCGTGCTGGCTGTACCCGAGCGGGAAATCGATGCTTCCCTATACGCGGCGCAAGCCAAGATTTCCGAAGCCACGAACCGCATCGTACTCTATCAGATCCTGGCAATCGCAATGTCGCTGGCAATCGTGACCCTCGCGGTGCTTGCCGCCTCAAAGCGAATAACAAGTGGTATCAGTGCCCTCGCAGATGCCGCGAGAAGGATCCAGACGAAGGACTACTCGGTACGGGTTGCCATCGCCAGCAAAGACGAGGTTGGCGAGGCCGGAGAAGCATTCAACAGGATGGCGGAAGAGATTAGCTTCCACACGGAAAATCTCGAGCAACTTGTTGAAGAGCGAACGGCCCAGATCGAAGATGCAAAGGAAGAGATCTCAACGTTGAACGCGCAGCTTCAGCGCGAAAATCGACGGCTTGGGACAGAACTGGCCGTCGCCGAGAGAATCCAGTTGATGGTGCTGCCATTGCATCAGGAACTTGACGAACTGCAGACGCTGGAAATAGCGGCATACATGAGACCCGCCGAGGAGGTCGGCGGCGACTATTACGATGTCTTGAAAAGCGGCAATCGTTTGAAAATCGGCATTGGCGACGTCGCCGGGCACGGGCTCGAAAGCGGAGTGTTGATGTTGATGGTTCAGTCGGTCGCTCGCGCTTTGCAGGAGGCAGGCAATGTCGATGCGGTGAAATTCCTCACTGACCTGAATAGCGCTCTTTTCAAGAATATCGTGAGAACCAAGATCGACAAGCACCTCACTTTGGCATTCCTCGACTACGACGGGAAAGAGATGATCCTGTCTGGCCAGCACGAAGAGGTGATCGTAATACGGGCGAGCGGCGAGATCGAACGTATCGATACGATGGATTTGGGAATACCGATCGGACTGCAGGCCGATATTTCCACGTTCATCAATACCCGCAGGATAGTGTTTGAGAAGGGCGACCTCATTCTTCTCCACACAGACGGCGTGACGGAAGCCGAAAACGACGCTGGAGAACTGTTTGGCATTGACCGTCTCTGCCTCGAGGCACTTCGGCTCAGGAACGAAAGTGCCGACAAAGTCGTCTCCGAAATCGTTGCGGCATTAATGCATTTTATCGGGTCACAAAAGATCCACGACGACATCACACTTCTCGCAATAAGACATAGGTGACGCATGACACCAACGTTATATGGGATCGAATCTCTGGCAAATGAGAACCTGGATGCAAGCACGCGTCTGACGTTGCGCGATGGACCGCTTCAACTCGGGTGGAAGCATTCGGGGATGACATCGGACTTCATCGCAGAAGTAATGGCCCTTCCGTATTCCCACTCAAAGAGAGCGTACACGCAAGCGCATCACGACATCGGATATCTCAGCAATGAGCTAATCGAAAATGCCGTCAAATTTCGACAACCCGGAGAAATCCTCATCGAAGCCGGGATATCGGACGATTGTTTTTTCATGAGGACAACGAACAGTATCGATAGCGCATCGTCATCTCGTCTTCAGCAGCTGCTGCACCGACTTCGGTCGAGGGAACCCGGCGAGCTTCTTCTCGAACGGATCGAAAGCAATGCAATATCGGAAGGGAGCGGATCGGGTCTGGGATTGCTCACCCTCCTAAGCGATTACGATGCAAAAATGGCATGGGCATTCGAACAAGCCAACGACCACCATTTCAAACTGACGACGACTGCATTGGTGGCGTTGCCGCCCTCCTCCAAGCTGTGAGCGAAAAATGGAAATCAGCGACGAAAATTTCCGCGTGTGGGCAGAAAATACCGAGGTATATTTCGATGGTATATTTCGGCTGGCAGGACCCGACGCCTACGCGCCCATTCATTCGATGGTACTGGGGCTGCTCCATGAAGGACACAAACAAGTCACGTTCAATTTGACGGGTCTCGAATTCCTCAACTCCTCCGGCATAAACCTACTTGCCAAACTGACCATCGAGGCCAGGAAAATGGGCGAGCTGCAGCTCGTTGTGAAAGGCACCAACCAATATCCCTGGCAGGCGAAATCGCTTCCGAATCTGAAAAAATTGCACCCGCTGCTTGATTTGCGCCTGGCGTAACGGCTCGCTGCGAAGACAGGGACAAGGCCGCCGCAACTCTCGGTGAGCGAGGCAATGCTTCGACCCGTCCATAGGCGGCGCCGGCGCCCGCAAATGGAGGGCTACCTCCGCCGCATGACATTGACGATGAGAACACCTGCGATCGCCAACATTCCACCAGCCGCACCAATTGTCGTTGGCGTTTCGCCCAGCCAGGTAAACCCGATCAATGTTGCTGTCGGCGGCACGCCATAGAGGAAATTCGTGGCACGCGCGGCCGGAAGCCGCTTCAGGGCAACCGCCCAGGTCACATAGGCAACCACCGTCGGGAAAACCACCAGATAGGCAACGATTGAAATGACGATCGTCGGGGCAACAGCCAGAGCCTTGACGGTGGCGGGCATCGCCGGGAGGAGTGGAAGCGAACCGAGAAATAGAACCCAGGCGGTCACCGTCAACGCCGGCAAGCGGGCGAGAACAGGCTTTTGCAAGACGCTTGCAACTGCCGAACAGAGGGCAGCCCCAAGAATTAGAACAGCGTTGAGGTCGAGGCCGAGGCCGCCGGCGGCGGAAGCGGCGATCAATGCCACGCCTGCAAACGATACGGCGGTACCGACCCATCCCCACAGACCGAAGCGCTCGCCAAGGAAGAGGGTGGCGATCAACGCGGTAAAGATCGGCATGGTGTTGATAATGAAACTTGCCGGTCCCGCCGGCACGGTTTGTTCACCGGTATTGAGGAGCACCGCGTAAGCGGCAATGAACAAGACGCCAGCAACGGAAATCCGGGCAAGATCGGTCCCTTTCAGTGGGGTCCAGCGAAATGCCAGATAGCAAACAGCAATCAGGCCGGCCGTCACATAACGGGCAGTCGCGAGCTCGACAGGCGTCAACGGCCCGAGACAGACGCGGATGACGACAAAAGAGGATGCCCAAAAGGCGATCGTCACGACAATCGCCAAAAAGGCAACAAGATCGAACCCTGCCTTATCTTCCGGATCTCCAACCACCGTCGCCATGTTTGCCTCCAGGCTTGCGTGCGCCGAATTAAGCGTCTCCTTTCCGGCTTGAAAAGCACCGCAATCGATGATCTGGTGTGTCCATGGTTCACAGCTCGCAAAGCCTCCCGCCACTCGATACGCTCGAAGCCTTTTCCCGGGCCGCGCGCCTTGGATCCTTCTCCGCTGCTGCCGAAGAAGCCGGCATCACCCACGGGGCGGTTTCCAGACAGATCTCGCGCCTGGAGCGGTGGCTGGGCGTTCGGCTCTTTGCCCGTCAGGCGCGGGGCGTCGCTCTTACACCGGAAGGCATCCGCTTCTTTGCCCGCGCCGAGGAGGCCCTTGCCCTACTCAGTGGGGCTGACGAGCGATGGATCCCGCGACGGCACAAGACGACGGTGCGCCTTTCACTCACGCCGTCCGTCGCGTCCTTGTGGCTATTTCCCCGATTAGGAAAGCTGGAACTCGACGACATTCACATCGAACTCTTCCTGGAGCACAGGCTTGCGGATCTCGGCGAGGGAACGGATCTTGCCATTCGGTGCGGAAGAGGTCCCTGGGCCGGCGTTCGTGCGACACCACTCTGGCAGGAGAAATCCTTTCCGGTCGCTGCACCGTCGCTTGCAGGCCAACTGGCCGGGAACTGCGACGCCCGATCGCTCCTTAAGATGCCGATCCTGCATGATTCGACCATCGAGGGCTGGCGGCGCTGGCTCGCCGCCGAAGACATCGACTATCTGCCGCGCGGGCAGGATCGTCGTTTCGAGGATTACAACCTCGTCATCGACGCCTGCGTCCAGGGCGTCGGCATCGCGCTCGCCCGCCCACCGTTATCGGACGCAGCCATTGCGTCGGGTCGACTGGTCGCGGTCTCCGAAAGAGCGTTGGACTATCACGTCTCGTTTCATCTCGTGCGGGCCGACGGACCTTTGAGCGGGCCGGCGACGGAACTTGCCAGACGCCTCCTTCAGGAAGCCGGGCATGCTGAGGCTGCGATCGCCGCTTTCATAGCGCCGGCCAGGAGGGCCTAGTCCACCCGCAACGATCCGATTGCTACCCGAGCAGAGTTGGGACAACGCATCGGCCAATGCCAGACGCTTGGTCGCCTTGATGGAATTCGAACCTGCCACCGGCTCGTGCCTCGACTAGACGCTTCCGTAAATCGCCGATGATTTTGGCTCGAGAGGCACAGTACGGTTTGCGGATCTTCCGCGAAAACTTCACCATTGCAAAACCGGCTGATCACGAGCTGCCTAGCACCTCCAGCGCAATGCAGCGGTAGCAACGGGCGAATCCCATAGAGAAAGCTCCTCGTCCGTGAGAAAGGCGAGCGTGATGGAAAGGCCCTGCATGTCGAGCGAAGTGGCGTAGGTGCCAACAAGCGAGCGCTCGACCCGCAGCCCGTACTCCGACATGATGCGAAGGGCAGAGTTGTAGGCGAGATAGAGTTCAGCAGGCGGCGTGCCGCCAAGTCCGTTCACCAGAAGCAATGCTCTGTCTGTGCTTCGGCTGGTATCGTTGAGGATCGTCTCGCTGAGATACCTGACGATAGTGTCAGCGTTGGAGAAACGCTCTCTCGAATGACCCGGCTCCCCATGAATGCCGACGCCCATTTCTACCTCGTTCGGCCCGAGCGCGAAGGTTGTGCGCTGGGTGTCCGGCACGGCGACACCGGTCAGGGCAACGCCCATCGACCGGATGCGTGAAGCGAGGTTGTCGCCAAAGGCTTTTAGTTCCGAAAGGGAGCGACCCTGCTCGGCCGCCGCTCCGAGCAGCTTTTCAGTGATGAGCGTGCCGGCAACCCCACGTCGCGCACGACCGTCGCCGGCCCTCGTCGTTTCGATGTCGTCGCAGGCAAGGACAATTTCAATTTTATGCCGGTCCGACGCCATCTCCGACGCCATTTCGAAGTTCATGACGTCGCCATCGTAGTTCTTGACGACGAGCAAGCAACCGGCGCCGGTGTCTGCTTCCTCAATCGCGCTGACGATCTGGCTGGGCGTGGGCGATGTGAAGATATATCCGACGCAGGCAGCATCGAGCATGCCGCGACCGATGAAGCCGATATGCATTGGCTCATGGCCAGCCCCACCACCAGAAATGATGGCGACCTTGCCAGGAACCAGTTCACGGCGGCGTATACATTTACGGTCGGCGCCAAACACAACGAACTCCTGATGGGCGCGCACAAAGCCTTCGATGCTTTCGGCGACCATGGTCTCCGCTGTGTTCATGAATTTCTTCATCAAGCCCCTCCCAAGGCGATGATCATGCCAATCCTTTTGCATGTGCCACAAGGGCTTGCTTAATCCGGCGGCCCTGAAATTGCGGCAATCTTCTGCACCAGATCGGCAATCGCTTCCTCCAGCAGCCGGTTGCGTCTCTCGTCGCCGAAATCGGGCACCATCAAGGAAATGTGCCGCAGTTTTTCCGAGGCGCCAAGTTCCGGCAGCTTGCCTGGATGCGCAGCTTGATAGGCATCCAGAAAGCGCTCCTGTTCAGCGGCGCTGAAATGGCACACCCGGAAGATCGTCGCGAGATGCCGGGCAGGAAGCGGCGTTGCATAGGTCGGGCTCGTTATCTGCGTGACGAAACTGCGATGTTTGCCAAGTTCCGTCGCAAGCCGCTGGCGTGTTCCAGAAGGCCTGTTGTCGATGATTTGCGCCAGAATGGACTTGTAGGCGATAATGGCGTCTTCCGTGTCTTCGCGCGCCATCCTATTCTCCGGCTGCCTTTGTCCCATCTGCCTTCAGGCCGACGATTGCCGATCTTATCGCGGGAAGTTGAGTGGGTGCCACGGAAAAATGCCGTATGCCTGCGGCAAGCAGATCCGCGGTCAGGGATGGATCCCCGGCCATGTCGCCGCAGATGCTGACCGGTTTGCGTCCGGCGAGTCTTATGGTTTGGGTCAGCAGGCGCAGTACGGCCGGCACTGCCTTGGCCTGGTAAAGCGTAAAGTCGGCATTCTCGCGTGACGAGGCGACGAGATATTGCGCAAGGTCGTTCGTCCCGAACGAAAAAAAGTCAGCGCTTTCGAACTCGTCCAGCATGAGGGCTGCGGCCGGGACCTCTACCATCATTCCGATGGGAGGCGTGCGATGCGGCACACCGCGTCGGGCGAGCGCGTCGGATTCTTCGCGATAGATCTGCCTGATATCATCGACGTCGGATGGAAACATCACCATCGGCAGCAAGATGCGAAGACTGCCGAAGACTGCCGCACGCAAAAGCGCGCGGGCTTGAACACGCGCGATCTCCTGCCGGGCCAGCAGAAGACGGATACCGCGTAGCGAGGGTACTTCGGCAAGTCCGGCGAGCGGCTTGTCGCCGCCTATATCCAGCATGCGAATTGTAACTGACCGACCGTCCGCCCAATCCAGCAGATGGCGGTAGATTGCAAACTGCTTTTCCTCGTTTGCGGCATCTCCAAGCGATGTCAGGGCGAATTCCGAGCGCATCAACCCGATGCCGGCGGTTGTCGCAACGTCGATCGCATCGACTTCGTCGGGAGCGTTGACGTTGACGGCCAGCAGGACCTGCGAGCCGTCTGCCGTGTACAAAGTGCCGTTGTCGGTTGTCGATGCCATGCTTGTCAGGCGATGGTCGCGCGGAGCCGGCGTCGCCCTCTGATTGGCTATCTGAAGCATGATGATACCTGAATCGCCATCAACCCCGATGTATTGTCCTTTCTCCGTCGCGAAGCGACCAGCGCCGATGACCATCGGGACCGAGCGAGACCTGGCAAGCAGCGCCACATGGCCGACTGCGCTGCCCGCGTAAAGGGCGATACCCCCACCGGCCGACCAGTCATGTGCCAAGAAGCGACTGGGCTCCATGTCTTTTCCAACATAGATGGAGCCGGCCGGAAAGTCGTCGATCGGCGCCCCGGTCAGGATCGACAGGACGCGATTCTTGACGTCGAGAATGTCGACGGCACGCGCCTGCACTTGGTCTTCCTCCGCGCCTTCCAGTTCGCGGATATAGCCATCGAGTGTCCCGGCCCAGGCAAACGCCATATTTTCGCCCGCGTCGATCCGCGCGCCGGCCGTCTCCATCAGCGTCGGGTCCTCGAGCACTTCGATCTGAAACTCGATGATTTCTCCGCTCTCAGGGTCTGTCCCGGCCGCAATGTTGCGTAATTCGTGTATGGCCTTCTTGATGGCATCGCCGAGTTCGGCATGGCCCGAAAGGCTCGATGGCGGGAACGAAGCGGCGGCCATCGGCCTCGCGACATAGGCCGGCCCGGTTGCAACGCCCGGCGATGCACCTATGGCTTTCAGACTAGGCGGTGCGGCCATGCTTCTTTTCCTCATCGAAGTTACGCTCGACGAGGCCTTTCAATGCGCGAATCGCTTCCTCGGCGAGGATCCCCTCGGCGCGAATCTTGAGCAATGATCCCTTACGGATCCTGGCACCCATGATCTTGATGATGCTCTTGCCATTCAGCCACACATCGCTGCCGTTGATCGCGACTTCGATCGAGCAGGGAAACGACTTTGCAAGCCGCGTGAATGTCACCGAGGGCCGAGCATGCAGTCCAACGCCATGCTTGACCTCTACCTCCGTCTGGCAGTTGGCATGCATCTGTTCGCCCTCACGGCCTCCCACGCGCAAACCGCTGCTCATCAGGGTGATAGCTCCTCTGCCGTCGCAATCACCTTGCCCAGCGATGCGCCGCCGGAGGCCTCGGCCGCCGCGATAACAGCTCCCTCCACGACGGGTGCATTACAGATCGATACCAGCTTCGACCGCGGCAGGCCGAGCATTTCGACCGCCATTTCACTGTTGGTTTCAGCTCCCCCAAGATCAACGAAGACGGCAACGCCTGCGTCCGACCAAGCCTCCTCGATGGCTTTGAGAATGCCGCGGGCATCCGTCCCGAGTTCGCCGTGACTGTTACCGCCCGACCAGGCAAGCGGCACACTGTCGCCGACCATCTGCCGCACCATGTCGGCAGTACCACGCGCAACCAGCGGCGAATGGGAAACAATCACAATCCCAACGTTGGGCCTCTTCCCATTCATGCAGGTCGGTACTCCTCGAGGTAGCGGCAGATCGCAGTTGTC
This sequence comes from Rhizobium sp. YAF28, assembly GCF_052113285.1. Classification (NCBI taxonomy): domain Bacteria; kingdom Pseudomonadati; phylum Pseudomonadota; class Alphaproteobacteria; order Hyphomicrobiales; family Rhizobiaceae; genus Rhizobium; species Rhizobium sp. YAF28. The sequence goes on along the minus strand of NZ_JBFRCX010000008.1, from coordinate 148,848 downwards.
AGCAGTGCACAACTTGAGGCGCCCGGATCGACATGACCGATCGACCGGTCTCCGAGATAGGAGGCACGCCCGCGCATGGCTCTCATCGCTGCCGTCAGCTCGGCAGAAAGTTCGGCCCGGCGCGCGATGTCCGTCAGAGGCAATCGATGTGCGAGCGCGTCCTGAACGGGATAGAGAACATCAAGAAGCGTCTTGTCCCCAGCATGTGAGCGGCCACGACGCGCGACGGCGTTGATAGCCTGTTTCAGTGCCGAAGGAAAATCCTTCTCCTCGTCCGGGGCACGGAGCTCGCGGCCCATCTCCATGAGCAACGTCCCGTAAAGCGGGCCTGCCGCTCCGCCGATGTTCATCACGAGCGTCAGGCCAATTTTCTCAAGCGCGTCAGGCAAGGGAAGGGCAGAAACGAAGGCGTCCTCGGCGCTCACCGCTTCGCAGCCGCGGCGCATGTTCGTTCCATGATCGCCATCACCAATGGCGCGATCAAGCGCACACAGGTGCTCGCTGTTTGCCGCGATCGTCGCACGGCAAGCTTCGATCAATCCCATGAGAAGAACCGGTTCAGCCAGCACCCGAAACCCTCCCGCCTGCAGAGCTCATACGAGCGCTGCCATTACCTCGAATACGCCTGCCACGGCCACGGCACCCGGATCGGGCACACCTTCCAGATCCCTTTCGCCAACGTAGGAGGCACGACCGGCCTTGGCCCGTCGCATCGCTCTTGTCGACTCAGCACCTGCCGTCGCCGCTCTTGCCGCGGCTGCAACCCCCTGCGATGAAAGTGCCGCAAGCGCGGGAGCCAGTGCGTCGACCATAGTGCGGTCACCCACAACGGCGCCTCCATAGAACGTCATCCGATCAAGCCCGGCAAGCAGGGCAGCGGCGATATCCTCCTTTTCGGCCACGGACTTGGATGCGGCCGTGAAGAAGATCGAGAGAAGAACGCCGCTGGAGCCGCCCATGCTCGTGCTCAGGATTTCGCCGATGGAGGCCATCGTCGCGGCAGGATCTTTCAAGGGAAGTGTGTCGATGCGGGCAAGAATGCTGCGGGCTCCGGTCGCAACGGTGGAGCCGGTATCGCCATCGCCAACCCGGCCATCCAGGCGGTTGAGCTCGCTTTCGAGCGAGATCAGGTGCTCGCAAAGTGCGGTCAGGAGACGACGATTATCCCGATCTTCGCTGGCGGGTGCCGCTTCGCTCTGCGCCGAGACACGTTGTGGCGCGGGAAGGATAGCGATCTCGTGTCGTTCGGTCGCGGGCGGCCAGGCATGGGGTTCGACGGCGGCCCTCAGGGCGTCTTCACGGTCGGCGTCCAGTCGAATGAGCGACAGGGAAAAGCCGTTCATGTTGAGAGCGGTCATCATCGGTGCCGGCCCAATGATCAACCGAACACGGTTGGCGATCGGTGACGACAGCACAGTGTTGGCGATGACGCCCATTTCGAGCGGCGGCACAGCGCCGAGATTGTTGATCAGCAGCGCATGATCTCCCGCACCATCGAGCTTGGCCGCCAGTCGCCCGGTCATCGTCGCGACCAGATCGGCAATCGGCTGCAAGGAAATACGCTCGACCCCGGGCTCGCCGTGAATACCAAGGCCGAGTTCGCCTTCGTTGGCGCCCAGTCGATCCTCATGCGTTTGGCCCGGCACGCTGCAGGTTGAAAGCGACATGCCAAGCGAAACGATGCTGCCCGCTGCGGCGGTCGCCAGGCCCGCCAACGTCTTGAGCCCGGCGCCGGCTTCGGCATGGTAGCCGGCGATCTTGTGTACGAACAGCGTGCCGGCAACGCCGCGGGGCTGATTGATGCCGGGGATCGCGATATCGTCGGCAACGATGACCATCTCGACGTCGAAACCTTCGGCACGGGCCTTTTCGGCGGCGAGACCAAAATTGAGGCGATCGCCCGTATAGTTCTTGACAACCAGCAGGACGCCCTTGGGGCCGGTTACGGCGCGGATCGCCGTCAGCACCGCATCGACGCTCGGCGAGGCGAAGATTTCGCCGGATACGGCTGCGGTAAGCATGCCCTTGCCGACGAAGCCTGCATGCGAAGGCTCATGTCCCGCCCCGCCGCCCGAGATAATGGCGACCTTCGACTTGTCCCAATCGGCACGCAGTATCACCTTGATTTCCGGGAACGTGTCGAGACGGGCAAGACGACCGGCACTGCTTGTCTGGATCAGGCCGTCCAGGGCTTCGGTGACAATGGTTTCCCGGCGATTGAAGAAATGTTTCATGGAGACAGACCCGTCTTTTATGCCAGTGAGTTCGTTTCTTTCAGTTGCTTATCAAAGACGCTGACCGCTGGCGTCGAAATAGAGTGGATCGCGCAGGGTCAGGCTTATTCGATCACCCGGCCGGATCGCGAGATATGGATCGGCAAGCGTGACCAGCTTGTGGTCCCGCACCTTGATGTGAAGGTGGTTCTGGTCCCCCAGATGTTCGATCCAATCGATCTTCGCATCGGCGTTCTGATCGACGATGATATCAAGATGCTCGGTTCGCGCGCCGATCGTCTTCGTTCCCGGCGGCGGATTGGCACCGGGAAGAAGATCGGCCGGCAACAGGTTGATATGTGGCTGGCCAAGGCGCGCGGCGACATGAAGGCTGGCCGGATTGCCATAGATTTCGCGCGGCGTTCCGACCTGCAACAGTCGTCCTTCCGAGACAATGCCGATCCGATCCGCCATGGTCATCGCCTCGACCTGGTCGTGGGTTACATAGAGTAGGGTCGAGCCGAGTTCTTTCTGGATGCGCTTCAGTTCCAGGCGCAGTTCTGCGCGCAGTTTCGCATCGAGCGACGAGAGCGGTTCGTCCATCAGATAAATGGCGGGTCGGCGCACGAGCGCCCTGCCGATCGCAACGCGCTGCATTTCGCCGCCCGACAGACGCGTTGAACGGTTCTCCAGCTTGTGGTCGATCCTGACCATGCGCGCAATTTCGCGGACACGGCGGTCGATTTCTTCGCTTGCAAGTCGGTGCGCCGGGGCCCGCAGCGGAAAGGCAAGGTTGTCGTAGACCGTCATATGCGGATACAGCGAGTATTGTTGAAAGACGAAGGCTACATCCCGTTCAGCGGGAGCTTCGCCTGCAACATTGCGGCCGCCGATTTCGATACGCCCAGCGTCGGGGTGCTCCAGTCCCGCAATAAGACGCAACGTGGTCGTCTTGCCAGCACCCGTCGGCCCGAGCAGAACGACGAATTCACCGTCTCGGATCGACAGGTTGAGATCGGCCAGAGCCTGAGTGTCACCGAAACGCTTATTGAGCCCCTTGAGAACGACGTCAGCCATGCTGAGCCTCCGCGTAGAGTGCCGAGGCGACGGCGCGGCCCGACTTGCAGTCGAACAGCGCGAGCTTTCCCGGATTGAGTTCAAGGCCAACAGTCTCGCCGATACGGAAATCGCGGTTTGCCGGAACGCGTGCCTTGATCACGCCGCTCGATGTCTCGATTGCCACGACCTGATTGGTTCCGAGATATTCGCTGCCGTAGACGGCTCCGCGCAAGGGTGACGCGTCGCTGAAGCGGATATGTTCGGGCCTGACGCCGAGCGCAAGCTCCGCCTCGGCCATATCCTGGTGCACCTCGGGAATGCTGACGTCGACGCCGTTAAGCGATATCGACCGCGCTCCCGCCTTGAGACCCGACGTGAAGCGCATGAAATTCATCGGCGGCGAGCCGATGAAATCTGCGACATACATGGTGGCCGGCTTGCTGTAGATTTCCTGCGGTGTGCCGAATTGCTCGATGACGCCATGGTTCATGACCGCGATCTTGTCGGCCATCGCCATCGCCTCATGCTGATCATGCGTCACGTAAACCGTCGTCGCGTGGATGCGGTTATGCAGTTCGCGCAGCTCATGGACCATCACCTCGCGGAATTCGGCATCCAGCGTGCCAAGCGGTTCATCCATCAGGAAACACTTCGGACGGCGCACGATCGCGCGGCCGAGAGCCACGCGCTGGCGGTCGCCACCCGCAAGTCCTGAGACGGACCGGTTCAAGATATGATCGATCTGCAGCAGCCGCGCGGTCTCCTCGACGCGCTGGCGGACCTGCGCCTTCGGCATACCTTGCGACAGGAGTGGGAAGCCGATGTTCTTGCGCACATTCATATGGGGATAGAGCGCAAAAAGCTGGAAGACGAAGGCAATGTCGCGGGCGCTGGCGCGGTTGAAGGTGACATCCTCCCCATCAAGATAGATCTTGCCGCTGGTCGGCAATTCCAGGCCGGCGATCATGCGAAGCGTCGTCGTCTTGCCGCAGCCAGAGGGGCCGAGCAGCGCCAGGAACTCGCCGTCATGAATGACGAAGCTCGAATCCTTCACCGCCACGAAGCCGCCGAACTGCTTGCGGAGATTTTCTATCCTGATGTCCGCCATGGCTCACTCCGGAAACTTCGAGACGATGATGAACATGGCGGTGCCTGCGAGCAGCGTCACCAACGAATAGGTATAGAGCACGAGAAGGAACGGCTGGAAGAGCATGAGGAAACCGATGGCGATCAAGGCGGTCGCGATGTTCTCCATGGGGCCTCGGCGCAAAAAGAACGGGCGCTTCGGGCGGGATGGGCGTGGGGTCTCGATGAGATGGGTCATTTGCGAACCGCTCCGAAAGTGATGCCGCGCAAGAGCTGCTTGCGCAGCAGAATGGTGAAGACGAGGATCGGGATCAGGAAGATCGTTGTTCCCGCAGCAACGGCAGGCCAGTCCTGGCCGCCTTCGCCGATGATGGTCGGGATGAATGGCGGTGCCGTCTGGGCTTCACCCGAGGTCAGCAATGCGACAAAGGCATATTCGTTCCAGGCAAAGATCAGGCAGAAGATCGCAGTGGCGGCGATGCCGGTGGTGGCCTGCGGCAGGACGACCTTCCAGAAGGCCTGCAGCCGGGTGTAGCCGTCGATCATCGCAGCCTCTTCATATTCGCGCGGGATCTCGTCGATGAAGCCTTTAAGCAGCCAGACGGCGAGCGACACGTTGACTGCCGTGTAGAGCAGGATCATGCCCAGCGCCGTGTCGGAGAGGCCAAGCTCGCGGTACATCAGATAGATCGGTATGGCGACCGCGATGGGCGGCATCATGCGCGTCGACAGGATGAAGAACAGAAGGTCGTCGGCGAGCGGTATCCTGAAACGGGAAAAACCGTAGGCGGCCAAGGTGCCCAACGAGACGGCCAGAAATGTCGAGCCGAAGGCAATCACCAGAGAATTGGCAAAGCGTGGCAGGAAATTCGAGGGACCCGCAATGACCATGTTTCGTTTGCGGGTAACCCCATCACAGGTGCCGGTCGGTGCAGGCAGGGAGGTGATGTATTCCGGCGTCTGACGCGTTCTCGTCGTCAGCAGATTACAGTAGCCTTCCAAGGTCGGCGTGAAGACGATCTTCGGAGGATAGCTGATGGAATCCGGCGGAGATTTGATGCTGGTCAGGAAGATCCACACGAGCGGGATCATCGTGATCAGGGCGTAGAGGATCACGATAGCACCGGCGATCCTCTTGCTGGTCGGGCTCGGCTCGACGACCGAATGGGCTGAGGTAACCGAGCTCATCGCTGCTTCACCTTGTTGAGTGCCTTGACGTAGATGTTTGCGAGACCGAACACGGCAACGAAGAGGACGATGGCAAAGGCCGACGCCCGTCCGGTTGCCCAGCTCTCGAAGGCGGCCCGCTTCAAGGTGATGGAGGCAACCTCGGTGGTCGAGCCCGGGCCACCACCTGTCAGCAGTGTCACCATGTCGAACATCTTGAAATTCTCGATGCCGCGAAACAGCACCGCAAGCATGATGAAGGGCAGCGCCATCGGCACGGTAATCGACCAGAATTGCCGCCAGGCGGAGGCGCGGTCCACCTCGGCCGCCTCATAGATATAGTCGGGGATGGAACGCAGGCCTGCCAGGCAGATCAGCATGACGTACGGCGTCCACATCCAGGTGTCGACGATAATGATCGCCCAGGGTGCAAGCGAAACGCTACCGAGCATCTGTATGTCGGCTGTCGGGATGCCGGTGACCAGGGAAACTGCATAGGCGAAGAGACCGATCTGCGGCTCATAGAGGAAGCGCCAGAAGTTGCCGACGACGGCTGGAGACAGCATCATCGGGATCAGGATCAGCGTCGTCCAGAAGGCGTGGCCGCGAAACTTGCGGTCGATCAGATAGGCGAGCGTAAAACCGATGACGGTCTGCAGCAGGATCGTCCAGAAGACGAAGTGCGCCGTCGTCTGCATCGCCTGCCAGATGTCGGGGTCGTTGAGCACCCGCTCGTAATTGCCCAATCCAACGTTCAGGACCGGCGCATTCGGACGGTTGGCGCGATAATTCGTGAACGACAGATAGATCGCCCAGATCAGCGGAAAGATGTTGATGGCGAGAAGCAGGATAATGGTGGGCGCGATAAATACCCAGGCGATTGCTCGATCGGATAGTCCGCGGACGCGGCGGGCAAGCGATGTCGGCGTCGCCCTTGCAGTTGCGTCTGCAGCCTTCTCGACCATAGAGGAAGAAGAAATGTTCAAGGTGTCACCTGGTCTTTGCGTATATGAGACATGTGGCGGCCCGGCAGTCTTGGCGAGCCGGGCCGCCATTCTGACAAGAAGGTTGTGCGTCCAGCCGGACACTAGATCTTGCCATCGTCCTTGAAGACTTCGGTCCAGTCCTTCACCAGGCCATCAAGCGCCTCTTGCGCGGTGCCGTTGCCGGCCACGACATAGTTATGAACGCGCTTCTGCATGTCCTGGAGGAGGGTCGCGTAGCTCGGCTCGGCCCAGAAATCCTTCACGATCGCCATCGAGTCCAGGAAAGCCTGGGCATAGGGCTGGCTGGAAGCAAAGTCAGGAGCGTTCACCACCGATTTCAGGCAGGAATAGCCGCCGAGCTGCCACCATTTCGCCTGCACCTCGGGCTGAGCGAACCACTTGATATACTGGAGGGCAGCGTCCTTCTTGTCGGAATAGGAAACGACCGAGATGCCCTGTCCGCCGAGCTGAGCGAAGTGCTTCTTTTCAGCCGGGTTGGGGAAGAAACCGATCTTGTCGCCGCCCACCTTCTCGTCCTTGTAGAGGCCAGGCCAAGTGAAGGCGAAATTCATCTGCATCGCGACCTGGCCGGATTTGAAGGCATCGGCCGACTCGACCATGTAGACGTTGGAGCTGCCGGGCGGAGTGCAGCAATCATAGAGCGACTTGTAGAATTCCAGCCCCTTCACCGCATCGGGTGAATTGACGAATCCTTCCATTTCATAAGGCTTTTCAGGGCTGTCGTACTGGAAACCCCAGTCATACAGCACGTTGGTCACACCCATCGTGATGCCTTCGGAACCGCGCTCGGTGTAGATCGAAGCGCCGTAGACTGTCTTCCCGTCGATCTCACGCTTCTGGAAAAACTCGGCGATCTGCTTCAGCTCGTCATAGGTCTTGGGCGCGGTGAGATCGCGGCCATATTTTTCCTTGAATTCCTTCTGCAGTTCCGGCCGCTCGAACCAATCCTTGCGATAGGTCCAGCCGACCACGTCGCCCATGGCAGGCAGCGCCCAGTAGTTCGGCGTATTCTTCGGCCATTCCGAGTAGCCAACCACCGTCGCCGGCACGAAGTCATCCATCTTGATGCCTTCCTTGTCGAAGAAATCGTTGAGCTTGACGTAGTGGCCGTTTTCAGCCGAGCCGCCGATCCACTGGCTGTCGCCGATGATCAGGTCGCAGAGCTTTCCGTGAGAGTTCAGTTCGTTGAGAAAGCGGTCCGCATAGCTGGTCCACGGCACGAACTCGAACTTCATTTCGGTGCCGGTTTTGGCGGTGAAATCTTTCGAGAGTTCGACAAGCGCGTTGGCCGGGTCCCAGGCCGCCCAGCAGAGTGTCAGTTGATCAGCTTTTGCGAGATTGGGCAGCGCCGACGACATGATGAATGCCGATGCCAGCCCGAGAAGGGCTTTCGATTTCTTTTGCATACGTTCCTCCCAGAACCAAAGCCGGCTCCCCGCCGACATGCAAGTCCACCAATTTCAGAGAATGCCTACATGAACTCCTCAACCCTCATGTTTAGCAATATGTTTAGTGATAGACATTTTTATAAACATTGCAAGTAACAATCGTCACAGTCCTGTCAGCGACCCCGTCATGATGCAGATTGCCGGCATGTCGAACAGTGCAAGACCCTGACGTGCCACGCCTACGGGGTGAAGCGTGATTGCCTCGTGGTCAGAACGACGCTATGGGCAAAGGGAGCGCGCCGGGTATGATCAATCAATTGAAGGGAGATCGGCTGGTGTCTGCGCAGATGGATCGCGGCGGGGATGTGAAACAAACGCCAGCCGGGCTTTCGGACGTGCTCGGCTTGGGCCTGTCCGTCGTTTTCTGTGGGCTGAACCCTGCACTGTCGGCAGTCCGGGACGGCCATAATTTCTCGTCTCCCAGCAACCGCTTCTGGAGGGTGCTACACCTTTCCGGCTTTACATCGCGCCTCTTGCGCGCCGACGAAGAGCAGGAACTGCTCCAGTACGGATGCGGCATCACGGCCGCCGTCTCGCGAGCCACGAAGAGCGCCAGCGAATTGCGGCTGGACGACTATAAAAAGGCAGCACCTCTGCTCGAAGCGAAGATAACCAAGTTCGCGCCGGCCAACCTCGCCTTTCTCGGCAAGGCTGCCTTCGCAGCGATTACCGCACGGGCGGACTGCGATTGGGGAAGGCAGAGCGAGCTATTCGCCGGCGCCAACACCTGGGTTCTGCCGAACCCCAGCGGGCTTAACAGAGCTTTCGGCCTCGAGCGACTGACGGCGCATTACCGTGACTTGAGAGCAGAAACCCAGCCACGCGTCGGCTGAGTTCCTGCTGAAAGCCTACAGGCGAACATCCAGATCGAAGATGGCGCCGGCCTCATCGACAATGTCAACCGAAGCAAGTTCGGCATAACGATCCGAAGGAGAAAGGGAAACGCTGCCCCGGTGCTGGGCACTCCCCTCCGCGCAAGAGGCAAGCGCCTAGCTTACCCCATTGAGAACGACCATCTTGTCATCGGCCATCTCCTGCATCGTCCAAGGGATACCGCCGACGCCATAACCGGACTGGCGGCGACCTGCAAACGGCATCCAGTCCGTCCTAAACGCAGTGTGGTCGTTGATGAGAACGGTGGCTGCATCCAGACGCTTCGCCGCCCGGAGTGCAACGGCAATATCAGAGGAAAATACGCTCGACTGAAACGCATAAGGCAGCGAGTTGGCACTCTGAATTGCATCGTCGAGGTTTCGGTAACCGTAGACGCAGGTCAGCGGACCGAAGACTTCGAGTTGCGACACCTTTGCGTCCGCCGGCGGATTGAGCAGCACCGACGGCAGCAGCGTCGTTTCCGACAGGCGCCCGCCTCCGAGCTGTTTTGTTCCGGCATCAACGGCTTCCCGGATCCAGTTCGCTACCCGCTCCGTTTCGCGTGGCAGGATCAGTGGCCCCACCTCGGTTTGCTTGAGGGTCGGATCGCCGACCCGAAGGGCCGCGACCGCAGCGGCAAGGCTCTCGGTGAACGGCTCCAGGATATCTTCGTGCACGAATATCCGCTGGACCGACACACAGACCTGGCCTGCATGATAGTAGCCACCTTTGACGATGGGACTGACGACTGCGGCCGCATCTGCACTTCCATCAACGATAACAGGTGCGGCACCGCCATGTTCAAGCGCGCATCTCGTGCCTGGCGGCAGCTTGCTCTTGAGATACCAGCCGACTTTCGCAGATCCGATGAAGCTTAAAAACGCGACGCGGGGATCGGTCGCAAAGGATTCAGCAAGCGCGTTGTCATCGGTGACGAAGGTCTGGCACCAGCGCTCGTCCAGGCCGGCCTCCCAAATCAACTTCACGATTTCGACGCATGAAATTGGCGTTGTTGCCGCGGGCTTTACAATGACGGGGCACCCGACGGCGATCGCAGGCGCAATTTGATGGACGATGAGATTGAGGGGATGGTTGAATGCCGAGATCGCCGCGACGACACCGATCGGCTCTTTCGTTGTAAACGCCAGGCGATTCAGGCTCGCGGCCGTCAACCCCATCGGGATTTCCTTGCCGCCGAAGTTGCGGATTTCATCGGCGGCGTTGATCAGCCCGTCGATTGCCCGTGTGACCTCGACGATGGCGTCCGCTAGAGGCTTGCCGCCTTCCCGCGCAATCATCATCGCGAAACGATCCCTATTGTCGTGCAGCAGTTCCGACGCCTTTCTCAGGATCGCCATGCGCTGATACGCAGGCAACCACCCATCGCGATCGGCAAAGGCTTTCGCGGCAGTATCCAGCTTGCGATCAAGCGCGGCGGCGGCATCGGTCGGTAACTCGGTGATGATCGCTCGATCAAACGCCTGATAAACCGTTAAGCTATGCGACATCTCATGCCTCCAGAATTGCCGGGAGCCGTTCGCGCAGCTCTTTCACCAGCACACGTTCATTTTCCGAATAGTCGACGGGGACGTTGACCAGATGCACGCCCCCACCTTTGAACGCATCCTCGAGAACCTGCTTGAGCTGGCCGATATCATCGACCCTCGTTCCTTTGGCGCCGTAGGATTGCGCATATTTGACGAAATCCGGATTGCCGAATGTCATGCCGAAGTCCGGAAATTCGTCGACGGCCTGCTTCCAACGGATCATCCCATAGGCATCGTCTTCAATCACGAGAACGACAAGGTTCAATTTCAGCCGGACGGCGGTCTCCAGCTCCTGCGAATTCATCATGAACCCGCCGTCGCCGCAGATCGCCATGACCCGCCGTTGCGGGTAAAGCATCGACGCGACCATCGCGGACGGAAGGCCAGCCCCCATCGTCGCAAGCGCGTTGTCGAGAAGCAGAGTATTCGCCATTTTGGTGCGATAATTGCGAGCGAACCATATCTTGTACATGCCGTTGTCGAGAGCGAGAATGCCATCGTGGGGCATGACCTCTCGGATGTCGTGGACGAGCCTCTGGGGCGTAAACCGTTCCTCGGTCGCCCGGTCTGCAATGCGATTGAGAATTCGCTCTCGCAGGTGAAGAAGCGCCTGCGCGTTTGGGAGCTTGCCTTCCAGGCGATCGGCGAGCGCCTTGAGTGACGGTCCGATGTCGCCGATGACCTCGGTCTGAGGAAAATAGACCTGCTCGACCGTCGCCGGCTGGTATCCGACATGGACGACCTTGGGGCCGCCCTTGCCCATGATGAACGGAGGTTTTTCGATCGTGTCATGGCCGATCGTGACGATCAGGTCCGCCTGCTCGATGGCCTCGTGGACATAGTCTCGCTCCGAGAGGGCCGCGGTGCCCATATAGAGCTCAGTTCCCCCTGGAACCGTCCCCTTCCCCATCTGGGTCGTGAAATAAGGGATGCGCGTTCGAATAACGAACTGGGCGATGTCCGACGTGGATCGAGGACGCGAGGCTGCCGCTCCGAACATGAGCAATGGACGCTTGGCCGATGCAATCAGCGCAGCCGCACGATCAAGCGCAGCGTCGCTTGCGGTCGGTAGTTCAAGCTGATGCGGCGCTACCAGCGCGATGTCTTCACACTCTTCTGCTGCGATGTCTTCAGGCAGTTCGAGATGAACTGGACCAGGCCGTTCCTCCTGCGCGATCCTGAACGCCTCCCTCACCAGGGTCGGGATCATCTGCGGCGAAACGATCTGACGCGTCAGCTTCGTCAACGGCTTCATCGATGCGACGACGTCAACGATCTGGAAGCGGGCCTGGCGCGATGAAAGAATACCCTTCTGGCCGGTGATCATCACCATGGGCATTGCGCCGAGAAGAGCATAGGCTGCTCCAGTCGACAGGTTCAGCGCTCCTGGCCCGAGCGTCGTCAGGCATACGCCAGGCTTACCCGTCAGCCGTCCGTAGGTCGCTGCCATGAACGCAGCTGCCTGCTCGTGTCGCGTGAGCACGAGCTGGATAGACGATTTGCGAATGGATTCGACGACATCGAGGTTTTCTTCGCCTGGAATGCCGAAGATACGCTCCACGCCTTCGTTCTCAAGCGCCGCAATGAGGAGATCCGAGCCTTTGGTCATGGAAGGTGCCTGTGTGCTTTGACGCCGCGGTCAAGGGCGACGCGATGAGAAACGTCAGACGCTGAACATAGGTCGATTTGCGGTCCGAACCAATCGCACCTTAGTGCAGATTTTGCATGCGAGATATGCTCGCAGAACCTCCCTCGGATTTGGAGCAGCCAGTCGATCAAAATCATTGACGGCAAGCGCATTGCCCGCGTGCTGCCTCTCCCGTTGCCTCGCGCAGTTTGTGTTCAGGAAATAGATTGGCGAAAAATGCCAGCGAGGCGCGCTGGCGAGAGGTTTGGGATTTTCGCGACAGGGTTCAACTCCCGAGCAGGATCGCCCCTGCCGTAACAATAATGCAGGCGAGAATGCGCCGAGCGGTCAAGATTTCGCCAAGGAATAGCCAGCCGATCAAAACGGCGAATACAACGCTTGTTTCCCGTAGCGCCGTGATTGGGCCGGCCGGTCCGAGTGAGAAGGCGGCAATCACCACACCGTAGGCGATCATTGCAACCAAGCCACCTCCGAGAGCCTTCCATGTGTCCGGCGCTCGAAAATCGACCCGAAGCCGCCGGCGCATACCAATGAACGCAACAGGCAGGAACGTGCCATAGAGGACGAGCACCCAGGCAGTATAGGCGCCGCTCTGGCCGGCCAGTCGTACGCCGATGGAGTCGACCGTTGCGTAGGCGGCGATGATCGCTCCTGTCGCCAAAGCGAACAGGATAGACGAAGTGGAGGATCTGCCCTTACCAAAGGATAGGCTCATGATCCCGAGGGTAATGAGAATGACACCTGCAATCTGGAAAGGGTCCAGGTGGTCGCCAGCGATGACGAATCCGCCGAGCGCCACGAGTAGCGGCACCGTTCCGCGAACGATCGGATAGACCTGCCCCAGTTGCCCATAACGATAGGCCGCGACGAGGAAGACGCTATAGCCGACCTGGAGGAGGGCAGAGAGGAAGATATAGGACCATGCGGCCGACGGCGGCAGCGGATAAATGAACAGGAATGGAAGCGCGACAACCGTGCTCGCAAAGCTCATGACGGTGACGGTCCAGAGCCGGTCGCCGCCGCTGCGCAGGAAGGCGTTCCATGTGGCGTGAAGGACTGCGGCGAAAAGCGCCAGGCCGATGACGGCGGCGCTCATTGCCGCGTCCTCGTCGCCAGCAGATCGGCGGCGACGTTCCGGGCATTGTCGATCGCCTCTTTCCCCTGGCCCATCTGAGCGAGCATCGTTGCCCCCTCGATCAGCATGAACAGGATCATGGCGATATGCGGCTCTCGACCCTCCTGCATCGACGGCGCCAGGATGTCCCGAATGCGGTCCTGAAGATCGCGCTTCTGGCGCATGACGGCCCCGAATACCACATGATCCCGCTCGCCGAACTCCGCAAGCGCATGCTGAAACAGGCATCCGTGAAAATCCGGACTGTCGAACCAGCGTTCATGCCAATCGAAAACCGCCATGATCTTCTCATCTGGCGTCATTGCGGTTTCCGAAAGCCGGTCGAGCTGGCGTTTGAACCGATCCGTCCGCCAGTTCAGAACCTCCACAATCAGGCCGTCCTTGCTGGGAAAATGCCGATACATCGTCATCTTGGCGACCTCCGCCTCGGCAATGATCCGGTCTATGCCGGTGGCGTGGAAGCCGTCGCGCTTGAACAGGGTATAGGCAGTTTCAATGATGTGCTGACGTTTCTCGATGGCAATGGCGCGGCGTGGCATCGCGAAAATCCAAGTGAGACAGACCTGTCTACCTCATATATCAATCAACAGCTTTGGTCAATGAGCGTGGGAATATCGGGATGGCAGCAGCGCCTTCAGCATCGGCAGCAGATGCCTGAAATGGGCGTGACGCGGATCGAGATCGGACCAGGTGGATAGAATGCCGATCAGCGGCTTGCCGGCCCAATCGCCAGTGTCTTATTGGCTCTCACAGACATGCCGACATGCCTCCATCCACGTAAAGTATGTGACCATTGACATAACTTGAGGCGTCCGAGGCAAGAAAAATACAGGCGCCCGTCAGTTCCTCCCAGTCTGCCCCAGCGGCCGGCCGGCGTGCGCCGCCCGATCCAGCTCGAAAACTCGGTATCGGCCACGAGCGCTGCGTTGAGCGGCGTATCAAATATCCGGGGGCGATGGCATTGACTGCCAGCCCATGGCGGGCCCAGTCGGTCGCCATGCCTTTGGTGAGATTGCCGAGCGCGCCCTTGCTTGCGGTATAGGGCGCAATTCCGGGCCGGGCAAGCGCGGTCTGGATCGAAGCGATGTTGATGATCTTGCCGCGCCCGCGTGCGATCATGTGGCGTGCGACGGCCTGGCCGACGTTGAAGGCGCCGGAGACATTCGTTCGCATCAGCAGTTCGAACATGTCGGGCTCGAACTCCTCTAGCGGGGCGCGATGCTGCATGCCGGCATTGTTGACGAGAATATCGATCGGTCCTGTGGATTGCTCGAACGCGTCGATGGCTGCACGTACGGCCCTGGCGTCGGTCGTGTCGAACAGCAGCGTTTGCGCCGGCGTGCCGGCCGCGCTCAGGAGCCCGGCCGCGGTAGCGAGCTTTTCGGCATCGCGGCCATTGAGCACGATTTCGGCACCCGCCGCGGCCAGGGCCTGAGCCAGGCTAAACCCGATGCCTTGGCTGGATCCGGTAATCAGAGCACGTTTGCCGGACAGATCGAAGAGTTCAATACCCTTTTGCACGGCACCGCCGCGCAATTGCGGCATGCGCGTCTGGGAAGCTTGTCATACGCTGAGCGGCTCCTGGGGTTACCACCGCGACGAGGATACTTGGAGCGCGGAACAATTGGTGCAGATGCTGGTCGGCACCGTTGCCATGGACGGCAATCTCCTGATGAATGTCGGGCCGACGGCGCGCGGCACGCTCGACCACCGCGCGATTGCAGCCTTGCCACTTATGAGGAGTGGATGGCGCTGCACGAGCGCAGCATCGTCTGCTGCATCCAGTCCGATTTCTCCGCGCCGCTCGATTGCCGGCTGACCCAGAATGGCGATCGCCTCTACATCCACCTCCTCAACTGGCCCTATCGCCATCTGCATTTCGATGCGCTGGCGGGCAAGATCGAATATGCGCAATTCCTGCATGACGGCAGCGAGGTCACCTGGCTGCAGCCGTCCGCCAATACCTTATGGTCGAATACCCAATTCCCCGTCGCCGACGATCAATTGACATTCGTCCTGCCGGTGCGCCGACCCAAGGTCGTGGTCCCCGTCATCGACGCCAAACTCAAGCCGGGAAGCGCCCCCTCCATTCAGGATTGAAGCGATCAGCACGCGTGACAGCTTGCCTGGACCGGGAAACGTCCCGGCCCAGGAAAAAAGGTTTCTGACACGTCGAACTCTAGGGCGGCGATAGGTCATTCCTCTTTGAATGCTCGATCGACCTGGAAAATCGTAGATGTACCACCTGGCCGAATGCTCACCTTATCGATGTCGGTTGGTGAAAGCCTGACGGCGTATTCTCTGTGCGCCCAAAACGCCCTGAGCAACTATCGCAGTGGGGGAATACGAGCAAAAAGCGGGCCGAGTCCTTCCGCCATCGCCAGGTGCACGATCACCGCTTCGCGAAGCTGGGTGTATGGCAGTCCGGCCATCATTGCCGTTTGAACCACAGCCATGACCTCTCCAGCCTCGGAGCCGATCATCGTAAAGCCCAGGATGCGATCATCATTCGCGCTTACCACGGCTTTCATGAAGCCTTGGGTCTCCTCGGTCGCTTCGGTGCGCAACACATTTCCCATTGGCAGCGTCGCGGCACGATAGGCAATGCCCAGGTGCTGGGCCTCGCTTTCGCCCATGCCAACACGAGCAAGCGGAGGATCTGTAAACATTACATAGGGGATCTGGCGCGCGTCTGTGCGACGGTTGCCTCCCGCCATGTTGTCACGAACGATCCTGAAATCGTCAACGGACACATGCGTAAACTGCGGACTGCCGGCGCACTCACCGATCGCCCAAACGCCTTCTTCTGTAGTTTCCAGACGCTCACTGACGCGAATGACCCCGCGATCATCCAGCTCGACGCCGGTCTTCTCAAGTCCGATGTCCGCAGTATTTGGAACCCGGCCAGCCGCCACCAGCAAGTCGCTACCCTCGACGGTTCGGTTTCCGGCGTCGGTATGAACTTCGACGACAACAGCGTCCCCCGACAAGCCCCACACTTGTGTCGGTTTTGCACCCAAAAGGACCTCGATACCCTCTGAAACAAGTATACGCTGTATCTCCTCGGCAACATCGGCGTCCTCCCGACCCATCAATCGCTGCGAGGGTTCGACAATGGTCACGCGACTGCCGAAGCGGCGGTACGCTTGCGCCATTTCGATACCCACATAGCCGCCTCCGAGCACAATCAGATGCGACGGCAGGTAGTCGAGCTCCAGCGCCTCGATATGGGTCATTGCGCGCGCTGCCGACAGGCCAGAGATATCCGGTATCGCAGCATGACTGCCGACATTCACCACGACCTGGTTACCGGAAAGCCTGCGCTGGCCGCCGTCATTCAAGCTGACTTCGATGGTCTTCGGCCCGACGAATTTTCCCTCCCCCATGATGAGTTCGGCACCGCTCGCCTTGTAGGCATCAAGGTGAAACGCACTCTCCCGATCGACCATCGCTTGCTTGCGCCGGCGGACGGCCGCCATATCGGTGGTCACCGATCCAGTCGCAGTACCAAATTCTGCCGCATGGCGAGCCAGATGAGCGACCCGCGCACTCCAGATCTCGTTTTTGCTCGGCAGGCAGGCGACCGCCGGGCAGGAACCGCCGACCCATCTTCGTTCGACGACCGCAACTTTCTCACCGGAACGAGCCAGGTGCCAAGCAAGCAATTTGCCGCCCTGGCCGCTACCAAGGATCAGTGTGTCGAAATTCTCAATATCGTGCATAGGAATTCCCCTTCGGCTGGCAGAAGCCCAGCGCGTCGAATGCGATCTGCCTCTGCGATGACAATGGGAGGAGGCTATAACGGCAGCATGATTTGATTAATGCCAATTTAGCTCATATTCATGCTTGATCAGCTCATTCTGGAAAGATCGACATGTCGCAGCGCATCGATTGGCTTAGCCGTCTGCTCGAAATGATGCCGGTCACCGGCAAGCTGGAGCTTCATTGCCTTTATGGTGCACCTTGGCGGGTTGCGTATGAGCAGGGGGCCGCCCAGGACATCGTTTATCACGTGATATTGAGCGGCGAGGCATGGCTGAATGATCGCCATGGCAACAAAGCACAGCGTCTCACGTCTGGCGACATCCTCCTGGTCCCCGCTGGAGCACCGCACGTCCTCACCGATGGCAGCGGCACCGAGCCGGTGAAGGCGACGCAAAGGCAAGGGCTGAACGTCGTGATCAGCGAGAACTCCGGTCAGGGCGAACGGCTGGACATGCTTTGCGGCCGCTTTGTGCTTGCCCCTCCTCACGACCGTCTGCTGGGGACTTATCTGCGTTCACGGATGATCGTACGAGGAACATCAAAATCAGCGATATCGCCACAATCCGTGACGCGCCAACAGATGGAGGCCCTTGTTGGCCTCATGCGGGCTGAGGCAAATGTCGAGGGGATTGGCGGTCAGGCGATGCTCAACGCGTTTTCGGCAGCGTTGTTCACGCTGGCGCTGCGACTGGCAAGTCAATCCCACGATGCGCCACTAGGGCTGGTCGCCCTTGCGAGCCACGTCAGGCTCGCTCCCGCGCTCAACGCGATCTTCTTCGAACCTGCCCGCCCATGGACGCTTTCAAAACTGGCAAGCCTTTGCAACTTGTCTCGGGCGACTTTGGCCCGCTACTTCGAGAGCAGTTTGGGTCGCTCCGCTAGCGAACTTCTTCAAGACGTTCGCATCACCCTGGCAGCCAATGCGCTGCGGATGCCGACGACGTCGACCGCTACGGCGGCCGATCTGGCCGGGTATCGATCTGAAGCTGCCTTCCAGCGGGCCTTTAAGCAGCATCTCGGATTGACCCCCGCCCAATGGCGCGCTTCCCGGACGGCCAAAGCGACGACGGACACGGACGGTGCATCCAGCGCCGCCGACCCTCAAATACGTCAATCCGAAGAGCATCGGGATGTCTCGAACCAAGCCTAGACTTTCCCAGCATATTCCAACGTCGCTGTTGCTGCTTACGCCTGACTGAACGCGTCAAATCAGACAGTACGGTCCGCGGGGCCCTTTGCGCCACCACAAGACTTGGACCGCTTTTTTGGAGTGATGCGAGAGCTTGCGGCGGATGGCGGCACCCTCCTTCTCAATGAATCTCATCCCGTACAACGCAAGCTGTTCTGGCCAGAAGGCCCACACCACTACCAAGCCTTCGTGGAGCGTGAGCGCAGTGTCGCTGCACTAAGCGCCAGACAGCTTTCATGCTAGATTGGCGTTCCGGAAATCCACCACGTCGAGCGAAACAGCCATGGCCGCAGCAAACAAATCGTCCCAAGCGGGAGCGCCACAGAAACGTCGCCACAAATTCCATCCCAAGCGAGACCCGAAGCCACAGGTACTCGCCCAGGCCAATCGCACGGTTTTACGGATGGTTTCCGTGGTGGTAGTTGCTTTTCTCGTCGTCATCGCCGTCCAGGCGCTGTGGTAGAGCGAATGACGCTGGCCCGGAGCGGCCATGGTCAGCGGCCATGGTCAACGGAAATTTCCTGGTCTCGGAGCCTCCCGATATGTCCGTAAGGTAGGCGCTTGCGACAACATGGCGTCGAGTTTGGTTCGCACGGGCGGCTCTCTTAAAGAGCTGTGACTTGAAACGGACAGTCGCCCAACCTCCGGCCCGTCTCCCCTCAACCTGCTCAGACAAGTGCCGCCCTCATCCGATCGCTTTCGCTAATTCGGTGTTGCAGTTTCGCACTCGACTCCCGTGGTACTCAATGGTTCAATTTCCGCTGCTGAGAGGGAGTAGGCAGCGATGTATTACGAGTGGAGCGAGGCGAAGGCACGCAGGCGGTACCTGATCAAGTTCGCGTCCGTATGGTTGGCTGCTATTGCGCTGGGATTTCTCCCGGTTTGGTGGTTGGTGCAGGAGACCACGTTCTAAGCCGCTAACGATATAAACGGTGGCGCTATATCCTGAATGGCACGTTCAGCGACCAGACCCGCCCGTCCCGCGGTGCAATCGGACGGGCTAGCAACAGGCTTCCGTTGGAGCCACTATGGTCACTCACCATACGTGCAAGCTGCTAGCTGCGCTCCCGGTCAGGGCTGCAGGGACTCGGCCCGACGCCTGATCCTGATCTCGATGCGGCGACGTTCCTTGACGTCTCCCGCCTGCCCGCTGGTGAGCGTATCACCCGGAATAACCAGCTGGGCAGCTGACATCGGCAACACGGTCACGTCCTTCAGCTTCGGATTTTCCTTCAGAATATTCGCAACCGCGATCGCCCGCGCGAGTCCAAGCCCGGCATTATCGGCAGGCTGGAGGAAATCGACAGGTAACTGGCCGTCGATGACGCCGATCGACGCATTGTCGAGATTGGATGTGCTTCTGGCAACGCGCTGCTCGTCCGTGTGTCCGATCACCTCGACCACGTCGACCTGGTAACGCTCGAGGTTGTCGGCAATCTGGTCCGCGATCGAGGTCTCAAGCTTGTCCTCGAATTCCCGCGTCAACGCGGCGCTGCCTGACGTGAAGTAATATCCGCCGGCTTCGGAGAGGCTAATGATAGGCGGCCATTCATGGGGTTTGATGTCCCCGTGCAGCAGTTGCGCGAGCTGGTCCGGAGCTTTGTCGAGTGGGATGTTGTTCGCTGCCAGTACCTTTGCGACCGCCGCCAGCTTGGCCAGATCAGCGGGGCTGGCGTCGTTCATTTTCAACCTGTCGATGATCTGCCGGGCAGAGACCAGCTCGCGCCATTCGCTCTCGAATTTCGCGCGATCGGTCGCCGACATGTTCGAGCCGAGTTTCGACTGCACCTCTACGAGCTGGGCGGACAGTTCCTTATTCTGCTGTTCCAGTTGCGCGAGGCGCTGCTCGGCGTCCATCCGTTGTTTCCGCTCGGCCGTGATCATGGCGGCGGCAACCAGCAGCAGGCAGAACACCAGCAGAAGCATGGATTCCGCCATCGTCAGCCCGAGGATGAGGCCGCGGTTATAGCCCTTGTGCTCCAGCCTTGGGCTTCCGCTTGCCTGGGTCACCATCTGAACAACCGCCGTTTCGGCTCGTCTAGTGCCGGGCTGGTCTCCGTCTTCTCACCATCCAGGACAACCGCTTCGGCATCCACCGTCGTACTCTCGCTCGCCCCGACCGCCTCGACAACGTCTGCCGTTTTCAAAGAGATGGACGATGGCGGATTTTCCCTGTCACGCTCAAGCGCTTCCGCGATGCGATCCAGCTTATTGTCTATACTGGTCAGGGGCTTCAATGCATCATCCACCTTGGCGGACTGCGAGCGTGTTTCCGCGATCCCCTCCTCCATCCGCCTGAGATGGGCAGCGGTCATATCCTTGATCGCGTCGATTGTCGGTGTCAGCTCGAAACGGATGACATCCTCGGGTGACCTGATCTCTCCGAGACGGGTACCGACGCCCTCCACGGCGACACCGAACTTGTCGATGATCGTCGAGAGCTTATCCGTCGTCTCACTCAGTTTGCGGGTAGCTTCCGCTGCTTGATCTGTCACCGACCTGTTGTGGTCCTCGATGATCGATGAAAGCTTGGTCGCGGCCTCCTGGATCGGGATAATGGCCTCCTTGGAGATCGACTCGATGACCTTGCGGATTTCCTCGCCGTTCTTTTCCGCCTGACGACCGATCTCCTCAAAGCCCTCCGTCAGCATCTGATTGCTGACCCTGCGGTAGTTCGAGAACTCGCGAGCGGACGTGTCCAGCTCGGTTCGGACCCGCCGCGTCATCTCCGCAAGCTCGTGGCGGGCGCTGCGTTCGATGTCGATCGGGTCCCGGCGCATCTGGTTGAAGAGGATGCGTAGCGTCACGCCCGCGATTGTCGATGTCACCGCGATACCGAAGTTCCGGACGATTGTCTCGATCGAAGTCTCCCCGGCGAACAGGTAGAGGGATACACCAAGGCTCGAGAGCGTAAACAGGAACCCCATGTAGTAGAGGTTGTCGCCCGCCTGCTCATTGTGCAGCCGGAAGCCAGCCAGCGCTATCGACGCCAGAAAGTAGATCGCCATTAGCACCAGGGGCACTGCCGTCACAACAAATGTCGACCAGGCGGCGAGTTTCGCCGACCAGATGAAGATCATTCCCCCGATCGTCACCGCCGCGAACAGCACGATAGGAGCCCAGTCCCGAAACGCAGTTCTTCCCGTGTCGTTTGATGCCATCACTCCAGTCCCTCCAGACGGGTGAAACCCGCGAACTCGCCGTTATTCTTCTCTACCCAGGATTTCCAGAACGCAGCCAAGTCCTCCATCTTGAACTTCTGGCCCGGCCGCTGGAAAGCTAGGACTTTGACCTGCACCCCATCCAAAGACGTCCGGAATTTCTCCCGTGCAGGACTGCTTTCGAATTTGGCGATCGAAACGCCGTCGCGATAGCTGGAAAACGCCGCAGTATGTTCGACCATATCCGAGGCAACATACAAGGTCTTCGGAATGCCTGCAGGCAAGGGCTGGAAGGCTTCGAGGTTTATGCGCTGGATACCCGCCATGATCGGCGAGAATTCACCCGAAGCGCCAGACCCGAGTTTGCCCGCGATTTCATCCAGGGGCTTCTGGAAACCCTTCTCCCAGCGTTGCTGCACCAGCTTCGGATTGCTGGTCCACTCGTTGGCCAGATCGCCGCTGCCCGGATTGCAGCCGTGGAAGGTTCTTTCAAGCTCACCTTCCTTCTCGGTCAGCGCGTAGACGTCGATCGCTCCGTTGACCGGAACGCCGGAAACCAAGCGCTGGAACTGGTTCTTGAGGTCAAGCGATGTCGTGCCCGAAATCGGGTCAGTGACATCGAGCAGGATGGCCGTCTCGCTGGTCGGACCCGTCGTCGGGCATAGAGATGCCTTATCGAGCGAAACACTGGACATCGCCTGGTACTTGAGCCAACCAAAGGCTCCGATCATGGCAAGCGCGACTGCCGAAAGTGCAATCGTCGCCACCACAGCGCCCGTCGAAAAGCCGCCTTTTCTGGAACGACTGCTACGCCGCCTGTTCCGCGCCAACGCCTGCCTCCGGGAATAGATTGTCCAGTCTGTGGTACTGCTCGACGGCCATCTCGAACGCGGAACCGATCTTTCTGATCTGATCGCTGAGTTCTGCTTGGGCGACCTGGATGCGTTCGGACAGAACGCGATCGTCCCATTCTTCGCTCGTTTTCAGGACGGGCGTTATTCGCTCCAGCTTGTACGCGCTCGTAAAATATTGAGGCTCCGGCTCTGTTCTCGCAGCCCGGTTCGCCTCGCGGTAGGCCGTGAGAACAGCATTTGCCGTGCGCTCGAGATGGCTCTGGTACTCCGCGAAAAGTCCCGTGCTCCGCGCACGATGGGCGATGATGGCAGCAGATTCCTGGCGGCGCGAGCTCAAATCCCTGACGATCTCTTCGATCTTGTCGTTGT
Organism: Rhizobium sp. YAF28; assembly: GCF_052113285.1. Classification (NCBI taxonomy): domain Bacteria; kingdom Pseudomonadati; phylum Pseudomonadota; class Alphaproteobacteria; order Hyphomicrobiales; family Rhizobiaceae; genus Rhizobium; species Rhizobium sp. YAF28. The sequence continues at coordinate 126,327 of NZ_JBFRCX010000008.1, read as the reverse complement.
GGTCGTCGCGAATCTTACGAAGGTTGTCGATCAGGTCCAGCTTCCCGGAAATGTAATTTTGCCGCGCATCGTCCAGACGGCGCTGGACGCCGGCAAAACCCGGATACGGATCGGTCAACATGCAGCCGTCGATAAATGCCAGGATCGAGAAGAAAATCCCGATGGCGAAAAGCATCCAGGAATTCAACTCGGTCAAACCGAGCGGATTCTCTTGTATTCGTCTGATAACCTCGGTCCCCGCCCCTTCCAGAATGGTGGCCGACACCTCGCGATAATGGGCTAGAGCAAGGTTCACGGCCAGCGCAACGACAATATAGGCTGCAAGGCCAAGCAATCCCCCGAGCTTCAGTAGCCATGACCGGTGGACGAGATTTCGAACGCAGAAGAAGGCGAACAACAGCGCAGCGCCGATATTGAGCACCGCGAAGACTACCGCTTCGGTGATGCCGCCAATGATGCCCTGTTCGCTGCCCTTGGCCAGGAAGTTGCCGTTCATGACGATCTCGATGAGCACCAAGACGACGAGCAACGCGATCTTGACGCTTGTTGCTCCGGCGCTCGGTACCTTCGCCGCCCGATCCAGCCGATGCTGCCTCTTGAAAGACGTCATCTCGTCTTCGGCGATCTTGAGATCGCGGCGCAAGCCATGGAGTTCGTCGACGCCGCTTGCGATCTCGGCCTTGAAATCGGAAAGACTGGACGCGTTCGCCTGCCGGATGAGCCCGAACTGCCCCTCGAAATCGAGATTGCGAAGCCGTCCGTCGAAGGTCTGGAATTGATCCTCCAGCACTTGATAGGCCGATGCCTTTTCCTGCTCGATGCGGCCGACGATACGCTGCTCGACCTCGTCCAGCGACTGTGCCGACGGTGCGGGACGGTTAGCCTTTCCGTTTTCAGCACCCTTCTCCCGGACTTCCAGCGTCTGGACCAGTTTGTCCGTATCGAGTGACGCGAAAATCTCCGTGGATGCGCGGAAGTCGTGACTGGATTCGCGAACACTGGTCCAGAGCTTGTTTAGTGCTTCAAACGGCAATGCGTCCTCATCGGAAACATGGTTGCGGAAATCCTAACTTGTAATGCGTAGCTCAGAGGTTGTGATCGGTCCAGCAGCTGCGTCAACGAGCGGAATTTAATCGCTCACCACGGTTAATCTGTGTCGGCAAGAACATCCTTCCAGGCGGCGGATAAACGGTTCCGGCCCGGCGACCGGACTACCTAAAGCTGTGGATGCGGACGCCAATCCACCAAAAAAGTCCGACTCTCCGATCGGCTTGAGGGTGCAATGGCAAGAATGTCATAATCGCGGGCATTCCATCGGAAGTTGGTATGGCGCGAAAACGCCGGCACAAGACGACATCGAAATCGACTCCGGCAGTTATCTTCGCGGTGTTGGTCTTCGGCGTTATTGTATCCCACTCTGGACGCAGGGAACCGCCGCTCGAGCCAGTAGCTCCACTGGCCGTATGAAGCCGAGATTGATACGGCCTGCCTCGATACGGCGGATGCGTCACCGGTGGTGCCGCTTTCGATATGTGGACGAAAGCTGGCCGTCGACCATTTCGCATGATGTCCAAGCCGACCAGCCGAAAGCACAGCGCCATGACCGCGTCATTGATCCAATGGCACAGGCTTAGCGGGCCGTTCCCCGCTAGGGCGAAGTGGCAAAGCCATAGCTCACGCAGCAATGCCGGCGCGCAGTTTCAGCGCCAGATCCGGGCTGTCCGAGGTCAGGCTGCCGATGCCGCGCTCCAGCCAGTGGCGGATGCCGGGCTCGTCGTTGAGGGTCCAGACACAGAGGCGGTCGAGCGGCAGCCGGCCGCGGATCAAGTCCCATTCGGCTTCCATCAGCTCGTGATGAATGGCAACGATCTCCACCAGCCCGTCCAGGCGGTCGATGAAGGCGGCGAGCCCGCCCTGCTTGTCGGCCCAGGCGGCGTTGACGGAGACGAGGCGGGAAACATCAGGCGCGTGAAGACGGCACTCCTCCAGTACCGACGGATCGAAGGAGGTCAGGTAGGAACGTTCGCCGACACCGAAGCGAAAAAGCTCGGCTGCGACGCGCGCGGCAATGTCAGGATAAGGCGTACCGGTCTCGTCGATCTTGATCTCGACATGTAGGTCGATGCCCTTGTTGACGGCAAGCACGTCGAGCACATCGGCGAGCATCGGAATGGCCTCGTCCGTGCCTCTCAACCTGACGGACTTGCCGGCTTCCACCGACAGGTCCTGCACCGGGCCAACACCTTCGGCGGTGCGTTCCAGCGTCGCGTCGTGGATGACGACGAGTTCGCCCGAGCGCGTCAGGTGCACGTCGAATTCGATGGCGTCGACCCCGAGCGCGGTCGCGTTGCGGAAGCCGGCGAGCGAGTTTTCGGGCCAGAGGTTGCGGGCACCGCGGTGGCCGGTGATAAGCGTCATGAAATATCCTTCAACCTGTTGATTTCATAAGCATTAGCGGATCGTCGGGTCGAGCTTGTCGCGCAGCCAGTCGCCGACGAGCGAGATCGAAAGCGTCGTCAGCATGATGACGGCGGCGGGCGCCAGCATGATCCAGGGTGCGCGCGTCAGATATTCACGCCCGAAGCCCACCATGTTGCCGAGGCTGGTTTCTGGCGGCTGCACGCCGAGGCCAAGGAAGGAGAGCCCGCTTTCCATCAGGATGATTTCCGGGAAAGTGAGGGTCATGGAAACGATCAGCGTCGAGGCGACGTTCGGCAGGATATGATGCAGGTAGACGCGCGAAGGTGTGGCACCAAGCTGCACCACCGCCGCCGCATAACCCTGCGCGCCGGCGGCAATGGCGAGGCCGCGGGCGATGCGCGCATAGCGCTCCCAGCCGTAGAAACCCATGAGGCAGACGAGCAGCAGCATCGAGGAGCCGAAGAAGGCGAGAACCGCGAGCGACATGATGAGGAAGGGAAGTGCCGCCTGGAAATCGGCGAGCATCAGGACCAGATGCTCCACAAAGCCGCGCAGCTGCGCCGCTAGGAACCCGAGCAGCGTGCCGAAGAGTGCCGACAGGATCGTCGCGCCGAAGGCGATGACGAGCGAGACGCGGATCGACTGGATGAGGCGCGAAAGCACGTCGCGGCCGAGTTCGTCCGTGCCAAGCAGATGCTTGAGCCCGCCCGGCGCCGAAAGCCGGCTGCTGAGATCCATGGCCGTGATGTTGAACGGGCGGATGGTATCGGCGAAAATGGCCGTCAGCACCCTTGCCGCAAGCCACAGCAGGCCGAACGCCACCGAGAGCGGCACGTTGCGGCGCAGGAAGGAGACGAGACGGTTCGGCTTTCCGGAAGCCGGCGTACCGGCGAGATCGACAGTTGCCATCGGCTTTCTCCTCAATGTCCGGCCGCGTGCGAGCGAAGCCGCGGATCGAGCCAACCGTAGAGCAGGTCGACAACGAGGTTCGACAGGACCATGACGGCGGCGATGATCAGCAGAATGCATTGAACGACGGCGAGGTCACGATTGCTGACGGAGACCACCAGCAGGCGGCCGATGCCGGGCCAGGAAAAGATCGATTCCACGACGACCGCGCCTGCTATCAGCGAGCCGACCATGAAGCCGACGATCGTGACGATCGGCACCGCCGCATTGGGCAATGCGTGGTTCCAGACCACGTCGCGCCATGTCAGCCCCTTGGCCGAGGCGGTGCGGATATAGGGCTGGCCCATCACCTCGATCATGGCACTGCGCGAAAAGCGGGCGAGGATGCCGATGCCGCCGATGCTCATGGTCAGCGTCGGCAGAATGCCGTGCACCCAGGTATCCTGCCCGCCCGAGGGCAGCCAGCCGAGGATGACCGAGAAGAGCAGCACGAGCAGCAGTCCCATCACGAAGGAGGGAATGGTGAAGCCGAGGACGGCTAGCAGGATGACACCGCGATCGGAGAAGCTTTGCCGGTGCAGCGCCGCGTAGACGCCGGCCGGAATGCCGAAGACGAGCTTCAGGATGAGGGCCGGCACCGTCAGCTGCAGTGTCGCCGGCACACGTTCCAGCACCAGCTGGATTGCGGATGCCTTGTCACGCATCGAGACGCCGAAATCACCGGTGAAGATCGACTTGATATAGGCGAGATATTGGATCCAGAGCGGCTGGTCGAGGCCCCATGCCTTGCGGAAGGCATCGACCGCCTCCCGCGGCACGTCAGGCCCGAGCATCACCATGGCGGGATCGCCTGACATGCGCAGGACCACGAAGGCGAAGGTGACGACCGCCATGATGGTCACCATCGCACGGAACAGGCGGACGAGAACAAAACGGATCATGGAACCCTCCCCTATGCCGCCACCGGCGTGGTCTCGCCCGCCACGACATGGCAGGCGGCGGTGCGGTACTCGCCGATCCCTTGGAGCTCCGGCACGACGGAACGGCAGATGTCGCGGGCCAGCGGACAGCGCGGATGGAAGGCGCAACCAGAGGGGCGCTTGGCCGGGTTCGGCGGCTCGCCCTGCAGGATGACGCGGCCTTCCAGCGGCTTGCCGGGAATGGGCACGCTGGATACCAGCGCCTTCGTGTAGGGATGCTGCGGGGCGCGGAAGATGACGTCGGAAGAAGCCTCCTCGACGATGCGGCCGAGATACATGACCGCGACACGGTCGGCGATGTTGCGCACCACCTTCAGGTCGTGGCTGATGAAGACCATGGCAATGCCGTTCTTTTCCTGCAGGTCGCGCATCATGTTGACGACCTGTGCCTGGATGGAGACGTCGAGCGCCGAAACCGGCTCGTCGCAGACGAGCAGTTTTGGCCGCGAAGCCAGCGCCCGGGCGATCACGGCGCGCTGGCGCTGGCCGCCCGAAAGTTCGTGGGGATAGCGGTCGGCCTGGTCATCGCGTAGGCCGACGGCCCGCATCAGTTCCGTCACGCGCGACCCCTGATGCTCCCTAGGAATGAGCTTGTGGATATCAAGCGGCTCGGCGATCTGCTTCGCAATCGTTACGCGGCGGTCGAGCGCTGCGAGCGGGTCCTGGAAGACGAGCTGCATGTTGGCGCGCAGTGCCCGCCATTCCGCGGTATGGCGCGCCGGCATCGGCTGCCCCTGGAAGCGCACACTTCCTTGCTGTGCGTCATCTATGCCGAGCAGCATGCGCCCAAGCGTCGATTTGCCGGAGCCGGATTCGCCGACGATCCCGAGTGTTTCGCCCGGCATGACCGAGAGCGAAACGCCGTCGACGGCGCGCACCGGCGTCGGGCGGCCGAAGAGGCCGCGACGGATCTGATAAATGCGGACGAGATCATGGACTTCGATGAGCGGCGTCATTGCAGCAGGCCTTCGGCGATACGGGACGACCGGGTCTCGACGGCACCCGCGACGGGCACCGGGCGCGTGCAGGCGAGCTTGCGGCCGCCATCGAGGGAAACGAGCGGCGGGCGCTCGCTGCGACAGGACTCGACGGCGCGCGGACAGCGCGGCGAGAAGGAACAGCCCTCCGGCAGATGTTTGGGATTGGGAACGGTGCCGGGAATAGGGATCAGCCGTTCGCGGCCGCCGTCGAGGCGCGGAATGGCATCGAACAGGCCGCGCGTATAGGGGTGGCGCGGCTCGGAGAATAGCTGTTCGACACTGCCCTCCTCCACGATGCGTCCGGCATACATGACGCAGACGCGCTCGCAGACCTGGCTGACTGCGCCGAGATCATGGCTGATGAAAACGGTCGCCATGCCGGTTTCGGCACGCAGGCGGATCAAGAGATCGAGGATCTGCGCCTGGATCGTCGCATCGAGCGCGGTGGTCGGTTCGTCGGCAATCAGAAGATCGGGCTGACCGGCCAGCGCCATGGCGATCATCAGGCGCTGGCACTGGCCGCCGGAAAACTCGTGCGGATAGAGATCGAAGCGGCGGCGCGAATCGGGAATGCCGACCATGTCGATCAGCCGCAGCGCCTCGGCCTTTGCCGCCCCGCCGCCGAGCCCACGATGGACCCACAGCGCTTCCGCGATCTGCCGGCCGATGCGCAGCACCGGGTTGAGCGAGCTGGACGGATCCTGGAAGATCATGGCTATGCGGCTGCCGCGCACGCTTTCGAGCACCGTGCGCGATCCGCCGATGAGTTCGCGGCCTTCGATTTGCACCGAGCCGGAAACGCCCGCCTTGCCGGGCAGCAGGCCGAGGGCCGCAAGCCACGTGACCGACTTGCCGCAGCCGGATTCGCCGACGAGGCCGAGCGCCTCGCCTCTGGCGACATCGAGATCGATGCCGTGGAGAACCTGCACCCCGTCGAAGGCGACCCTCAGGTCACGCAGTTCCACGAGATTGGAGCCGGTCGAGCCCATCTTTCATCCCCGCTCTTCGTTTGCATCAAAAACAGGATCTCCGGCAGCCCTTCAGCCGCCGGAGACCGGAGTGACGGACCGATCAGATCGACCAGTTGGTGGCGCGGAAGTCCATGGCGAAGGCCGGAGCGGCCTTCCACTTCAGCGACGACTTCATGCCGGTGAAGACGGCATTCTGATGCAGGACCTGATAGACCGGGTCTTCGCGCTCGGCGATTTCCAGCATGCGGGCGATGGCCTTCTTGCGCTGCGCCCGGTCGGTGGAGGTTTCCATGACGACGGCGAGCTTGTTCATCTCTGCGTTCGTCCAGTCCTTCTTCTGCTGCACTTCGCCGTTCGGGCCGAATTGCACGACCATCGGCGTGATCGGGTCGTTGATCGAGTTGCCAGCCGACCAGTCGCGCACGCCCTTGATGCCCTGGGGATCGTGGATCTGCGCCCAGTTCTCCTTCATCTCGATCTCGACGTTGAGGCCGACCTGTTTCCACATCTCGACCATGATCTGGCCGTTGGCCGTCTGGTTCGTGTAGTAGTTGTTGAGCAGGCGGTAGGGGATCGCATCGCCCTTGTAATTGGCCTGCTTCAGAAGGTCCTTGGCGAGATTGGGATCGTAGGCCGGGGGCGCCCAGCCATCGATGAACATGTCGCTGTTGCGGAAGGATTCGAACTGCAGGCCGGCCGGGATGACCGTCTTGCCGGCCCAGAGCGCATCGACGATCGCCTGGCGGTCGATGGCATGGGTCATCGCACGGCGAACCAGCGGGTTGGCGAGGATCTCGTTCTGGGTGTTGAAGACCGAAATGCGGTGGTTCCAGATCGTCGAGTTCTGGATCTCGTAGCCCGGAGCGGCCTGAACGGCGGCGATCTGATCCGGCGGCAGGTCGCAGGCGAAGTCGTATTCGCCAGACAAGAGGCCGTTGACGCGCGAGGCGACTTCCGGAACTTCCACGAAGCGGATCTGCTCGAGCGGCGGGCGGCCGCCCCAATATTCGTCGAAGGCGACGAGGGTCAGCGAAACGTCCGGCTTGTATTCGCCGACCATATAGGGGCCGGTCGTGATCGGCTTGCGCGACCATTCGGTGAAGCTCGCGGCCTCATCCCAGGCGCGGCGGTTGGTGATCTGGCTGCCGCCGGAATAGAGGCGCCCTTCCAGCGTCACGTCGGGCGTCGTGTTGTGCAGGCGCACGGTGTACTTGTCGACGATCTCGATGCCGGCGAGCGCCGGCCACAGGCGACGTCCGACGCCGGGAACGGTTGCCGGCAGTTCCTTGGCGGTCGCAGGCTTGTGGTCAGCTTCGAAAATGGTCTTGCCACCGGCGGGCTCCGTGTTACCGAACACGCGTTCCTTGGAGAAGGAGAAGGCGACGTCCTCGGCGGTCATTTCATCGCCGTTGTGGAACTTGACGCCCTGGCGCAGCTTCAGCTCGAGCGTCTTGTCGTCGATACGCTTCCACTCGGTGGCAAGACCCGGAACCGGACCCTGATTGCCCATCCAGTCACGCAGGATCAGGCCTTCCCAGAGGTTGGGGAAGAAGATGCGCTCGCCGACGTTGGACTGCTCGTGATAGACGTCGAGCGAGTTGTTGTTGGTGATCTTCTGCACCGCGATGGTGATGGACGGGCGCTTGCCCTGGCTGAAAGCGAGGCGCGGCAGAACGAGCGTGCCGGCGGTGGCGCCGATAAGGCCGAGCGCGCCGCGTCGATTGATCGAAATCATCGGAAACTCCTTGTGTCTTGACCGACGAGCCCCCGCTCGTGGTCTGTGTTGTTAAAATCAGCTAGATGTCGCCGCATTGACGGCTTCATGAATTTTTCAATAAAGGCGCCCGTCGCGGATGCCGCGAAGAGCCGTTCCAGCGCGTGAGGCAAGGCCCCCGCGCGACGAGATCAGCCGGCGACAGGAACCACCGGTTTGCTTGCAGGCGAAGCGGCGGTTCCCGCCGAAAACGCTTCGAGCGCGCGCGCCAGTTCACCCGCTCCCTCCACCGTTTGCAGAGCGCCTGCCGCCTTCAGCGCCGCGTGCCGTCCGCTGCGCGGATCGGCCGGATCGACGAAGCCGATCGCCGCCATGCCGGCCGCCACGGCACCCGTAATCCCGAGCGCGCTGTCGTCGATGACAAGGCAGCGGTGCGGCGCCACGTCGAGACTTTCGGAGCAGAGAAGGAAAAGGTCAGGCGCAGGCTTGGGCCTCGCCACCATCTCGGCGCTGTAGATATGCGGTGCAAATTCCGTCCACAGATCCAGAAGACCGAGGCTGCGGCGCAGCCTCTCCATGTCGCTGTTGGACGCGACGCATTTACGCTGCTTCACCTTCCGCACCAGCTCTTCCATGCCGGCCATCGGCCGCAGCGAACGGGAAAACTCCGCGTAGAGCGCGCTTTTGGCATCGGCGAAGACACGATCCGGATCGGCAAGGCCGAGTTCCTCGCGACAGAGGCGGCCGGCCGCCTCCCTCGAAAGTCCGGTGAAGCGACGGTGAACCTCAGCGTGGCTCAAGGGAACGCCGGCGCGCTGCAGGGCCTGCGCCAGCGTGCCGCTCGCCACCGGCTCGCTGTCGATCAATACGCCGTCGCAATAGAAGATCAGAAGTTCTATCGTCATGCAGACGGCATTACGTTACATATGTTACACCAATGTGAAATATGTAACGCCGAGGCGTTTCGGGATGGGGATTGATGGAATCGCATGAACTGAAAATTCGGGCGGCCTGGCTCTATCACGTGGAGGGGCTGACGCAGGCACAGATCGCCGAGCGCATGTACCTCACCCGTCGCCGGGTGAACGAGTTCCTGGCCTCAGCCCTTGAGGAAGGCATCGTCAGGGTGAGCTTCGCCTCGCCGCTTGCCGCCGGCATGGAGCTGGAATCGCGCCTGCAGGGACGTTTCGGCCTGGAGGCGGCAGTCGTCGTGCCCACCCCTGCCGATCCGCAGCTTCTGCACCAGGCGCTCGGCCGCGGCGCGGCCGCCTATCTCGACCGGCTGATCCAGGCCCGCAAGCCCCGCTCCATCGGGGTCGGCTGGGGCGCGACGCTGCGCGAGACCGTCACCAACATGACGCCGGCAAGCGAGCCCGGGATCGAGCTGCGCTCGATGATGGGCGGGCTGACACGCGGCTCGGAGATTAACACGTTCGAGATCGTGCGAGCCTTCGCGCAGGTCCTGAAGGCGCAATGCCACTATTTCGCGGCACCGATCTATGCCGAGAGCCCGCAATCGCGCGAGGCGATCATCACGCAATCGGTCTTCGAGCGCATTTTCCGCCAGACCTGCGAAGTGGATATTTCCTACCTGAGTGTCGGCGACGTGACCAGGCAATCCCTGCAGGTACGCTACGGCCTGCCGGCCGGAACCGACATCGGTGACCTCATCGCCGTCGGCGCCGTCGGCGACCTGCTGGGCCGCTATATCGATGCCGAGGGCCGCCCCGTCGCCCACCCGCTGAACGCACAGGTGCTAGCCCCCGACCTCACCGACTACCGCAGGATCCCCTGCCGCATCGTCGCCTCGGGCGGTATCCACAAACACGCCATCCTCACCGCCACCGTACGCGCCGGCCTCGCAACCGCGCTGATCACGGATGAGGAGAGCGCAAGGGCGTTGCTGGCGGGCGGATGAGGTGAGGTGTGTGCCTGCGTAATGGGAGGCGACCGGCGGGCGCGCAGGGTTTGAGCATGGTAGGTGGAATGTGGAACGTGTGCCCTTCCACCCCTTCGGCCGCACGTACCCGAATGTTGTCGCAAATGCCACCAACCGAAAGGCGCTACGGCGCCGACAGTTTTGGCCCGATGGCGGGTCGTGCACCCCGATGCTGGTGCATCGAGAGTAGAGCCTGCACGTGCCAAGGCGACACAAGATTATACGAACATGGAATTTCGTCAGGCGGCCAAAATAGGCGCCCATTCCTTTTGGGGATGGGTACTGGGAAGCGCGGTCATAGTCGGAGGAGCGGTATACGGGGCAAATCTCGATCTCCAGGGGGTTCGAAAGGCATTCTCGGAAGCCAGTCCGACGCGAAAGCCCGAATGGTTTGCCGAAGATGCACCGCAATCTTGATGCAAATCCTCGGCACGCCGGCCGAGCTCCTGCGCTGTTCGCGGCGAGGGTTTGACCTGGCAGCTCGACGGTGGCATCTTCCCTGTGCGCCCTGCGCATAGAATCCGGCTACTTCTCATTGTGTACTGAAATCGAAGCCCCCGCACCGCGTTGAACTGGCACGAAGGGAGAGTCTTGGATGCCTGGCCCGCAGCGTTCCGCCCTAGGATCCCTCGTATTGATAGCGGCCGTCATAGGTTTCGGCGTCGGCGCGTTTGCCTACACTGCCGGATGGCTCAGCCCTGACCGCCTTACGTCGACGAAGCTCGTAAATGCGTTGGCGCCTCCTGGCGGACCGGCTCTCGGACATCGGAGAAACCACGCAAAGGGCGTTTGCTTCACTGGCACATTCGAAGCGAACGGGAACGGTACTGCGATTTCACGGGCGTCAATGCTTGCCGCCGGACAGTACCCCGTCCTTGGCCGCTTCAACCTCGCAACGCCGGACCCGAATGCTGCCGATCCGACAGTTAGAGTTCGGGGCATTGGCGTGCAGATCGCAGCGCCCGACGGCAACGTCTGGCGGATGGCTCTGATCGATCCGCCTGTTTTTGCGGTCTCCACGCCGCAAGGTTTCTACGACTTGCTTAATGCGTCTGCGAGCAAGGATCCGGAAGCGATGAAAGGCTTTGTGGCAGCGCATCCAGAATTCGCTGCGTTCGGCGAGTGGGCGACCACGGCTCCCTGGACGGCCAGCTACGCCGAGGTGGCGTTCAACAGCCTCAATGCATTCATGTTCAAGGATGGGTCGGGCGTAGAGCACGCCGTTCGTTGGTCTTTGCGTCCGGAGGCGCAGGCCGCGCCGATCACGGCCGAAGACTTCGCCAAGCTCGGCGCCAATCATCTCGAGCAAGATATAACCGAACGCGTTGCGAGGTCGCCTCAGCGTTGGACGCTCCTGCTGACGGTGGCCGATCCCTCCGATCCAATATCAGATCCTACCAAGGCCTGGCCCCCGGGGCGGCGTACTGTCGAAGCTGGAACTCTGGTCGTGCAGAAAATAGAGCCGGAGGCGGACGGCCCATGCCGTGACATCAATTTCGACCCGACCATCCTGCCTGACGGAATCAAGGTTTCCGATGATCCGTTCCCCGCGGCCCGCTCGGCAGCCTATGCCAAATCCTATGATCTGCGGACATCGGAAGCGAGCAGTTATCCTCGAACAGGAGCGAGCGCGAAGCCATGACGGACGGCACCAAGACACGATTCTCCACCATCCAGCGCTTGTTGCACTGGCTGATGGCGATAGGCATCCTGGCAATGCTATTCATCGGCGTCGGAATGGTTTCCACCATCGGACGTGAGTATGTGCCGCTCTTGCTGACGCATAAGACGTTAGGGATCGCCATTCTTGTCCTTGCCCTGGTTCGCCTCGTGGTTCGCTTCATATCCGGCGCTCCACCGTTGCCCGCAGACCTTCCGGAACCGATGAAGCTTGCCGCTCATCTGTCCCACGTAGGTTTGTACGTGCTGATGATAGGGATGCCCTTGATCGGGTGGGCGATGCTGTCCGCCGCCGCTTACCCAGTCGTGCTCTATGGCGGCATAAGGCTCCCCCCGATACTGCCGCAGAGCGACACCCTGCACGCACTGCTCTGGAGCGCGCATTACTATCTTGCCTTCGCGTTCTTCGCTCTTGTGTTGATGCATCTTGCGGCGGCGCTTTTCCACGGGCTCGTCCGTCGCGATGGGGTCCTCGAGACTATGCTGCCTGGCAAATAACGGTGGTGTTCGTGGAAGGGTTATCGTCACCGCCAGGCCCTCAACCGAGGCAGCGCTGAGTGTGAGGGTGCCTTCGGCTACGGCATCTACCGCCGGTACCTGGATGAACCGCCTCACAGCTGATCGCCAACGCAATCGTGCGTTGCACTTCTAGGGCGCCAAGCCGACTCCATGGGGGCACCCCACTCGCCAAAACCAGTCCTGATCGAGATCGGGTTCACGGGACACCTCTCCAATGGCGGACTCAGCCCGGTTGAAGATCGCGTAGCAGAGTTCGGTATCGTCATGGCGACCATGATAGGCAATTCCGTCAGGGCTCACCGGATGATCGATCAATGCCTTTGCCCAAGCCTGTGGAGCGTCGTAGGGAAGACCCGAATGAGGGACTTCCGCCGTCGCTGCCGGGCCAGTGCGGCTTCTTTCCCGCCGAAGCTAAGGTTGGCTATCCCCATCACCAGTTAGATCACGGCCGGACACAAAGATTACGCGCGGACGTGGGATTTCCGCAACTCAACGCCCGTCTCGGGCAGCAAGGACGGCGCGGAGCGTAGACTGGGGGGTGTCGTCGTTGCGGACTCTGAAGTACGAGCGGCCGCTCAATTTGGTCTATGGAACGCTTTTGACCAAATTGCCGCGACCGGTGCGGACCTGCCCCAACCTAAGACTTAACTGGTGCGAGCACGAAATCGTGCTCGACCTGCCAGAATTTTCCCTCGAAGCCGAGCTCTCTGGCTCGAGCGGGATCCTCGGTCAGCTTGAAGTCGGCAAGAAGGCTCTCCTTCACGCCAAACACCGCGTCCGAATGGATGTAGGGATCGTCGGGATCAAAGATATGCGTGACAAGTGTTTCGAACCCTCCCGCCTTGATGATGTAATGCAGATGCGCCGGCCTGAAAGGGTGTCGGCCGAGCGCACCCAACATCTGCCCGACAGGCCCGTCATCAGGGATCGGATAATATTTGGGCTTGACCGCGCGGAACCAATAGTGCCCGTCCTTTCCCGTTCGGAATACGCCGCGCAGGTTGAAATCCGGCTGGATACCTTGCTGCTGCACGTCATAGAAGCCTTCGTCATTGGCCTGCCAGACATCGAGGACGGCATTGGCGATCGGCTTGCCATCGGTATCCAGGATGCGGCCACTGATGACCATATCCTCGCCCTTGTGGTCCAGGCAGATATTGGCACCCATCGGCAATTCCGGGGCATCGGCGACGTGGAACGGTCCGAGTACCGTGCTCTCCGAGGCCCCGGTGGGTTTGCGATTGTTGATCGCATCGACGAGCATCGAAACGCCTAGCACATCCGACAGCAGGATGAATTCCTGCCGCCAGTCGGTACAGGTGTGGCCGGTGCGCGTGAGGAACAGGATTGCATCCATCCATTCCTCCTGCGTCGGTTCCAGTTCCTTCACCGCCTCGTGGAGCTTGCGGGTGACGACCTCGATGATCACCTTCAACCGCGCGCTCTTTGCCCCGCCATTGCGGCTGGTGACGACGTCGACGGAATTTTCTTCGGTGAAATAGCCGTTTTCTTCAGCACCCATGACGACCTCAGCGATCCAGGATTATTTTCAGGACGTGGCTCAGTTCGGCTTCAGGCTCGGCGACCGCCGCATGCGAGCGCCAGGCGACATGATGGTCGGGACGAACGAGCAAGGCGCCGGAATCACTGATCTCGCGAGCACGCGCCCAGTCTCCCGTCAGATCCTGCCAGGCCTGCCGGGGACCGATCTTATGGATGGCGATCGGGATGCCGAACTCCTTCGACAGCGCCTTTACCGCGAGAGCCCAACTGTCGCCGCCGATCCCGGTCAGGACCGTGAAAATGCCATGCCCCGTAAGATCGAGACTGGAAACCTTCTCTCCCTGCGTCCCGAACAGCCAGATATGCGGAAGCCGTGCTCCCGGCCAGGTTGTCGGCTGGCAGTGAAGCTCGGGGTCCTTTTCGAAGGCGGGTTCTGCCTGCCCGTCCTTGACGACGGCCTGCGATGCATAGCGATGGTTCATCTCGACGCCATGGGCATCAAATTCATAGACCTTGTAGGCGATGGCATCACGGATGGCGGCGCGCTGGCGTTCGGCGGCCTCGCCGTCATCGCAACGCGCGTCCATGTTCTGCTGCATCTTCACCGGATCAACGGAATCAAGAAGGCCAAGCGCCTTGAAGATCGGGCCGAATTCCTCGATCGACTTGTTGGCGCGGGTGACGATCTGCTTGGCGATGGGTGCGCGCTCGGCCTGATAGCTGTCGAGAAGACCCATTCCCGCCTGCCCTCTGATCACCATGGCAAGCTTCCAGGCGAGGTTGAATCCGTCCTGGATCGAAGTGTTGGAACCGAGGCCGTTCGATGGCGGGTGTCGGTGCGCAGCGTCGCCCATGCAGAAGACCCGGCCGCTCGACAGGGTCGTCGCATACATATTGTTGACCGTCCAGGTGGAGACCGACTTGATCTTCGGCTCAAGCTCGGGAACGCCGACCAGTTCGCGCACGACCTTGGTGGCAAGGGCGCTGTCGACGGCAGGCGCCGGCTGGTTAATGTCGTAGCCCCAGACGATCAGCCACTCGTTCCACGGCCGCACCATGCGCACGAGGCCCATGCCGATGCCGCCGACGTCGGCACCCGGCTGCAGCACCCAGTAAAGCACGGAGGGGCGATGGGCGACATAACGCGACAGATCCGCCTCGAAGAGAATGTTCATCGAGCCGGCGACGCCCATCCGGCCCTCGAAGGACAGGCCGGCATGTTCGGCCACCTTCGAATTGCCGCCGTCCGCGCCGACGAGGAATTTCGAGCGGATCGTCACTTCCTTCCCCGTCAGGCGATCGAGGCATGTCGTCGTGACACCGTCAGCGTCCTGGACGTGGCTCAGATATTCGGTCGACATGCGCGACTGGGCGCCGCGCGAACAGGCCGTCTTGAAGAGGAGCGGCTCCATATAGGTCTGCGGCAGGTCGTTCATCCGCCCCGGCGAGGACAGTATATGTTCGGCGCGCGACAGCGGATGATTGCCCCAGCTCTGCATGCGGCCGATTTCCTCGCCGGCGACCGCCGTGCAGAAGACGTTTTGCCCCATCAGGTCCTGTTCGGTCGCAAACAGATAGGCCTCGTCCTCGACATCCCGGCCGAGATCGCGCAGAACCTCCATCGTGCGCTGGTTGGTGATATGCGCGCGCGGCGTATTGGCGAGCCAGCGATAGCGATTGATCACGAGCGGCTCCAGACCGTAGCTCGCCAGCAATGCGGCAGTCGCCGAGCCCGCAGGTCCCGTTCCTATGATCAAGACGTCGGTGGTGATATCAGCCATTCGGCCCTCCCTTTTCATCTGGTAGAACAGATCCGCCCCTGAGCAGGCGGCGAACCGGAAAGAGTTCCCAACCTGTGCGGTCGGATATCAGCCCCCAGAGTCCCCGGGGCGCAAACAGCATGGTGACGATGGCAAGCGCCCCGAGCGCCAGAAGGTACCAGGAGCCGTAGGCCGAAATGGCGTTCTGCAGGAAAAAGAAGACCAGCACGCCAAGGATCGGCCCTTCGATCGTGCCTATCCCACCGATGACCGTGATAAAGATGACATAGGCCGTCCAGTCGGTCAGCGAGAAGGCGGCATCGGGCGATATCCGCCCCTTCTGGAGATAGATGAGCGCGCCGATGATGCCGGTGATGAAGGCCGTAAACAGATAGATCATCGTCTTAAGCCGGCGTGCATCGACGCCGAGTGCGCGCGCAGCCGTCTCGTTGTCGCGCACCGCGGCAAGCCCAAGCCCCTGACGGCTGCGCAACAGCTTGTAGACGGTCGCAATCGTTGCGGCCGCGACGATCAGCGCAAGCCAGAAGGACAGGGCATCGGCTGCCGCGGCAGCCCGCATGCCGAACCAGTCTTCAAGCAGGGAGATGCCCAGCATGTCGCGGGTCGCATCCCGCGGCAGCGACGTACCGGTGCCACCGCCGAGCGCCTTCCATTGGGCAAGCAGCAGTCGCCCGACTTCAGCGATAACCCAGGTGCCGATCGCAAAATACGGGCCGTAGAGGCGAAAGGCGAAGAAAGCGGTCGGTACGGCGATCACCATGGCGGCGACGCCGGCAAGCGGGATGGCGAGGATCGGATCGAGCCCGGCCAGAATGACGAGGCCGAAGAGAGCATAGGCGCCGCAGCCGACAAAGAGCTGCTGGCCGACCGAAATCAGCCCCGCATAGCCGGCAAGCAGGTTCCAGCTCTGCGCCAGGGTCAGCATCGTCAGGATGAAGAACAGATCCTGCACCACGCCGCGTGACAGGAAAAGCGGTGCTGCCGCAAGGCCGGCGAGCACAACCAGGCAGACCAGCGAAAAGATCTGGGACAGCCGCGTGCCTGTTTCGATCCTCCAATCCGGGGATGCTTGACTATCGGTTGTCATGGTTTCCAAACCCGTGGTCATGGCGCCGCCTCAATCGACAGCGCGCGGAAAGAGGCCGCGCGGCCGCAGGAGCAGAACGATCAGGAAGGCGATATGTCCGGCAAGGATCTGCCATTCCGGATTGATGGCGGCCCCGATCGTCTGCGCAAGCCCGAGGATGACGCCGCCGGCAAGCGTGCCCCAGAGCGATCCGAGACCGCCGATGATCACGGCTTCGAAAGCATAGATCAGCCGCGCCGGCCCGGCTGTCGGATCGAAATTTGCCCGCATGCCGAGATAGAGCGCGGCAACGGTCACGATCATCATTGCCAGTCCCGTGGCGATGGCAAAGATCGAGTTCGGACGGATACCCATCAGGCCGGCTGTGACCACATCGTCCGACGTGGCGCGGAAGGCGCGCCCGAGTGCGGTGCGATAGATGAGCTGGTTCAGAGCGACAATCACCGCGACAGCCGAGCCGAAAGTCAGAAGCGGCATCAATCCGGCATTGATGCCGCCCACCTGCAGCGACGCCGTCTCCAGAGATCCGGCGGAAATCCTTCTGCTATCGGCAGTGAAGACCTCCAGAAGACCATTCTGGATGACGATGGACAGGCCGAAGGTCACAAGCAGTGGCGGCAAGACATCCTTGCCGAGCGTGCGGTTGAGAAGGTGGTATTGCAGCAGCCAGCCGATCGCAAACATCAAGGGCGCTGCGATCAGCGCCGCAATGAATGGATCGAGGCCGAGCGACGAAACGAGAAGCAGAATCAAAAATGCTGCCAGCACGATGAGGTCGCCATGGGCAAGATTGACAAGCCGCATGATGCCGAACACCAGACTGAGGCCGGCAGCAAACAGGGCATAGAGCCCGCCGAGCAACACGCCCTGAAGAAGCGTATCAAGCCAGTTCATTGCTCTCCGCTCCAAAATAGGCTGCGTGGATGTCGGCCCGATCGAGGTCGGCCGGGCGCCCGCTCAGGGTTATCCGTCCCTCCATCATGCAATAGACGCGGTCGGCGACCTTCAGGGCCTGGGCGATATCCTGCTCGACGACGACGATCGCCATCCCGGATGCGCGAATGCGGCTGAAGGCTGCGTAGATATCCTTGATGACAACGGGCGCCAGACCGAGGCTGAGCTCATCGCAGAGCAGGATCTCCGGGTTCGACATCAGGGCACGGCCGATTGCCACCATCTGCTGCTGGCCGCCCGAAAGCGCAGTCGCCGGATTGCTGCGCCTTTCTTTCAGGATCGGAAACAGCGCGTAGACGCTTTGCAGCGACCAGGGGCCGGATCGCTTGCAGCCGTAGCTGCCGACCTGCAGATTTTCTTCCACCGTCAGCGAGGCAAAGAGCTTGCGCCCTTCCGGCACGAGAGCAATGCCGCGGCGCACGATATCGAAAGCAGGCATCGCACCAATCGCCTCGCCCTCATGCAGGACCATATCCGCCCGGTTGGCAATCACACCCGCGACCGAGCGCATCAGCGTCGACTTGCCGGCCCCGTTGGCGCCGATGACGGCAATCGTCTCGCCGGCATCGAGATCAATGTCGATGCCGAAAACGGCCTGGAAGTCGCCGTAAAAGGCCGTCAGGCCGCGGGTTTCAAGAAGGCTTGCCATCAGACCTCCATGCCGAGATAGATGGCGCGCACCTCGTCCGAGGCCATGATCGCCTCCGGTGCACCGATGCCGACGACACGCCCGAAATTGAGGACCAGGATGCGCTCGGCGACAGCGGTCAGCGCGTGCAGCACATGCTCGATCCAGATGATGGTCATGCCGCGCTGGTGAATGCGCCTGATCGTCGCCACCAACTGCCGGCACTCGCCCTCCGTCAGGCCACCGGCGATTTCGTCGAGGAGCAGGAGCTTCGGCCGGGTGGCAAGCGCGCGGGCAAGCTCCAGCCGCTTGCGCTCCAAAAGGGTCAGCGATGCCGCCTGTCTGTTGGCCTTGGCGATCAGGCCGGTCTCGACCAGGATGTCGGCGCAGAAACCGGCGACATCGGCTTCGCTCGCCCGGGTGCCGAAAGCGCCTGCGACGAGCAGGTTTTCATAGACGGTCAGACGCTCGAAGGGCTGCGGGATCTGGAAGGTGCGACCCATGCCGGCAAGGCAGCGCTGCATCGGCGGCGTATGAGTAACGTCCCGGCCGTCAAAGCGGATTGCCCCGCCCGCAACGGACAGATTGCCGTTGATCAGGTTGAAGAGCGTGGATTTGCCGGCACCGTTCGGCCCGATGACGCCGAGCGCTTCGGCCGGCTCGACCGAAAAGCGGATATCCTCGGCAACGACGAGCGCGCCGAAGGATTTCGAGACAGCATTGAGTTCCAGGATGGGCATCGGCCAATCTCCGCAAAGGTCCGCCCGGCCGCAAAGCCGGGCGGATGTGCCTTACGCCAGCGCTTCGAGCTTGCCGCCGAGCGGCACGTTCGGGGCAAGGCCGTTTTCGACGACGATGAGATCGTAACCGCCGCCCGACTTCAGCCGCCACTGGCCGCCGACCAGCGGCGTCTTGGCGACGTTCTTCTGTGCGAAAGGCGGAAGTTTCTCATTGCCCCAGGCAATCGGTCCGACAAGCGTATCGAGCTTGGTCTCGCCGATCGCTTTTGCGACCGTATCACCGTCGCTGACATCGCCGGCGCGCTTCATGACGTCGACGGCGAGTTCGAACAGTGCATGGGCAAAGCCGATCGGCTGCGTCCAGGGACGGCCGGTGGATTTCGTGAAGGCATCGGCGACGGCAGCCGTCGTCTCGCCCGTCAGTGACGATTTGAACGGATGGCTCGGTGTCCACCAGACTTCCGTCGACAGATTGTGGCCGGCATTTCCGAGCGCCTCAACCGTCTGCGGAAAAAGCAGCGCCTTGCCGATCGAGGCGATCTTTGGCTTCAGGCCCTGCTGCTTGGCCTGGTTCCAAAAGGTGGTGAGATCCGGCGGGATCATCACGCCGGTCAGAATATCCGTGCCGGCCTGCTTGAAGGCGTTGATCTGCGCGGAGAAATCGTCCGTCAGGTTCTGATAGCGACCCGTGTCCGTCAGCCCATAGCCGAGCTTTTCAAGCACCGGCGGGAAGCCGACGACCTTGTCGCCCCAGGCATTGCCATCCCCGTCATTCGGAAAGAGCCCGCCGATCTTCTTGTTGGTTTCGATCTGTCCCCACATGCCGGTGAAGACGGCAATGATATCCTCCAGGCCCCAGAAGAAATGATAGGCATAGTCGAAGGGCTTCCAGGAAGCAGGATCGCCCGGATTGCCCTGCTGGCCGATGAACCAGGGCTGCCAGGGCGCGACCGTGGAAATGCAGGGCATGCCCTCGCCTTCGCAGGTCGTCGAGACCGGATTGGTCGTCTCCGGCGTCGAGGAAACCAGCATCAGGTTGATCTGATCATCGACGATCAGCTCCTTGGCGACCTCGGCAGCGCGGTTGGGGTTGGATTGGCTGTCCTTGACCACGACCTCATAGTTGAGGCCGAGCTTCTTGGTCGTCGCCAGGAAGGCATCGATGACGAACTTGTCGGCCTCTCCGAAGGCTGCAAGCGGACCGGTCTGGGGGCTGACATAGCCAAGCTTGATTGCCGCCGTCTGACCGATTGCCGGGGCGGCAAGGCTGGATGCGGCAAGCGCGGCTCCGCCGGCTGCCGTCGTCTTCAGAAAATTGCGTCTCGTAAACATATGTCCTCCCATTGTCCTCTCCTCCCAAAGAGTGCGTAGTCAGGCAGACGATCAATCTGCTGGTCGGCGGCCATCCCAGGCCTCCTGCAAAAGTGCCCTGATCGAACCCCGGTCAATCGGGCGCGGGTTCCAGTAAGGATTTTCAACGGCAATCGAAGCCGCACGGTCGAGATCGACCTCGGTCAGCCCGAATTCCTTGAGCGTCAACGGCGCGCCAATCGACTTGGCAAAATCCCACAGGCCGCCACCGATCGAGCCTCCGAAGAGATTGGCAGCTGGGGCAAGTTCTGCCGCTGCCGCCCTCGCGTTGAACGCGGCCGTATGCGGCAGCATCACCGCATGGGTTTCGGCATGCGGGGTGTCGAAGGAGCCGCCGAGCGTGTGGCAGATCTTGTGATGCAGCGCCATACCGACCGTGCCAAGCACTGTGCCGCAGAGCCAGGCACCATAGAGCGCCTCATTTCGGGCATCGGCATCGTCGGGCGCTGTTACGATTTTTGGCAGGCTTCTGGAAAAAGCGCGCAGCCCCTCAAGAGCCATCAGGGTCGAAATAGGATTACGGTCACGTGCATAAAGGCCTTCGACGGCATGCGCCATGGCATTGAGGCCGCTCGTCACACTCATCGAAACCGGTAGCCCCAGGGTCAAGGCCGGGTCGTAGAGAACGATTTCCGGCAGGATCCGCGCGTCACGTACAGTCGTTTTCCGACCGCCTTCCGTCTGGCCAAGAATGGGCGTGACCTCGGAACCGGCATAGGTGGTCGGCACGACGATCTGCAGAAGGTCGGTGCGATAGGCAATCGCCTTGCCGAGGCCGGTCGTCGATCCTCCACCGAGCGAGACCACGCAATCCGCCTCGGTTTCGGCCACCATTTTCATCGCGGCCTCGGTCACGTCGACCGGCGTATGCATGGTAGCGCCGGTAAAAACACCGCAGGCAAGAGAGCCGATTTCGGTTGCCAACGCCTCCGCATCCGCCTTTTGATGAGGCGTTGCAAGGACGAGCGCCCGCTTGCAGCCGGCCGTCACAATCCATTCTCCAACCTTGCTCCTGCTGCCGTCGCCGAAGACAATCCGGGCCGGACTGCCGGCATAGGAAAACGCGTCGATCATGCCGCCCTCTCCGGTTTTGCCCGGACCATGACGAAGATAAGCTCCACCGCCTTTGCATTACGTCCGTCGACCTCGACGGGATCGAAAGAGGTGATGAGCTCGGGGCGCACGCCAAACAGCGCGTCTTCGTGCAGGTGCGGGTCGCTTGCGTCATAAACGTGTGTCGTAATCGTCTCGAAGCCCTTTGCACGCACGACGAAATGCAGATGCGCCGGCCGGCGCAAGGGATAACCGGCCGCAGACAGCAGCCTACCGACTGGACCGTCGGCCGGCACGCCGTAGCCGGACGGAACAATAGAGCGATAGGAAAGGCACCCCTCTACATCGGTTCTGAACAGGCCCCGCAGATTATGTTCGGGCTGGAGATCCGGTTGCTGGTTCTCGTAGAAGCCCTCTGCGTTGGCCTGCCAGGTCACGACTTCAGCGCCTGCGACGGGCAGGCCGTCGAGATCCTGGACGCGAACCGACACCATAAGCGGCTCGCCGATGCCGTCGAGCGAGATCGACGACGCCGAGGCACGTGCAGGCGCATCGGCGCGGAAGAAGGGGCCGCGGATTGTATTGGGGGTTGCCCCCTTCGGCCGGCGCGAATTGATGTCTTCGATAAGTGCCGAAGCGCCGATCAGGTCGGATAGAAGCACCCATTCCTGCCGACGCTCGTCCGAAGCGTGACCGACCTCCGTCAGGAAAGCGATGAAGCTTCGCCACTCGTCCTGGGTCGGCCGAAACTGCTTGATGAGGTCGTGCGCATGGGTCACGGCGGCTGAGAGCAATTCGACTAGCCTGGCGTCCCTGCCGGCAGAAAAACGCTCAGCGAAGGCTTCAGACGATGTCGCCTCGCTGAATGTGAGCGGTTGAGAGTGCCCCGCCATGCCAATCCTCCCCGACTTGCTCTGCGACGTGCGGGTAGAATAGCAGGCAGAGCCACGTCGATTGATGATTTTGTTAAGAGATAATATAACGGATCGTTATGAAGATCGATGAGCGTCACCTGATCCAGCTCGCCGCCGTCGTCAAGACCGGCGGCGTTACCGAAGGCGCGGCTTTGCTGGGACTTGCACAACCTGCCGTCTCGCGCACCTTGTCCATGTTGGAAAAGCGCCTGGGCGAGCCGCTTTTCGTCCGGGGCCGTCGCCCCCTGCAGCCGACAGCCTTTGGCCTGGCGCTCGCCGAGCATGGTTTCGTCATGCTGGCGGCCTCCCGCAAGGCCTCCGATCTCGTCGAGAGTTTCAGGGTCGGCAAGAGTGGCGTCGTGCGCGTCGGCGGCACGCCTTTTTTCATGGATGGGCTGATCGCCGGAATCTGTGCGGAGTTTCAGTCGAGCCACCCCGATGTGCGCATCGACCAGAGCTACGGCTACTTCCCGGATCTCAGGGCAGCGCTGAAAGCCGACCAGATCGATCTCGCTATCTGCCCGATCGATATTCTCGATGAAGGCTCGGGGCTCGAGTTTCAGCAGATTCTTCCCGGCCGTAACGTTGTCGCCTGCCGGGTCACGCATCCCCTGCTCTTGAAGCGGCGGCCGCAGCCGAGCCATCTTCTCGAATATCCCTGGGTCGCACCGCCACCAGGCAGTCCCTTGCTTGCGGACTTGCGCGCGCTGCTTCTCTCATTCGGCGCAACCGAACTCAAGATCCGCTATTCGGGTGGTTCGCTGATGGCGGTGATCAACTATCTGAAGACCGCCGATGCACTGACGATCATGCCCCATAGCGTCGTCTTTGCGCAACGCAAGGACAAGTCGATCACGGCTTTGCCAATCACCATTCCGCATCCCGAACGGGCACTGGCGATCCTCAGCCGTGTTGATGCGCCGCGCTCTCCCGCCGTCGACCACTTTGCCACATTTGTCCGCTCCGGTTTCGAAAACTTGCGCCACCTCATCAAACGCCACGAAGAAGCGGTCGTATGGGGTCTTTGATATGCCAGCCTCTCGATCAGTGACGACTGTTGACGGCACTTCCGGGACCAGACATGGCATAGCCGGCTGAACGAGATCAAAGTGCCGCCTCCCGTCGTTCACGGCAACGATCCAGTTTTCCCCGTCGCGCACGGCAAGGCACTCGCGCGAGCTGTGGCGGACGCGAAGTTCGTGAAGATCGAAGGCGACGGCCATGAAATTCGTCCCGAGGATTGGGAAACGATCATTTCTGCTATCGACGAACATGCCGAACTCTCGTCAAGTGACCGAGGCAAAACCACGTGAGGATGGACATGTTGGATCGTGCTGACTTCTATGATGCAGAATTAAAGCGGCACAATGGGCATTTGCGTGCCGCCGCCTCCGTTGGAATACGTGACCGTGTGCTCGATATCGGTTGCGGGGCAGGACAAACGACGCGTGAGGCCGCCCGTGTCGCGGTGGAAGGCGAGGCGATCGGCGTGGATACTTCCACAGAAATGCTCGAGGTTGCGCGCCGACGTTCCAACGAAGCGGGATTGCGAAATATTGCCTTTGAGCAGGGTGACGCCCAGCACCACGCATTTCCGGCTGCGGGCTTCGACCTCTGCATCAGCCGGTTTGGCGTCATGTTCTTTGCCGATCCGGCGGCAGCGTTTGACAATGTCGCCCGCGCGATGCGTCCGGGCGCGCGCCTTGCATGGATGGTCTGGCAGAGCCAGGAGCGCAACGCTTGGTCTGGTGCCATCAGGCAAGCCTTGGCTCCGGGAATTGCGATTTCCGCACAGGCTTCCACGCCGTTTTCGCTTGGCGATCCCACCATCGCTGCAGAACTCCTCAAGACGGCCGGCTTTGTTTCGATCGATTTTATCGACGTGCGAGAACCGGTTTTCTACGGACCGGACGTCGATACGGCCTTTGACGCGCTCGTCGAGCTCTATCTTGTGAAGGACGCGCTGGCGCAAACCGGTGAAGCGCCCGACAAGGCGCTGCAGCGGCTGCGCGAACTGCTGGAGGCATATATGACCACGGAGGGCGTACTCTTTGAGTCGCGCGCGTGGATCATCACAGCTCGCAGGGTGTAAATCGGACGAGGAGATCTCCTCCTCAACATGCGTTTCGGCGGGCACTCGGTGTCGCCGATGACGCCGTTCTGCTCATGCTCCGTGTGGCGCGAGACCTTCTTCCGTCGTTGCGGCACCCGCGCATGCGATCGCGAGCGTCCGTATCCTGATGGCCCACAACAGATCGCTGATCGAGGGCAAGGGAGACGATGACGGTGCAGGCAAAACCACCGTCGAACGCACCGGCCCGGAGATGCTCCGAAGGTTGCGAGGTCATATGATGGGTTAGAACAAGGCGCGCTTCGGCACGCGATCGATGTCGGGATGGATCGGATGCGCGGCGAGGAGACGAGGCTACCGGACACCTTTGCGTCCGGTAGCCTCGTGTTCATTCGACTTTGGTGTTCTCGATGCTGAGACCCGACTGGAATGTCAGGAAGCCGGGCATGTTCGTAAAACCAGTTACACCCTTCCTGACGGCGTAGTTCTGTTCGCGCCACATAAAGTAGACGAGCGGCGACAATTCGAGCGCTCTATCGACGAAGGCATCATAGACTTTCGCTCTCTCGTCCTTGTCGATGGTTGCCCTGCCCTTGTCGAGCAACTCGTTGATCTGCGGATCGTTGAAGTAGGGGGAATTGTTGGTTCGGACGAGCTTGTCGCCACCGTAGTAGTAATTGCTCAGCCAGTCGGCATCGGTAATCTCGCCGAGGCTGCCGAGTACGGTAAAATCGTAGTCTGCAGCGGTTGCCTTGGCCATGCGACTTGCCCAGTCCGGCAGGTCGAGCTTCACCTTGATGCCGATTTTTGCAAGCTCCGACTGAATGGCGATCGCCGTATTCTGATGGAAGCTATATTGCGATGACGCGAGCAGTCGCGCCTCAAAGCCGTTCGGATATCCCGCCTTGGCAAGCAGTGCCTTGGTCGGCGTTGAAGTGGCGCGTGCTGGGGAAGAGTTTCGCCGTCGTCGCGAAAGAAGTGCGTGAAGTTGCACAGCGCTCGGCGGTGGTCGCGTCACACTATTATTCGCTCACACTAAACCGGGCGCTAGAGAGTCGGAGGCCAGATATCCGTTTCATGGTCTGGATGCTGATGGTTGGTGCTCGTGATCCGGTGCAGCATCTGAGGGTTGTCGGCGTAAGTCGGTCGGTCGCCGGGTACCTGTACGAGCCCAGAATACCAAGATACACGACTCTCGTTACCGTACTGATTTTCGGGCGGCGCACGGTTAGGCTCGTCGAGCGTACCGACGAGAACACCGATGTCCTCGCCATCAGGATAGTCGAATGTCAGCGGGGTGCCGCAGTCGCAGCAGTATCCGCGGCGCCCGACATCCGAACTGCGGAAATAGCTGACTGCGCCACGTGTCACGCGAAATGCCGTCTTCATTACGGGGCAGATGATCGCGAAGGGGCCGCCTACTGCCTTCTGGCACATTCGGCAGTGACAAATGTGAACGTTCTGTGGTTGCTGATCGAGCGAATATCGGACGGCACCACATTGGCAGCCTCCCGTCAGAACGATGGTTTGCATAATGTCCTCCACTAACTAAGTTTCGGAAATAGGCGACGTCCAGGACTCCTGCGGGCACACGCGTCAAAGTCGGTCCTTGCGAGATAGTCTCCCGCGAAGAAGGTCCACGTCAACTGCGATGACGGGTGGCGCTCATCAGTTAGGCGACTGAGCCGTATCAGGACCCGAAGCAGGCCGAGACTCGTAATCCGACTATGCGCTGGTTCCGGAAAGAATTTCTTTCCCGAACCCCAAATTCATTTGTCTGGACTTGCCCCGAGCATCGGTCGACGGTCGGCGCCATAGACGCCGCCAGAAAACCTGGCGCCATGATGCGCAGAGGCGATATGTCGTTCGAATTTGACGTTGATGATCCGCTCCTAGCAAAGGCTGCCGAGTTGCGGGCGGCGTTCCACCGGGATGCGGTCGATCGGGACAAGCAAGGGGGAAGACCTGTTGAGCAGATCAGGCTCCTGAAGGAAAGCGGCCTGCCGTCGGCGCAAATCGCGAAAGCCTATGGTGGGCAGGGGGCTCCCTGGCTGACGATCCTTCGCATCGTGCGGGAATTCGCCAAGACCGACGGATCGCTCGCACACCTCTTCGGTTACCATCATCTGCCACTGAACCTCATCCTCTTTCGGGGTTCAAATCCCCAGAGGGATAGGTGGCTGAGTGGATCGGCTGCCGGCAACTGGGTCTGGAGCAATTCCGGCAATGCCATGTCGAAGACCTCGACAGGCGAAAAGACCAAAGGCGGCTGGATGATCAACGGCAGCCGTCCCTTTTCCTCGGGCTCGCACATTGCCGACTATATCCAGATATCCTGGGAAAATTCGGCCGGTGAACGCCTCACCGCGGCGGTCCCCGCAGATCGTCAGGGAATCGTGATTGCGGATGACTGGGACGGGATCGGGCAGAGGCAAACCGGCAGCGGCACCGTCCATTTCCGCGACCTCCAGATCGGCGACGATGAGGTCATCAGTGCCCCTTCCGTGCCACTGACGCCTTACGCGTCCCTCACCTCGCTTCTTCAGCAGAGCGTCCTTCTCAACGTGTTCGTCGGCAGCGCCCAGGGCATCCTGGAAGAGGGCCGCGACTACACCGTAACGGCATCCCGATCGTGGATTTATTCCGGTGTGGAACGACACATCGACGACCCATGGATCAAACGCCAGTATGGCGAACTCTATATCCGCACGCTTGCGGCCGCAGAACTTGCCGACAAGGCTGCCCGCAGCCTAGATGCCGCCTATGCGCAAGGACCATCCCTGAGCCACGCCGATCGTGGTGCTGCCGCCATCGATATCGCCACGGCCAATCTTTATGCGGGCGAGGTCGGCCTTGCCGTGTCGAGCGAGGTCTTCGAGGTCATGGGCGCGCGTTCCGCCACGCAGGCCAACGGCTTCGACCGTTTCTGGCGCAATGTGCGGACCCACACGCTGCACAATCCTGCCGAATACAAGAAGCGCACGGTCGGCGCCTTTCTGCTGACGGGCGAGTTCCCCGTGCCGGCCATCTACCGCTGAAAGGATATTCCATGGCAAGACGCAAGGACCAGATCAAGCTCGGTGCCTTCCTGCTCTTCACCGGCCACCATGTCGCCGCCTGGCGCCATCCGCAGGCCTCTGTCGGCACGGAATTCGAAAATTATCTCGAACTTGCACGCCTTGCCGAGGCTGCGAAATTCGATGCCATCTTCTTTGCCGATGGCGTGGCAGCACGGTTGAAAGACGTCGAAGCGGCAACCCGCAAGGCCCATAGTGGCATTTATCCGTTCGAACCGATCACGTTGCTTTCCGCGCTTTCCTCCGTCACCCGCAATATCGGCCTGATCGCCACCGCCTCGACGAGCTTTTCCGATCCGTTCAATCTGGCACGGCAGTTTGCGTCCCTCGACCGGTTGAGCGGCGGGCGGGCCGGCTGGAACCTCGTCACATCTTCCGATCCGGACGCCGCCTATAATTTCGGGCATGACGCGCAGATCCTGCATGCCGACCGTTACGAGCGCGCCGAGGAATTCGCCGATGTCGTCCTCGGCCTCTGGGACAGCTTTGAAGACGACGCCTTCATTCGCGACAGGCAATCGGGACGCTATTTCGATCCTCATAAGCTCCACAGGCTCGATCACAGTGGCAAGCACTTCAAGGTGCGCGGCCCCCTCAACATCCCGCGCTCACCGCAGGGGCGGCCAGTCCTCGTTCAGGCGGGAGCCTCCGAGCCCGGCAAGGAGCTTGCCGCGCGTACCGCGGAAGCCATATTCGCCGCCCAGATCACCCTTGAGGAAGCGGTCGCTTTCTACGCCGATGTCAAAGGCCGGCTTGCCAAATTCGGCCGTTCACATGACGATCTGAAAATCCTGCCGGGCATTTTCCCTGTTGTCGGCAGAACAGAATCCGAAGCGCAGGAAAAGTTCGAATCCCTGCAGGCGCTCATTCAGCCCGAAGTCGGACTGAACCTGATCTCCCAGCTCTCCGGTGTCGATCTATCCGCCTATCCGCTCGATGGGCTGGTGCCCGACGATCCGCCGGCCACCAATGCCGGTAAAAGCCGACAGGCTCTCGTCCTTGATCTCGCCCGACGCGAAAATCTGACGGTCCGCCAGCTCTATCTGCGCATCGCCGGCGCCCGCGGCCACTGGCAGGTGGTCGGCACGCCGGTCCAGATCGCCGATGTGCTCGAAGAGCGTTTCGAAAATTACGGGGCCGACGGCTTCAACATCATGGCGCCGCTGATGCCGGGCGGGCTTGCCGACTTCATCGAGCTCGTCGTTCCGGAGCTGCGCCGCCGAGGCCTCTTTCGCACTGAATACGAAGGCGCGACGCTGCGCGAGAATCTGGGTCTCAAGCGCCCGGCAAACCGCTTCGCAGATGCCAGCAATGCTGCGGCGGCCGAATAGGGAGAAACCAATGAGCCACGACAAGCTTTATCTCATCGAACCGGGTTTTTCCGATCCCAACAAGCCGGGCGTCAGTTTCGTCTGCCCCTATTGCAACGCTATCGAGGGACTGCTGGCGTCCTTCCCCGATCTTGCAGGCAGGATCGAGGTGGAGCGGGTTGCCTTTCCCCGGCCGCGCGCAAGCGTGATTGCTGCCGTCGGCGAGGAACATCAGTCGTTGCCCGTGCTTGTTCTCGCCGAGAACGCACCGGCTGATGCGGAACACTGGAATGGCGTGCGTTTCGTCAACAAGACCGATCGCATCCTCGAACTGCTTGCCGAGCGCCATGGCTTCCCCCGGCTTCATAAGTGAAGGAAGAACACCGTGACCGTAAAGCCTGGAACGTTCGAGCCAAATCAACCAGAGCCGACACCGAATCCGCCTGCCCTGTTTGAGGCGGATCGAGACAATCCCTATCTCGCCAAGGCGGCCGAACTCACGGAGATCTTTGCTCACGATGCTGTCGAACGCGACCAGCTCGGCGGCCGACCCTGCGAACAGATTAGGCTTCTGAAGGAGAGCGGCCTCGTCAATCTGCTGATCCCGAAGGAATTCGGCGGTGAGGGGCAGCCCTATTCGACCGCGCTCAGGGTTCTGCGTGAATTTTCCAAGGTCGATGGTTCGCTCGGTCATCTCTACGGCTATCATTTCAGCCCGCTGCAGAACGCGGCGACGGCTGGCGACAAGCGCTCACATGAGATCTTGCGTCGCTCAGCGGATGGCCGCTGGTTCTGGGGCAATACGACCAACAGTTTTTCGAAGAGCCTGTTCGGCCGAAAGACCGCCGGTGGTGTCATCCTGAACGGCTTTCGCCCCTTCGCCTCCGGCTCGCATGTCGCCGACTATCTCATGGTCGCCTGGGAAGACGAGGAAACCAACCAGCGCAGCTTTGCCTATATTCCGGCCAATCGTCCGGGGATCACCATCGCCGACGATTGGGACGGTATCGGCCAACGGCAGACAGGCAGCGGTAGAGTCTTCTACAAGGATGTCGGGATCGACGGTGACGAAATCCTGGCGGAGCGCCCGCGCGACCCGATCGCGCTTCTGGCGCCCCAGCAGCAGCAGAGCGTGCTCCTCAACGTCTTTGTCGGCACCGCCCAGGGCGCGCTCACAGCAGCCCGCGACTATACGGTCACGAAATCACGGCCCTGGATCTATTCCGGCGTCGAGCGACACGTCGACGATCCCTGGATCAAGCGGCAATATGGTGAGCTCTGGACGAAGGTGCAGGCTGCGACCGCGCTTGCCGACCGGGCAGCTCAGGCCATGGACGCCGCCTATGCCAAAGGCGCTGCGCTGACGGCGGACGAGCGCGGCCAGGCAGCGATTGCAGTTGCTTCCGCCAACGTGCTGGCCGGCAAGGTGGCGCTCGAGGTGACAAGCGAGATCTTCGAGGTCATGGGCGCGCGGTCGGCGGTGCGCGCCCATGGTTTCGACCGGTTCTGGCGCAATGTGCGCATCCATACGCTGCACAATCCGGCCGAATACAAGACACGCAATGTCGGGACGTGGTTCCTGACGGGCGACTGTCCTGAACCCGGGATATTCCAATGAGCGGGCGAGAGCTTCATCTCAACATCAATATCCTGCATTCGGGCTTCTCGCCTGCGGCTTGGCGGATGGAAGGCGGCGATCCGCGCGCCTCCTTCGATATCAATCACTACATCAATGTCGCCAGGATCGCCGAACGCGGCACGTTCGATGCCGTCTTCCTCGCCGACCAGGCGGCGATCTCGGACCGGGTGGACTTCCGGCCGCTGACCTCGCTCGAGCCAACGATCGTGCTTGCGCTGGTCGCCGCCAACACACAGCATATCGGGCTCATCGCCACCGCCTCGACGACCTATAACGAACCCTACAATATCGCCCGTCGCTTTGCGACGCTTGACTATGCGAGCGCCGGCCGGGCCGGCTGGAACATCGTCACCAGCGCCGACCTGTCGCAGAGCCGCAATTTCGGCCTCGAAAAGCCGGTCGCCCATTCCAGCCGCTACGAGCGCGCCGGCGAATTTACCGCCGTCGTCAAGGCGCTGTGGGACAGCTGGGAGGAAGATGCCTTTATCGGCGATGTCGCGACAGGCCGTTTCGTCGATCCGACACGTGTCCATGCGATCGCCCATCGCGGCAAGCATTTCCAGGTGCACGGGCCGCATAATATTCCACGCCCGCCTCAGGGCCATCCGGTTCTCGTCCAGGCCGGCGGCTCGGACGATGGAAGAGAGCTTGCGGCCGAACATGCCGAAGCCGTTTTCTCCGCCTCGCAATCCTTCGAAGAGGCGCTCGATTATGCCGGTGACCTGCGCCGGCGTGCCGCCCGCTTCGGCAGGCCGGCCGACAGCATCCTCGTGCTTGCCGGCCTCGCGACGATCATCGGCAGTACCGAGATCGAGGCCAAACGCCGGCAGGAAGAGCTGCGCGAGCTGATACCGCTCGAATATAGTCTCGCTCGACTTGCGGGCGTGCTGCAGCTCGACGCCAAGAACCTCGACCTCGACGCGCCGCTACCGGACGACATTCCGCTGCCACCCGATGGCGGCCATACATTCTTCCGTGCGACGCTGGCGCTCGCCAAACGGGAAGGGCTCAGCGTGCGCGGCCTGATCCGTGCCTTGAACGGGGGCACCGGCCATCGCACCATTGTCGGCACGCCACAGGACGTTGCCGACGACATCGAACGCTGGTTTGTCGCCGGCGCGGCAGATGGCTTCAACCTGATGCCGGACGTATTGCCGCACGGGCTCGAGGTCTTCGTCGACGAGGTCGTGCCGATCCTGCGCAAACGCGGACTATTCCGGCGAGCCTATAGCGGCCGGACGCTTCGCGAGCATCTCGGTCTTGCCCGCCCGACCAACCCGTATGCGGCCGCGGCAGAATAGCGATCGACAATGACAGCAGACAGGGGAAATCGATATGACGCCATCAACAGCAGCAGAAAGAAACGTCGGCAACGACAGGCTGAAGGCGCTTGCCGGCGAGCGTTACCGCAATAAGCAGCAGCTTTCGGGCGATTGGACCGAAACCATCGAGACGATCCTCTCACATCGGAGCGTGCGTCACTATCTGCAGGACCCGGTACCGGCGGAGGCAATCGAGCTTGCCGTTGCCGCCGCCCAGTCGGCACCGAGTTCCTCGAACCTGCAGGCCTGGAGCGTGGTTGCCGTTGAAGACGTCGAACGTCGCGGACGTTTGAATGCGGTTGCCGGCAATCAGCGCCAGATCGCCCAGGCCCCGCTTCTGCTCGTCTGGCTCGCCGATCTTGCCCGACCGCGCAAGATTGCAACCGAGCGCGGCGCGACGGGCGAAGGTCTTGACTACGTGGAAAGCTTTCTTCTTGGCGTGATCGACGCGGCACTCGCCGCCCAGAACGCCGTCGTCGCCCTGGAATCTCTTGGCCTCGGCACCTGCTATATCGGTGCGATCCGCAACGATCCGGAAACGGTCGCCCGCGAACTCGCCCTGCCCGATGGTGTCTTTCCCGTTTTTGGCCTGACGGTCGGTTATCCCGATCCGGCGGTGCCCGCCGGCGTCAAGCCACGCCTGCCGCAGACAAGCGTCCTGCACCGCGAGCGCTATCGAGATGGCGCACCGGCCGATGATCTCGCCGGTTACAATTATATTCTCAGAACCTTCCAGACCGAACAGACCATGCCTCTGATCGACTGGACCGATCAGGTTCGCAATCGCATCGGCACGGTCGAGGCGCTCAGGGGCCGCCATGTACTTGGCGAGGTGGCGCGCAAACTGGGGTTCCGGCTGAAATAGGCCGTCCCGGCCTGCCTCTGCACGATCTCACTCGGCGGCGATCATATCGAAATCGGATCGAGGGCTACGGGAGGAGGCGACCTCAATCGTCTGCGCGGCGCGCGCCTCGGCAAGCAGCCAGTTGCGGAAGAGATCGACCCGCATCAGCCGCGCCTTGTGGGTGGATGTGACGAAAAAATAGGAATAGCCGACCGCCTGCGGACTGCCGAGGGGGCAGACGAGCCGGCCACTGCGGATCTCGGCTTCCGCGAGCCGGATCTTGCCGAGACCGAGCCCCTGGCCGGCGACAGCCGCGTCGAGCACCAGCGAGGACTGGTTCAATCGGAAGCCGCCGCGCGACGGGCGATAGGAAAGTCCCTCGGCGCGCAGCCAAGCATGCCAGTCCGGGCAGGCATGGTCATGCTCAGCCCCTTCTTCATGAAGAAGCGGCACGTCTTCGATCGCCTCCGGTCGCTCCCACAATCCGTGGTGGTCGGCAAATTGCGGACTGCAGACTGGCACGACCGCCTCTGAGAAGAGATGATCGACCGCGAGGCCGGGATAGGCGCCGCTGCCGAAGCGGATCACGCAGTCGGCGTCGCTCGCGTCGAGGTCCGTCAAATCGGTCGAGGCTTCGACCAGGACCTGCAGGCCGGGGGCTGCGCGGCGAAGCGCATCGAGCCGCGGGATCAGCCATTTGCTGGCGAAGGACGGTGCGACG
This sequence comes from Rhizobium sp. YAF28, assembly GCF_052113285.1. Lineage (NCBI taxonomy): Bacteria > Pseudomonadati > Pseudomonadota > Alphaproteobacteria > Hyphomicrobiales > Rhizobiaceae > Rhizobium > Rhizobium sp. YAF28. The sequence goes on along the minus strand of NZ_JBFRCX010000008.1, from coordinate 93,199 downwards.
GACACCCGGATCGGCTGCTCGTGATCGCTCGTCGCAAACTGCGTCATGGCCGAAAGAACGGCGTCGAAGGCATCGGTCAGACCCGGCATTAGGGCGTGGCCTGCTGGTGTCAGCTGCAGCTGGCCGCGCACCCGGTTGAACAGCGGCTGGCCAAGGTAGTTTTCCAGGAGCCTGATCTGCTGGCCGACGGCAGCCGAGGTGACGTGCAGCTCTTCGGCGGCACGGATGAAATTGAGATGACGCGCCGTCGCGACGAAGGCGCGCAGCGACGTCAGCGGCGGCAGACGGGCAAGCGTCGGATTGATGGTCTTCCTGCGGTGGGGCGCGAGCGTGTTCATGAGCTGATTGCACCACAAACCGACCAGACAAGACGAGAACCCACTTTGCGCCGATAGCGAGGCCGGAAACATTTCCTTGCGCGTGATCACCCTTGCCGGAGAAGCAAAAACTAAAATCGGAAAATTGTCTACTAAAAGACTAGATTATTACGGCCACGGCACGCCTGCCGATTTGCGCGAAGCTTTGCTTTCGGGCGCTGTTAGAAAAACATTCTTCTCGATTTCCCCTCCCCGGACCGATCATGCGCGCTCACCAAGGCGTGGGCCTCGGCAGGCCGAAACGGACACAGGGGGTCGTTATGGATATCAATAGACGTCAGCTCAATCAGCTCTTCGCGTTCACGGCGCTCAGCGCCGTGGTGCCCATCGGCCGCTTTGCCGAGGCGGCGGAGCCTGTCGCCGGCGGTACGCTCAATCTGCTCGTCCAGCCGGAGCCACCCACACTCGTCACCCTTGCGCATACGGCAGGCCCGACCACCCGCATCTCCGGCAAGGTCACCGAAGGATTGTTGGCTTACGGGCTGGACTTCAAGCCGATCCCGCAGCTTGCGACCGCCTGGTACGTCAGCGACGACGGGCTGGAATACCGTTTCGAACTCAGGCAAGGCGTCAAATGGCATGACGGCAAACCCTTTACCGCCGAGGATGTCGCCTTCTCGATCCTGGCACTCAAGGAGGTGCATCCGCGTGGCCGGGCCACCTTCTCCAGCGTCAAGGAGGTCGCGACACCGGATGCCCATACCGCCATCATCCGCCTGTCGAAGCCGGCGCCCTATCTGATCGGCGCCTTGCAGGCGAGCGAATCCCCGATTGTGCCCAAACATGTCTACGAGGGCGCCACCGATCTTGCCGGACACGCAAATGGCCGCGCCCCGATCGGCACCGGTCCTTTCATCTTCCGTGAATGGGCGGTCGGCAGCCATGTGATCCTGGATCGCAATCCCGACTATTGGGACCAGGGCAAGCCCTATCTCGACCGCATCGTCGTCAAGTTCATTCCCGATGCCAGCGCCAGACTTGCAGCACTTGAGACCGGCGAAGTCGATATTGCTCCCGATACGCCGGTGTCGCTGAGCGAAATCGACCGGCTGAAAGCCTCGCCCACGCTTGCCGTCGACGATCGCGGCAACGATTATTCGCCGACTGTCTACCGCATCGAGTTCAACCTGCAGAACGAGTATTTCAAGCATGACAAGGTCCGCCAGGCCGTGGCCCATGCGATCGACCGGCAGACTGTCGCCAATATCGCCTTCTACGGCTATGCGGTCGCAGCGCCGAGCCCGATCAGCCCCTTCCTCAAGGCTTTCTATAATCCTGACGTCCCGGTCTATGCCCATGATCCGGCAAAGGCCGAACAGCTTCTCGACGAAGCAGGCTTCCCGCGCGGGCCAGACGGTGTGCGCTTCGAGGTGCCGCACGATGTGATGCCCTATGGCGACACCTATACTCGTATCGGTGACTATTTGCGCGATGCGCTGTCCAAGATCGGCGTCAAGGTGACGCTGCGCGGACAGGATGTGCCGACCTGGCTGAAGCGCGTCTACACCGACCGCGATTTCGCCTTCGTCACCAACGGCATGGGCAATACGTTCGATCCGACCATCGGCGTGCAGCGTCTCTACTGGTCGAAGAACTTCAAGAAGGGCGTGCCCTTCTCGAACGGCTCGGGCTACAACAATCCGGAAATCGACGCGATCTTCGAACAGGCTGCGGTCGAGAACGACAGGGCCAAACGCGTCGAACTCTTCAACCGCATGCAGGTGATCATCGCCCGCGATCTGCCCGATATCACGCTCGTCTCCTTCCGGCAGCTGACGATCTTCAACAAGATGGTCCAGGACCATACGGTGGTTGCCGACGGTCTCTCGGGCAGCCTCTCCTCCGCCTATCTCCTCAAGAACGCCTGACAGGGACGATCCTCATGAGCATCAATCGCCGCACTTTCAACCAGCTGCTGCTTTTATCCACCGCCAGCACGCTCGTGCCCTCGTTCGGCCTCAAGGCCGCAGAAGACAAGCCGAAGCCGGGCGGAACGCTGAACTTCATTGTCGTACCAGAACCGCCGACAATCCTGGCGCTGGCGCACACCGCCGGCGGCACACAGAAGGTCAGTCCGAAGATCACCGAGGGGCTGTTGACCTATGATTTCGACCTGACCCCGAAACCGCAGCTTGCGACCGAATGGTCGATATCGGACGATGGCCTGAGCTACACGTTCAGGTTGCGACCTGATGTCAAATGGCATGATGGCAAACCCTTCACCGCCGATGACGTCGCCTATTCGATCGAACTCTTAAAGCAGGTCCATCCGCGCGGGCGCGGCACCTTCGCCAATGTCGTCAGGGTCGAGACACCTGATCCGCTGACAGCGGTCATCCGCCTGTCGAAGCCCGCACCCTACCTGCTCAGCGCTCTCTATGCGGCGGAATCGCCGATCGTGCCGAAGCATATCTACGACAATGTCGCGATCGCCGACGTGCCGCTCAACAAGAACGGCAGCGCACCGATCGGCACCGGCCCTTTCGTCTTCAAGGGATGGACGCGCGGCTCGCATATCATCCTGGAGCGTAATGCCGACTACTGGGATGCAGGCAAACCCTATCTCGACCAGATCGTCATCCGCTTCGTGCCCGATGGAGCGGCACGAGCAGCAGGATTCGAGACCGGTGAATTCGATATCGGCGGCGACAATCCGATCCCGCTCAGCGATCTCGAGCGCATCAAGGCGCTGCCGAATATCAGCGTCGATTCCCGCGGTTACGAAACCAAGGGCGATCAGACCCAGCTCATCTTCAATCTCGACAACGAATATCTGAAGGATGTCAGAGTTCGCCGCGCCATCGCCCACGCGATCGATCTCGACGTCATCCTCAACACAGTCTGGTACGGTTACGGCCATATTTCGCCGACACCGATCAGTACCTTCCTGTCACGCTACCACGACGGCTCGATCAAGCCCTACGCCTACGATCTTGCGGCAGCCGAACAGCTTCTCGACGAGGCCGGCTACAAGCGCGGCGCCGACGGCACGCGCTTTGCCCTCAGGCTCACCCACAATTCCTACAATGAAGGCTTCAAGCGGGTCATCGAATATCTGAAACAGAATCTCACCCGTATCGGCATTGCCGCGACGATCGATTCCTACGATTTCTCGACCTACATCCAGAAGGTCTATACCGAACGCGTCTTCGACGTCACGGCCGAATATCTCGGCAACCAGTTCGATCCGACGCTCGGCGTCCAGCGCATCTACTGGTCGAAGAACTTCAAGCTCGGCCTGCCTTTTTCCAATGCGGCGCATTACGCCAACCCGGAGGTCGACCGGCTGCTGGAGGCAGCATCAATCGAAATCGACGAGCACAAGCGAAGACAAGAATTCAACGATTTCCAGAGGATCATCGCCGACGAGGTTCCGGTGGTCAATCTGATCGCGCTGGAAAATGTCACGGTCTTCAACAAGCGGGTGAAGAACCACACGATCGGCGCCGAAGGCGTCCAGGCCAATTTCGCCGAGGTCTATATCAAGGACGGCGAAGGCTGACGGTTCGGGGGTCACGACCAGCCTTCACGGATCGGGGGCGCATCGCCAGATGCGCCCCCGATCGCTTTCCGATCTGTCGAATAAATGTTTGCTTAAGAGGCGGCGCGGGCCGGCGTGAATTTCGCGAGGATGCGGTCGGCAAGCGCGATCGCCTGCGTGCGCTGCTCGGTGATCGAGCTCGATTCCCAGGCGACACCGCGCAACGGATGGCCGATGGCGCTCAAGTTGCGGTGAACGCACCCTTCCTCATTGATGAGGTCGCCTTCAGGGGTGGCGTCGATGCCGAAGCCGGTCGAATGCGGGCGCACCTCGCCGCTTGAAAGAAGCTGGCGAACAAACGGATCAGAGATTTGCCGCCAGTCGTGCAACTGATGTCCACGGCAATCGATCACACCGCCGAACACGGTATCCTCGAGGCCGCCCGCCGTCTTCAGGATTGCTGCAATACCGTTCTCATCAGGCCTTAGCGCCAGCAGGCGGGCCGTCTCTGCGACGAGCCGTCCCTGCGACCGCGCTTCTTCGACGCTGCGGTGGCTTTCCGGCGCGGATCGATGTGCCGTCACGTCCCAGAAGGCCCTCAGATGACGGGCAAAGCGCAGTCTTTCCCGATCCTCTGCATTCTGCCAGAGCGGCAGGATGTAGGGGCGAATGGCAAGCGGCAGCCCCTGCCAGTCCCCACCAGCGGCGGCAAGCCGGCGCCGTTCCGCCTTGACGCGCGCAAGCAGGCCGCGCGCCGTCGCAGGAAAGGGTCCCTCGGCGAGAAAGTCGCGGGCCGGCTCGGCATTCCTGCGACCCTCGACGAACTGGCCCCGCCGCGAAATCACCCGGTAGCGTCCACGAAACCCCCTCGCCTCCATGCTCGCGATCGCATCAACCATGGAGAGACTGGCACCGATGATGAGGATATCGGAACTGTCGCGCAACCGGTCGAGCGCTGCCGTGTTCCAGGGATTTTCGGCAAAGCGCGGATGTCCCGCCACAGCTGCCTCGGCAGGGCGCAGATCGGGCTGGAATACCCCGAGCGCCAGGACGGCCTCGTCCGCTTCCAAGACAGTGCCGTCCGTGGTCGCAACACGGACCCGGTGTGGCGATGATGACAGATGTGCCGCCGACGAACGGACATGCTGCAGGCTCGATCCGGAACGTGCCTGTGCAACCGCGCGCTTCAGTTCGTAGCGCACATAGGTCCCGTAAAGATGGCGCGGCGGGCTGCTTGCGGCAACGTCTGCGGGCGGCTGCCAGCCGTTGGCGGGGCCGTGTTCGGTAAGCCAGCGGGCCAGGTGCCCCATGTCTTCGGGATAGAGCGAGAAGATCTCAGCCGGTCCGTTGACGAGATGGGCGGGATCGCTGGTGCTATAGGCAACGCCGCGCCCGAGCTCGGCACGCGGCTCGATGATGGTGATCGACAGCGCGACCGTGGTCTGGTCGAGCAGTTTGAGCGCGGTTAGCGCGCCGGCAAACCCGCCGCCGATAATGATGACGGAATGGCCTGGCTTTGGATCGAAATGCATGAGACCTCCCTCCCCGTCACGCAGATCCGGGGGACGACAGCAAGAAAGGCGCAAAGATCTCCTGCCGACGCGGCGGCCGGAGATCCGGATGACCCCGGGTGATAGATGGAAGCGACGCGACCGGCTGGGCTTTAGAAGACCTTGCCTTCCTCCAGATGCGTCGTCGTTCCGTTGATGTAGAAATCGCCGACCACACGCGCCTTGTGCAAAAGCGGATTATGGTTGAGCACAGTGCGGATATTGCGCCAGTGGCGGTCAAGGTTGAGATGCCTCGATGTAGCCGAGCCACCGCCGAGCTCGAAGACGTTGGTTGCGGCAGAAAGCGCGATCTGAGAGGCGACGATCTGCGTGCGCGCCGTCGTCAGGGCGCTTTCGACAAGAGCCGCTTCCAGTCGTTCCGGATCGCCTGCTCCGAACGCCGCGACGGAACGGTCAAGCGCGCGGGCCGCCTCGCGGATCAGCGTATCGACAGCAAACGAGCCGCTGGCGATCTCACCCAGAATTTTCTGGACAAAGGGGTCGGCATTGGCCGTCTCGGCCGCGCTATGGGCAGCCGAACGTGCCTGTCTGCGCACGTAATCGGTACCCTCGGCCACTGCGCCGCGCACCGCACCTGCCATGGAAGCGGCAAGGTGGAGCTGGCGCAGGGTCGATGTATGACGCCCGACAAGCGAATTGAGGCCGCGCGTGGAAATCTCATGGGCCAGCACCTCCACGTCCTCGAGCAGCACGCCGCCGCTTGCGGTCAGCCGTTGGCCCATGCCGTCCCAATCATCGAGAATGGTGATGCCTTTGCGGTCGACCGGCAAGAGAACGCTGACGAGCTGGTCCTCGTCATTTTTCGCGCTGAAGGAAGCGAAATCGGAAAAGGCAGTGCCCGTCGCATACCATTTGCGGCCGTTGAGGCGATAGCTGTCGCCGGATTTTGAAAGCCTGGTCGTCACCTCGCCGGGCCGCTTGGTGCCCTGTTCCGTATGAGCGCCGCCGAACAGCTTGCCGGCAAGCACTCTGGCAAGCTGTGTGCGATCGAGCGCTGTATTCGGATTGAGAATGAGGCTCTCGGTGAAATTGAAGTGGCTGCGAAGCGCATGCGCCACATTGGAATCGGCCGCACCGATCGCCATGATCGTTTCGATATAGTCGAGGACACTGCCGCCAGGCCCGCCGAGCGAGACGGGGATGCGCAGCGCTCCGAGACCGGCCTCCTTGAACAGGCGGAAAGCCTCAAACGGAAGCTCGCGATCGAGATCGCGCCGTGCCGCTTCCTTGCCGATTTCGGCTGCGAGCGCCGGTACCGTCGAAAGCAGGGCGGCAAGATCGGAATCGGGCGCAGATCCACCTGCAGATAACAGCACGGAAGAGGTCGGAGTGGCCATGGTCAAGCTTTCAACGGCGGATTTTTGAAGAATGGGGAGGATCCACACGAGAGCGGATCCTCCCTGACGGCCTCAGGCGACGGCGCGCGTCAGCGACACGACATTGTCGGTCCCACCTTCGCTGACGCGCGGAACGCGCCCTTCGACCGGATGGCTTGGATCGTTGAAGCCCGGCGTCGACGGATGACCGGCCGTCACCAGCCTGTCGACCAGGGCCTCGTCCTCGGCATCGAGCTTGACGTCGAGCGCGCGGATATAGCTGTCCCAATGCTCTTCGGTGCGCGGACCGGTGATGGCGGCCGAGATCAGCTTGTTGTTCAGCACCCAGGCGAGCGCGAACTCGGTCGGCGTAATGCCCTTGCGGTTGGCATGGGCAGCGATCTCCTTGGCGATCGCAATCGATTCCGGACGCCATTCGGTTTCGAGGATGCGCTTGTCGCCACGCCCTGCACGCGTATCGGCACCCGGCTCCTTGCCCGGCTCGTATTTGCCGGTCAGCACGCCGCGGGCGAGCGGCGAATAGGAGACAACGCCGAGGCCGTAGTAGTGGGCGGCCGGCAACTGTTCGGCTTCGGCCGTGCGGTTGACGATGTTGTAGAGTGGCTGGCTTGCGACCGGCCGATCGATGCCGAGCTGATCGGCAAGATGAGCGATCTCGGCGATGCGCCAGCCGCGGAAATTCGAGACCCCGAAATAGCGAAGCTTGCCCGCGCGGATAAGGTCAGCAATGGCGCGCACCGGCTCTTCGAGCGGCGCGTCGAAGACGGCGCGGTGGAAATAGAGGATGTCGATATAGTCGGTGTTCAGCCGGCGCAGCGAATTCTCCACCGTCTCGATCACCCATTTGCGCGAGTGGCCGCCAAGGTTCGGGCCCTTGGTGTGCGAGTTGACGAACTTGGTCGCCAATACCCAATGGTCGCGGCTTGACTTGATGCCACGGCCCACGACCTCTTCCGACTTGCCGTCGTGATAGACGTCGGCCGTGTCGATGAAGTTGATCCCCTGCTCGCGGGCCCTGTCGATGATGCGGAAGGCGACCTCATCGGGCGTCGGCCCGCCGAACATCATGGTTCCAAGGCTGAGCGGTGACACTTTGAGCGCGCTGCGCCCGAGGTAGCGATAATCGACCATTTCATTCTCCATTCATTGAGCGTGGTGACAGGCGACGGCATGGCCGGCGCCGAACTGGCGGAATGCCGGATCCTCGGCCCGGCAAATATCGGTGGCAAGCGGACAGCGCGTGTTGAAGCGACAGCCGGAAGGTGGATTGTGCGGACTTGGCAGGTCGCCGGTGATCGGGGCGGCCTGCTTGCGCCGCGACGGGTCGGGCACGGCGGCAAGCAGGGCCTGCGTATAGGGATGTTTGGCACCGTTCCAGAGGTCGGCGGTCGAGGCGCTTTCGACTATACGCCCGAGATACATGACGAGCACACGGTCGGCGAAATAACGAACGACGGATAGATCATGCGAGATGAAAAGATAGGAAAGCGACAGCTCCGTCTTCATCTCGACCAGCAGGTTGAGGATCTGGGCCTGGATCGACAGGTCAAGTGCCGAGACCGGTTCATCGCAGATGACGAGCTCGGGCTGCAGGATCAGCGCCCGGGCAATGCCGATGCGCTGGCGCTGGCCGCCGGAAAATTCGTGCGGATAGCGCTCCAGGCTGTCGCGTGGCAGGCCGACGTGCTCGACCATTCCCGCAGCGATCGCATCACGTTTCCTGCGATCGCCGATGCCATGCACGGCAAGCGGCGCCGTCAATATGGTGCGGATGGTCTGCCGTGGATTGAGCGAAGCGAAGGGGTCCTGGAAGATCATCTGGATGCTGCGGCGGATCGACTGCAGCTCCTTGTTCGACATGGCCATAACATCGCGGCCGCGAAAGCGGACCTGCCCGGAAGACGGCGTGACGAGACGCGTCAGCGACTTGCCGAGCGTCGACTTGCCGCAACCGGATTCGCCGACGAGCGCAACTGTCTCGCCTTCCGCGATTTCCAGTGACACGCCGTCGACGGCACGCACCGTGCCGGCGCTGCCTGGATAATGGGTGGAGAGCCTATCGACCGACAGGAGCGACATGAGCGACCTCCGCATGGACTGAAACATAGGGGCAGGCGACTTCGCGGCCCGCCGAGATGGAAAACAGCGTCGGCACCGCCTGGGCGCAGGCGGGACGGGCGACCGGACAGCGCGGGCGGAAGGAGCAGCCCTTCTCGCCGGCGGCCGAGACGATGGAGCCCGGAATTTCGGCAAGCGGCCCATCGCGATAATGATAATCAGCCGTCAGCCGCGGCGAGGCAGCCAGGAGGCCGCGCGTATAGGGGTGATAGGGCGTATCAAAGACCGGACCGGGCAGCCCCTCCTCGATCTTGCGGCCGGCATACATGACGACGACGCGATCAGCCCATTGCGCCACGATGCCGAGATCGTGCGTGATCAGGATGACGGCCATGTTCAGCTTGGCGCGCAGATTGTCGAGAAGCTGCAGTACCTGCGCCTGGATGGTCACGTCGAGCGCGGTCGTCGCCTCGTCGGCGATCAGAAGTTTCGGATTGCAGGCAACGGCAATCGCGATCATCACGCGCTGGCGCATGCCGCCCGACAGCTGATGGGGATAGTCATCGATGCGTCTGGCCGGCTCCGGAATACTGACGAGGTCCAGAAGCTCGATCGTCCGGGCACGCGCCTGGCGGCGGCTCAGATCCTCATGGATCCGCAGCACCTCGATGATCTGGTCACCGATCGACAGGACCGGATTGAGCGAGGTCATCGGCTCCTGGAAGATCATCGCGATGTCGCGCCCGCGAATCCGGCGCAGCTGCCGTTCCGACAGCGTCAGCAGACTGCGACCGTCAAACAGGATTTCGCCACCCGGCCGGGCGTGCCGTGGCAGGAGCCCCATTAGGGCAAGGGCTGTCAGCGATTTTCCGGAGCCGGATTCACCAACGATCGCCAGCATCTCTCCGGGATTGGCGTCGAAGCTTACGCCCTTCACCGGCTCTGCGGTCGCAAAGCGGACGAAGAGATCGCGGACTTCGAGAAGATGGCTCATCAGCGTTCCTCCGAAAAGCGCGGATTGAGCGCATCGTTGAGCCCATCACCCAGAAGATTGAGGGCGAGGACGGTAAAGACGATCGCGAGACCCGGCAGGGCTGTCAGGTACCAAGCGGTGCGGATCACGTCCCGGCCGGCACCGATCATCGATCCCCAGGAGACGCGATTGGGATCGCCAAGCCCCATGAAGGACAGCGCCGATTCCATCAGGATGGCGCTTGCGACCATAACCGAGGAGGTGACGATCAGCGGCGGCAGGGCGTTCGGCAGGATTTCGCGGAAGATGATGCGTGCATGGCCGAAGCCGAGGCTTCGAGCGGCCAGCACATAGTCCTTCTCGCGGATGGCGCGGAACTCGGCCCGTGTCAGGCGCGCCACCGTCGGCCAACTGACGATCGCAATCGCGATTGTGACGGTCGAGGTCGTCGGCTGAGCGATGGCGACCAGGACGACGAGCAAGACGAAGCTCGGGATCGTCTGGAAGATCTCGATGAATTTCACCAGGAGATCATCGACGATCCCGCCGAAATATCCCGCCATCGCGCCGATCGCGATGCCGGCGGAAAGCCCGAGGGCGGTCGCAGCGATACCGACCGTAAGCGAAATGCGCGCCCCGTGGAGGATGCCTGCGAGCACATCGCGTCCCATCGAATCCGTACCGAGCGGATAGGACGGATTTTGGCCCGGCCAGAGGAACGGTCGCGCCACCATCTCCATCGGATCGCCGGGATAAAAGACGGGAGCAAGAAGGGCAGCGAGTGCGGTGGCGATCAGGAACAGGACGCCGAACAATGCGGTGGGATTGGACAGAAAAACCTTGAGCTCCCGCCGCAGACCGCGCCAGGCAATACCGGGTGCGGCGGCGGCGCGCACGTCGGGCGCATGGATATGCGTCCAGCTCGGCTCGGCGGGTTTTTGGGGCAGCGGCCGCGAGGCGTCGCTATCGTGCTCGGCCAGATCGATTGCGCTGCCGGCATAGGTATGAAGCTTCTGACTGGTCATCGGCTGGCTCCGATTCTGGGATCAATCCATGCCTGCAGCAGATCGACGGCCGCGTTGGCGACGATCACAAGGAAGGAGGACAAGAGCAAGATGCCGAGCAGCACGGAAAAATCGCGGGCCATCACGGCTTCGAAGGCAAGCCGGCCGAGCCCCGGCCAACTATAGACGGTCTCGACCACGACGGCTCCGCCAAGCATGCCCCCGAAATGCATGCCGGCCATTGTCGTGATCGGGATCAGCGCATTGCGCAGCACGTGACGCGTGGTCAGGAAGAAGGGCGACACGCCCTTGGCGCGGGCGGTGCGGACGAAATCCTGCGACTTGACCTCCAGCATCGCCGCGCGTGTCAGTCGCGCATAGATTGCCAGATAGAAGAGGGAGAGCGAGGTTGCCGGCAACACCATGTAGCGGATCCGGTCGAGGAGCGCCGGAAGCCCGGTCAGCCGCGATCCGATCGTGCTGTCGCCGCCGCTCGGCAGCCAGCCGAGCTTGACCGAGAAAAACAGGATCAGCATCAGGCCGATCCAGAAGCCGGGGATTGAGTAAAACAGCAGCGAGACGACCGAGATCACCCGGTCGGCAAGCCTGCCGGAAAAGCTTGCCATCAACGCGCCGAGCAGCAGACCAACGGCAATGGCGATCAGCAGCGCGGCCAGCATCAGCGTCAGTGTTCCAGGCAGCCGCTGGCCGATTAGATCGGCAACCGGCATTCCGTAGCGCGGTGAAAAACCGAGGCTGAAATGCGCCAGGTTGTCCAGGTAGTTGGCGAGCTGCACGAGGAGAGGGTTGTCGAGCCCGAAGCGCTGGCGCAGAGCCGCCATTGTTTCCTCCGTGGCCGAGCCGGATTCTGCCGCCATCACGTCGGCCGCATCGCCCGGTGCGAGCTTGAGCAGGAAGAAACTCAATATGACGATGCCGAGCATGGTCGGCACGGCCTGAATGACGGTCTTTCTGATTGTGCGGGCGACCCGCTTGAGTGCCGACATGGATTTCCACCTCGCGTCGCCGGAAGAATTCATCGTGCTGCGTTGAGATAGTAGTTGACTAAATCTGTGGGTTTTGTCAAATCCATATTAGTAAATAATTCCAAGAAGAGATCGAATATCGAAGTCTTTTGAAATTATTTAACGTCACTAAGATTTACATAAGAATTTCCTACCGAAGCAGCTCCGGAATTGGGTAAAAAACTCTACTGCGGCGCCGAAGTATGGAAAGGCGAACCCAGGACGCCTGGCAACGGGCACGCACAATCATTGAGGGACCGACCATGCCAGCATTTCCTGCCCCGACACGCCGCAATTTCCTTCTTGCTTCCGTTGCGCTCACCGTGGCGTCGGCGACACGCCTGCCGGCCTTTGCGGCCCCTGTGCGTGGCGGCACAGCGACGCTGCTCCTGTCGGCCGAGCCGCCGGTGCTGACGACGATTGCTAACACTGCCTTCAATTCCGTCTACGTCTCGCCGAAGGTGATCGAAGGCCTTCTGACCTATGATTTCGAGCTGAACCCGCAGCCGCTCCTGGCCAAGGAATGGTCGGTGAGCCCGGATGGGCTGGCCTACACGTTCCACCTGCGCGAGAGCGTAAAATGGCATGACGGCCAGACCTTCACATCGGCCGACGTCGCTTTCTCGATCAAGACGCTGAAGGAGGTTCATCCGCGTGGCCGCAACACGTTCCTCAACCTCGTCGACGTCGAAACGCCGGATCCGCTGACTGCGATCCTGAAACTCTCCAAGCCGGCTCCCTACCTCATCACTGCGCTTGCCTCCTCCGAGACGCCGATCGTTCCGCGCCATATCTATGAAGGAACGAAGGTCACGGAAAACCCGGCCAACCTTGCACCGATCGGAACCGGCCCCTTCAAGTTCAAGGAATGGGTTCGCGGCAGCCACCTCGTCTATGAGCGCAATCCTGAATACTGGGATCAACCGCGTCCCTATCTCGACCAGCTCATCGTCCGCTTCATTCCCGATGCAGCGGCACGCTCCATCGCGATCGAAACCGGCGAAATCGATCTTGCGCCCTCGACGCCCGTTCCTCTCAGCGACCTTGAACGTCTGAAGGAGGTCCCCGGTATCGCCTTCGAGCAGCGCGGCTATCAGTATGCGAACGGCGTCAGCCGCATCGAGTTCAACCTCGAACGTCCCTTCTTCAAGGACATTCGCGTCCGCCAGGCCTTCGCCCATGTGATCGACCGCAAGGTGATCCTCAACACCATCAACTACGGCTATGGCGCGGCCATTCCCGGTCCGATCAATCCCAATCTTGCCAAATGGTATGATGGCGATCTGAAGACCTATCCGATCGATCTTGCTGCCGCCGAAAAGCTGCTCGACGAGGCCGGCTATCCGCGTGGCAGCGACGGCGTGCGCATCCGCATCAATCTCGACTATGTGCCGAGCGGAGAAACCTATCCGCGCGGTTCGGAATATATCCGCCAGGCGCTCTCCAAGGTCGGTGTCGATGCGACCGTCCGCAGCCAGGACTTCGCCACCTATACCAAACGCATCTATACCGACCGCGATTTCGATTTCGCCTTCGAGGGCATGAGCAACCTCTTCGATCCGACCGTCGGCGTCCAACGTCTCTACTGGAGCAAGAACTTCAAGCCGGGCGTGCCCTTCTCCAACGGCTCCGCCTACAGCAATCCTAAGGTCGATGCGCTTTTGGAGGCTGCGGCGATCGAGGTCGATGCGAAAAAACGTGTCGATCAGTGGCGCGAGATCCAACAAATTCTCGTCGAGGACCTACCGGCGATCGACATAGCCAGCCAGCCGGAGCTGACCATCTACAACAAGCGCATCGCCGACCACACGGTCGGTGGCGAAGGCGTTTCGGGCAGCCTCGCCTACGCCTATGTGGTGGCAGCCTAGGCAGGCAGAAAGAGAAACAGATCCGTCATGTCCATCCAACATCCTCCCGGCTCCATCGTCGGCCTGCCGAAATTTTCCGCCCCCACCGATTTTGCCGAAAGCCCGCTCTCGCAGGCGCTCAAACAGCCGGTACTGCTCGGCCTTTTCCTGCCGATCCAGGCCGGTGGCTGGACGCAATCGACCCTTGAGCGGTCGACCGACTGGCGCTTCGACTACAATAAGGCGCTCACGTTAAGGGCCGAGGAACTCGGCTTCGATCTCGTCTTCGCCCTGTCGCAATGGCTGCCGAAGGGCGGCTATGGCGGCGTCTTCAACGGCCAGGCCCTCGACAGTTTCGTATCAACCGCAGCCCTTGCCGGGCTCACGAAGAAAATCATGCTGATCTCCACCATGCATGTCCTCTACGGTCCCTGGCATCCGCTGCATCTTGCCAAATTCGGCGCCACACTCGACCACATCACCGGCGGCCGTTGGGGCATCAATGTCGTGACCGGCCACCGCGCGGTCGAGCACGAAATGTTCGGCTGGCCGCGCATCGAACATGACAGGCGTTACGAGCTGGCGGCCGAATTCCTCGAGGTCGTGCAGCGCCTCTGGACCGACACGGAGAACTATTCCTTCGAGGGCGAAAGCAGCTGGAAACTCGGCGGCGGCTTCGTGACGCCGAAGCCCAATTTCGGCCGACCGATCCTCGTCAATGCCACGGGTTCGGATGCCGGCATCGCCTTTGCGGCCCGCTATTCGGACATCGTCTTCATCACCAGCCCGACGGGGGCCGATATCGACAGCGCGCTACAGTCGCTGCCCGCCCATACCAAGAGGGTCAAGGATGCGGCCAAGGATGTCGGACGCACGGTGCGCACGCTGCTCAATCCGATGGTCATCTGCCGGCCGACAGAAAAAGAGGCCTGGGAGCTTGCCGACAGGATCGTCGCCCATGGCGACCAGCGCTCGCCGCAGGGGTTTTCGTCGCTAAACTCCGACGCCCAGGCCTGGAAAGGCCGCGATCCCCAGGATCCCTACCGCTTCGTCGGCGGCAATATCCGCGTCATCGGCTCGCCTGAAAGCGTGGTCGACCAGTTTCTGAAATTGAAGGCAGCCGGCGTCGACGGTCTGCAGCTCAGCTTCTTCGATTTCCGTGACGACCTCGAATTCTTCGGCAGCGACGTGCTGCCGCTGATGAAGCAGGCCGGCCTGCGCCACTGAGAAAGGGACAACCATGACCAGCAATGCCATTTCCGAAATCTGGTACACGCGCTGCCCGGTGCCGACACCGGTTGGCCTTGCCGCCCAACTCGGCTACCTGGAGGAAGGCTTCCGCAAGGAAGGTGTGACACTTAACTCGATCATCGACTCGCCGGACCGCGCCATCCGCCAGAGCCATTTCAACCATACGCTGGACTGGTCCTTCCGCCATGGCGGCAATGTGCCGCCAATCCGCGCCCGCTCGGAAGGCCGCAAGACCCGGCTCGTCGGCATCACCTGGACCGACGAGTTTCAAGCGATCATCACCCTGCCCCAGACCGGGATCAAACACACCAAGGACCTGAAGGGGCGTCGTTTCGGCATTGCCCGCCGGCCGGAAGGTATCGTCGACTTCATGCGCGCCACGGCCTTGAAAGGTCTGCAGTCGGCCCTTTCACTCGAAGGTCTTGCGCTTGGCGATGTGGAGATCATCGACATCGCACTTGCCGATTCCGTGCTTGCCACCCAGGAGGGACCATCGCTATTCGGTCTAAAGCGTCGTCAGGCCTATGGCGAGGAGATCGCAGCCCTCCTCCGTGCTGAGGTGGATGCGATCTATGTGAAGGGAACGGCCGGCATCAGCGTCGCCAATCTGATCGGTGCCGTTCAGGTCGTTGAATTCGGTTTTCACCCTGACCCGAAGATCCGCATCAATTCCGGTTCGCCGCGCGTCCTCACTGTGGACGAACTGCTTGCGGACGAGCGACCCGATCTCGTCTACCGGCTCCTGGAGGCGATCTACAAGGCGTCCGACTGGGCCGAAGCCCATCCCGACGAAACCCGCCGCTTCGTTGCCCGCGAGGCAGGCGCCACCGAGGAGCAGGTACTGGCGGCAAACGGGGCGGAGATCCACCGCCATCTCGGCCTCGGTCTGGAGCCCGGGTTGGTCGAAGCGGTCGGCCACTACAAGGATTTCCTGCGCGACTTTGGTTTCCTCGCTGCCGACTTCGATATCGCCGATTGGGTCGACCGCCGTCATATCGACGGCTTTGATGCCCGCGCTGTCGCCTGACAGGAGATAAGCATGCTGCAGGAAACGATCGACCCCATCGACAGAGCACGACGGCTTGCTAAGGATTTCGCGGTAGACGCTCATCATTTCGACGCGAGCGGCGAATTTCCTTTCGAGAACTTCGCCCGGCTCTACGAGGCGGGCCTGCTCGGCTTGATGACGGCGCCAGAGCACGGCGGCTATGGCGGCGGGCTTGCGGATGCGCAGGCTGTGATCAGCGAGATCGCCCGCGGCGAACCCTCCACGGCGCTGGTGCTCGCCATGCACTACAATAGCCACTACAGCCTGCGGCGGTTCGGAAAATGGCCGAGCCATCTCGCCGAGCGGGTGCTTCTTGCCAACCGGCTCGGCCCGGCCCTGATCAACGCCGCCCAGGCCGAGCCGCGTATCGGCTCTCCGGCCCATGGCGCCTTGCCGGAGACGATTGCAAGGCGGGTCGGCGACAGCTGGCGGATTACCGGTCGCAAGACCTATGTGACCGGCATTCCGATCCTCAAATGGGTATCGCTTCTGGCCCTGACCGACGAGCCCGAGCCACGACTTGCCTCCTTCCTCGTGCCGACCGACAGCCCCGGTTTGACGATCGAGAAGACCTGGAACGCCGCCGGCATGCACGCGACCGCCAGTGACGACATCATTCTTGATGATGTCGCGATCCCCCTCGAAGACGTTATCGAGGCGCAGCCCGCTTCGGAGCCGATAAGGCGGGAGGAGCACGCGACGGCCTTCTTCTTTTCGCTGATCGGCGCCGTCTATCACGGCGTGGCGCTGTCGGCGCGTGACAGGGTGATCTCCTTCTCGGCGCATCATGCGCCTGCAAGCCTCGGCGCACCGATTTCAACCGTGCCCCGCATCCAGGATGGTCTCGGCGAGATCGAGGTTCGCCTGTCGACGAATGCCAGGCTGCTGCGTTCGCTCGGCGAAGACGTCGATGCCGGAAGGCCGGTCGGGATCGACGGCATGGCGGTGCGCCATGTGGTGATCGACAACGCGGTTGCGGTGACAAGCCTGGCGCTCGATCTTGCCGGTAATCCCGGGCTCAACAGGGATTTCGGACTCGAACGTCAGCATCGCGATGCGATCACCGGCCGCTCGCACGCGCCGCAGAACCACATGGTCAGGGTGATCGCCGCCAAAAACGCCCTCGCTCGCCTGGAGGCGGGGCGTATCTGAAATTCGAAATAACACAAGGCTCGGCCGTCCCCGTAGGGGCGGCCGGTCATGTCGGAGCCATCAGGCATCCGGGCTCAGCCATATCTGGCCGAAGCTGTTGTTGATGCCCTGCGCTCCGGGCGCGAAATTCTTCACCTTTTTACTGGCGACGATTTGCGAGCCTGCGGCGACAAGATCGACCGAGACGACATCCTCGTGAATGATGCGCTGGAACTGGTACCAGAGATCGCGGCGCTTGGCCTCGTCGGGCTCGACGGCTGCAGCTTCGAGCAGCCGGTCGACCTCGGGGTTGGCATAGTGGCTGGCGTTGGAGAAGACGAGGCCGATCTTGAAATTCTTGGACCAGTAGGCGCGCTGGACCCCGAGCGTCGGATCGAACGTGTTAGACAGTGATTCGATCACGAGGTCGAAGGCGCGATCGGTGTAGACAGTCTTCAGGAAGGTCGCGAGGTCGAATTTGAGAATTTCCGCATCGATGCCGACGGCCAAAAGCGACTGGCGGATGAAGTCGGCATAAGAGGGCGGCAGGAAGGAATTGTAGGCAAGACGAAGCTTGAAGCGCACGCCATTTGCACCGCGCGGGTAGCCCGCCTTATCGAGCAGCTTTTCTGCGAGCTTGGGATCCGGTTCACGGGCCTTGATGCTCGGATCATACCATTTCGGCAAGGCGGTGCTGATCGGGCTCGGCGAGACCTGCGCATAGCCGAACAGAGCGATATCGACAAGCTTCTGCAAATCGATGGCATGCGCGATCGCCAGGCGCACGTCGCGCTTGGTCAGGATTTCGTTCTCATAATTGAAGAACAGTTGCTGCTGTGGTCCGGAATAGGCATAGGTCGTCGTATCGACGACCAGGTTGGGATTGGCCTTGAGGCGCTCGATGTCCGACAGGGGCACTGGGTTGGCGCCGATATCGATCTCGCCGGTCTCGAGCGCGGCAGCGCGAGCGGACGGATCGAGGATGACACGCAGGATGACACGATCGAGATAGGGCTTTCCCGCATCCCAGTAATTCGTATTGCGCTCGAAGATCAGGTGGCTGCCGGGAACCCATTCCTTCAGAAGAAACGGGCCGGTTCCGATCGTCTGGGCAAGCTTGGGCTGCTCTTGTGGTTTGAAGGTTTCGTAGACATGTTTCGGAACGATCGGCGATTCCGAACTGGAGAGCGCCGTAATGAGATAGGGCGCGGGTTTGGTGAGCACGACGATTGCTGTGTGCGGATCGGGCGTCTCGACGGCCGTGACGTTCTGATAGGTGATCCGGCCGCGCGGATGGGCTTCCTTAAGCCGGAAAATGGTGAAGGCGACGTCGGCCGATGTGAAGTCGGCGCCGTCATGCCATTTGACCCCCTCGCGCAGCTTGAACGTATAGCGCAACTGATCCTCGCTGACCGACCACTCGGTCGCAAGAAGCGGGATGGGATTAAGATCGTAGTCGAAGTCGAACAGGCCCTCGTTGATCTTGGGCCCGATGGCCTGGCCGGTGCCTGAGGATGTATTGATGGCGATCAGTGCGCTCGGATCGGGATAATAGGCCCAGTTGAGCGTGCCGCCTCTGACTGGGGTCTCGCTTGCGGCGCCGGCAACCTGGGGACCGGCGGCACCAAATGCAAGGCCGGCGGCGCCTGCGAGGAGGAACTGATTGAATTGACGGCGGCTGATCGACATGGTCGGCTCCAAAGGCGGCGACGCTCAAGAAAGCGCTGACGGAGCCCCATGCCCCGCTGTCGGAATGATCCCTTTGCGGCCGGCCGAAGCAAAGGCAGATTTTCTATCGCGGCGGAGAAGCAAAGCTTGTCGCGCAGGCATCGCGTCCGCTGCAACAGGCAGCGGACGGCGCTCGACGTTGCCAATGGTGAAAGATGGGATCTAGCGAAGGACGTGGCCCAATAGCCGACGCGCATTGCCACCGGCAACCAGAGACCGTGCTTGCGCGTCAAGACCTGCCGCTGCCAGGTTTTGCGCCAGCGTTTGCCGGGAAAGGGCGGGAAGGATGGGCCAGTCCGTTCCAGCAACAACACGCTCGGCGCCGAAGAACTGCACCAGAATGGCGATGATCGACGGATCGTCGCCCATCGTGTCGAAGTAGACATTCGGCCGATGCCCGGCAGCGCGGTTTTGTTGGGAGTAGCGGCCACCACGCGCCGCCTGCACGACCGCGCCCAAGCCAAGGGTTGCGAAGACGAAGTTGAGATCCGGGAACTCGTCCAGCACGCCGTTTTCCAGCAGGGACAGAAAGGCAACGCCGTTCATCAGCCCGCGGCCCAGCGAATTGCCGAGCTTGCCGGCACCGGCAATAAGGACGCCGGCTTGCGGCGCATTGACCGGATGCACGAAAACCGGCTTGCCGAAACGAGCTGCGACGGCGAGCGTAGGGCGGGCGACCGGATCACCGATGAACTTGCCATCACGATAGGAATCGACGACGAGGCCGGCCAGTCCAAGTTCGCCGAGCGCCCTCTCTGCCTCCCGGGCGGCCACCTCGCCGGAAAAGGGATCGATGGTCGCCAGTGCGGCCAGGCGGTCGGGCTGGGTCTTGACGAGCCCGGCAAGCCAGTCGTTCACCTCGACGATCACATGAGGATCGGCAGGCTTCTCCATACCGAACAGGCTCTCGACGGTCGTGCTCAAAACAGCAAGCGAGACACCAGCCGAGGAAAACTCGTCAATCAGGGAAGCCGGGTCGACAATCTTCTTCAGGACAGTGTCGGGAAGCCCGGCGGATATGCGTTTGCTGCCATCAGCACCCCATTCGAGGGGCCAGAGATGTGTGTGAATGTCGACGATATCCAGTTCGTGGCTCATCTGCTGACGCTTTCCTTCGAATAACGATTGTCGTTGGTGGTCTCGTGTCCCGCGCCAGGCGGGTCTCATCGGTGATGGATCTCAGAACCAAGGCATCGAGCGCAAACACCACGCCGGTGACGCTGAAGCTTTTTTGGAAGTGGGGAGCGGTCTTGCGCAGCTACGCGGCCTCAAGCCCGTGAATACGCCTGATTTCCTCGGCGACCAGTGCCTGGAGCCGCCATAGATTTCGATCGCGGATGCCCTTCTCTTCGAGATGCTTGACGGTGAGATAGAGATATTCGGCACAGGACCCCATATGCCCGCAGGCCCTGGCCAGAACCTCGGCGACGCTTTCCAGAGGCAGCCCGCGCAGAACGCGCTTGCCTTTCGGTCCGGCCCAGAACACTAAGGCGCGCAAAGGTCCCTGTGGCGTTTCGATCGGAACCCATCGGATGAAGGAGGAGTCGGTGATCGTGCCAATCTCCCTGCGGATCATGCGACGGATCTGCCCCATGCGGTCTTCTTCCGAGAGCCTGTAGGCGACGCCGTTGCATTGCCCACCCTGATCGAGCGCCATCATCAGACCGGGCACGGCATCGGTCGCCCGCCACCGCGTCATCTGCAGGCAAAAGGACCTGTGCCAGCCGCGGGCACGGGCGTGCTGCCATTCCACCGCGTCGAAGTCCGGCTTCCAGATCAGCGAGCCATAAGCAAAAACCCATAGCGGCCGGCCCACGGCGTCACGGTACAGTCTCTCCGAAAGGACCTGAAGTTCCCCGTCGCTTAGCGGAACACGATTGGGATCCGGTCCGGGGTCAGCTTCCAGCCTCAGGCTGAGTGAAACGAGATCGGCCGTCAGCGCCATCGTACGCAAGTCTGCGGGATGGTTCTTTTCTTCCGAGGCGGCCTCATGGATCGGTGAGGCTTTCGACAAGAACGCCTGCATCCTAGTGGACCGTGAACTGGCTGAAATAGGCCTGTCGATCACGCACTGCCCGGATCAGCAAGGCGGCCTCGCGCATGATCGCATTGAAGGTCGCATCGTCGGCCGATGCGATGCCGTCCGACATAGTCTGGAGAATTCCGATCAGGCGCCCGATGGATTCCTGTGATACCCCATTCTGGCCTTCCAGCCCTTCGGCAAGAGCGGCGAGCGTTCTCACAATCTCGTCAATGATCTGACGGCGGCGCGCCTGGCTTGCCGGCGGATCGCCAGCCCCGGCTAACGCCGTTTCTTCTAGGTCCCTGTCCATCATGGCTCGCCGCTTCATCGTCGTCGATCAAATCAGTCCGAGGACGAGCGCCAGAATGAAGGCAAACGATCCGGCGGCCGCAACCTGATGGAGGCGCAGACAGACGGGAGAGAGCCAGTCGGCGCGATGTCGCGGCAAGAAGCGCTGATGATTGTCGACAATTGCCATTGTCGCCTCCGTTAATACCAGATTGGAGCTGCCGCTCGCCAAAAGGAAAGCTCGTATTCCAGTGCCGTCTGGCGGTCTTCACCCTCGAGACCGGGCGATCCGACCTTTTGTCCGTGCACTCGCCGGTGAGAAAGCCGGGTAATTCTCGCAGCGAGCTGGGCAAGCATGCCTCGTGTCATAGCGAACCTCCTCGATCGGTCGGTTGTTACGGAGACAATTCGGTTCGCCTGGCGCTCGAAAGCAGGTCGCGAGGCGACGCCATCTTTCCGAACAGTTTCAGCAGGCGATTCTCTTCAGACTTCGCCAGCCGGTAGCGCCGCGAGAAGTCGAAGACGCTCCATAATTCCTCGCTCGTTGGCTCAGACTCGGTCTTTTCCTGCAATCTCTGGTGCATGGCCGCCTCCTATTCTGCGGCATACAGCGCCGGGCGAGAGCCTGGGAAGAAAGCGTCGATCTCGCTTATGACCTCGTCTATGCGCTTGGAAAGCTGTTCTGAGGAAACGGCGTAGTCGGCAAAATCCCGATCGGACGCATAGATCGCAGTCGGAAGGGTATGAGACATGAAGAAGCCGAACAACGGGCGCAGTTGATGTTCGACCATCAGTGCGTGCCGGTCGCCGCCGCCCGTTGCGGTGATGATGATCGGCTTTGCCCGCAGCTCGTGCGGATCAATCAGATCGATCAGATGTTTGAAGAGACCTGGATAGGAACCCTTGTAGGTGGGGGAGCCGACGATCAGCAAATCCGCGCTGACGATCTCGGAGATCACGGCCTCGGCCTGTCCGTCAAGATCTCTGCGCCAGCTGGCGTCTCCAAGGGAAGGTCCGACATCAAGCATGTCGTAAACCTTGCTAGTGAAACCATGTTTGTCGCTAGCGATGCCGGCGATATGGCTCACGAGCGCCAGCGTCTTGGACGGACGGTTGAAGCTGCCTGCGATTCCAACGAGTTTGAGAGCGGCCATCGGCTTTCCTTTCGTTAAAATCACTATTGTCTATAAAAATACTAGATTAAAGAAACGGCAGTTTATGATCGGCGCAATGCGCGAAAAAAATGCCTCTTTCTACGGCGGCTTGAACGGGCTTCATCGCATCGTTCCATCTGCGGCCGTGCCGCGTTGAGCGATCGATGCTTATGTTTCAAGAGCCGATGCGGGCTGCGACGGGAACCGCAAGCGCGCTCGCGTCACCAGCCCGAGCAGGATCCTGCGGATAGGGCAGCCCATAGCGGTCACGAACCGTCTTGCCTTCATATTCCCGCCGATAGACGCCGCGATCCTGCAGGATTGGAATGACTTTATCGACGAATTCCTCGATATCGTCGGGCGCGCGTGGTGGCTGGAGTGTGTATCCATCCACGGTAGCGTCCGCCCAGAGATCGATGATGTCGTCAGCCACGTCCTCTGGCGTCCCGAGCAGGAGGCGATGATGGCCCTCCGACCTGCGCACCGCTTGTCTCGCGGTCAGCTTCTCATGCGTCAGAAGGTCAGACAGACCAAGTCCCATGCCCACGGCCTGCAGGCGATTGGGATCAGGGATGAACCGTTCCGCATCCAGCACGGCGTCGGGATCGAAACCGTCTGGGTCGATGCCGTTCTCCTTGACGAACCGCGCCAGCAGTCCGTCTTCCGACCCCGTGCCGCTATAAAGTTCGTGCTTGCGCAGCGCTTCCTCGCGGCTTTCGCCGAGGATGACGACAAGACCGGGCACGATGCGGATACCCGACGGATCGCGACCGATTGCGACGGCGCGATCCCTCACCTTCGCGCCGAAAGCCCGGCCCGCGCCGCGCGAAAGAATGTTGCAATAGATGATTTCACCGTGACGCGCGGCAAGTTCGATACCCCCCTCGGATGCCCCGGCCTGGGCGATGACGGGATGCCCCTGCGGCCCTTTCGGCACGTTGAGCGGCCCTCTGACCGAAAAATAGGCGCCCTTGTGATCGATCGTATGCGAACTTCCCGCGTCCCAGAAACGGTTTTCAGGCACCTCGCCCTCACGCATCGGGTCCCAGCTCGCCCAGAGCTCCTTGGCGACATCAAGGAATTCGGAGGCTCTGGCGTAGCGCTCGCTGCGCGCAGGCAACGGTTCGGAACCGAAATTGGCGGCGACATGCGGGTTGAAGGAGGACACGACATTCACGATCAGCCGGCCGCCCGAGATGATATCGGTCGACTGCACCCGCCGGGCAAAATTGAACGGCGAATTATAGGTCGAGGACATCGTCACGACGAAACCGATATCCGGCACCTGTGCCGAAAGGGCGGTGCAGAGGATCAGCGGATCGATCGTATGAAAGGGCCGGCTCGCGGGATCGGTCATCAGCGCCGGATGATCGGAAAAGAAGACCGCATCGAAGCGCCCCTTGTGCGCAAGTTCGGTCAGCCGGCGGTAATAATCCGGGTCGTTGATGTCGTGCCGGTTGCCGCTCCTGTATTTCCAGGCATTGGCAAGATAGCCGGTGGTGTTGATGCCGACGTTAAGATTGAGTTTGCGGGCCGGTGTCGTCATTGTCAGGCAACCTCGCTGCTCGGGCCGAATGGTGTGATGATCTTGCGGTAACCGACGGCTGCCGGCTTCTTGCCGGAGACGGCGAACTCGCCCACGACGCGATCGTGATAGATGCGCGGATTGTGCGAGGTGATCGTGCGGGCGTTTCGCCAATGGCGATCGAGCGCTGTGGCACGTTTGGCCGCGGATGCGCCGAGGGCGTCGAAGAGAACCGTCGTCGCCTCGAGGATGAGCGTCGAGATGACGGTGACCGCCTGGCTCGTTTCGATATCTGCAAGAAGGTGGATATCGGTTTGTTCAGGATCGACGCCGGCGGTATTGGCTTCAAAGGACCGCTGCAAGGCTTGCGCGACATTCAGTACGATGGCGCCGGCAGCATAGGCCGGCCCCCTGACACGGCCCACCACTTCAAGCACCTGCGGATCTTCCGCGCTCGTCGCGCCATTACCGCGCGGGTAGATCCTGGCCCGGCTGCCGACATGGCGGGCGAGCTCCTTGGCGGCAGCCCGGCCGATCCCGGCAAGGCTTGCCAGGTGGACGAGCTGGAAGAAGGCTGGGGTATAGGGAAAGCGAGCCGAATCCGGTTTGATGTGGGCGCCCTCCAGCCTGACGTTCTCAAACCGCGCGGTACCACTGCCGCTCATGGTCTGCCCGAAGCCATCCCAATCGTCGAGGATCTCCACGCCGGACACGGACGTGGGCACGAGAGCGGCGACCGGCGAACCCGATCCGTCGACGGCGGCCAGGTTGATCCAGTCGGCATAGATCGAGCCGGTGGTATAAAACTTCTCGCCGTTCAGGCGATAGAAATCGCCATCCGGCACGATTGTCGTGGAATGGTCCCCGACCTTGAGGCCGGCGAGCTCCGAAAAGCCGCTGCCGATCATCTCGCCGCGCCCGAGGCGAGTCAGCCACTCGTCCTGCCAGCTATTGTTCGGCGCATTAAGGAGATCCTCCGTGAAGCCCAGATGGCTGCGAAAGATATTGGTGATATTGGGATCGGCCGCCGCGAGTTCGATCAGCAGCGCAAAAAGCTCCGGCAAGGTAACCTCAAGACCGCCATAGACCGCCGGAATACGCAAAGCGCCGAAGCCCGCCTCCCGCAGCCATCGGACTTCCTCGAAAGGCAGGCGCCGCTGCTGATCCCTTTCGATTGCCGCCTCCCCTATCCGATCGAAAATGGGACGGAATCGCGCGGCAATTTCCTCATAGCGCGCCGAGGGGCCACGGCCCCAGCCTTCATCGATCCTGGTCATCAACACGCTTCCTCAATGTCTATGATTGTTCTGTTCTGGCTTTTCGACTGTCGGCTCGCTCACGCCCAGCCAATCGAGCAGCTGCAGGCGAAGCCGGTTGAAGCCTATGCTGCCGGTCGAGCGGGGCCGTGGCAGATCGACCGTCGCTTCATGCGCCACCACCCCGTCTCGCATCACCAGCACCCGGTCGGCAAGCAGCAGCGCCTCTTCGACGTCATGGGTGACGAGGAGCACCGCTTGCCGATGTTTTTGCCAGAGATCGGCGACGAGGGCCTGGGCCTTCAGCCGCGTCAGCGCGTCCAGCGCCCCGAAGGGTTCATCGAGCAGCAGCAAATGCGGATTGCGCACGAGCGCGCGCGCCAGCGATGCACGCTGGGCCTCGCCGCCGGAAAGATCCTTTGGCCAGGCATCGCCGCGATGGACCAACCCCACTTCGGCAAGCGCCGTCTCCGCCCTCGCCCGGTTACCGCTCCTGCCGAGTCCGGCCACGACATTGCTCCAGACCCGCTTCCAGGGAAAGAGCCGCGGCGACTGGAACGCCACGCCGCGGCGCGGTGAGACAAAGACATCGCCCTCGATCTCGTGATCGAGATCCGCCAGGATGCGCAGCAGCGTACTCTTGCCACAGCCGCTCGCGCCCAGCAGGGCGACGAATTCCCCGTGTCTGATTTCGAGGTCGAGATGATCAATGACGATGCGCGGCCCAAAGCGGCGCACAAGCCCGTGAACGCTGACCGAGAGACCCGTCGGGGACGGGGCGTGAAAGGACATGCTCATGCTCCATCGAAGCTTTGACGCCATCTGAGCAGCACGCGCTCGAGCAGCCGGACGATGAGGTCGGCCGAAAGCCCGAGAAGCGCATAGATGACAAGGCAAAGGATGATGATGTCGACGCGATAGACTTCGCGTGCGTGGGTGATCAGATAGCCGAGACCACCTTGCGCATTGACCGTCTCGGCAAATACCAGCGCCAGCCAGGCAGATCCCAGCGAGTACCGCAGGCCGACGAGCAGGTTCGGAAGTGCTCCCGGCAAAATGACCTGGAAGATCAGCGCGGTTCGCCCGAAGGAGAGCGTGCGCGCCGCCTCGATGAGGGTCTTGTCGACATTGCGGATCCCGGCGAAGGTATTGATGTAGAGCGGAAACGTCACGGCGAAGGCGACGAGCGTTATCTTCGGTGTTTCGTCGATACCGAGCCAGATGATCAGGAGCGGCACGAGGCCGGCCCAGGGAAGCGTGCGCGCCATCTGCATCGACGCATCGACGAGGTCCTCTCCGAGGCGCAGGAGCCCGGAGATGACCGCGAGGCCGACGCCGATCACGAAGCCGAAACAAAAGCCGATGACGACCCGCTGGAGCGACAGCAAAAGGGCTTCAGACAGGTCGCCGCCCGTGATCATGTCGAGGAGGGTTGCCCAGAGCGTCGCCGGTCCCGGAAACAGGTCCTCCGAAATCCAGCCGTAGCGCGTGGCCAACCACCAGGCGACCACGAGCGCAGCAGGTCCGAGGCTCTTGCCGAAGCCCCGCGGCAGGGAAACCGTTTTCTGCTTGCCTGCCGGAACGATACGTTCAAGACCCGTAACCGGGCGAGGATCGGACACGCCCGATCCGGGTAGCGCCGGTTGCCCTTCCGAAAGGCTGGTGAGCAACGCCATCAATTCGTCTTTGCCAGCTTCTTGTTCTCATCACGGATTACGTCGCCAAAATCCTTGAGGACATAGTCTTCGACCCTGAAATCGCGCTTGAACTGGCCGCTTTCATGAAAATAGGCGACCTCCTTCTGCCAGCCGGCAAGCACGTCGTCATCGGTTGCGGGAACATATTCCACCCGCGAGCGGCTGGCCTGGAGGTTGGCCGCATCGAGCGAGATCTGCGACAGCTTGGCGACCTGCTCGGCCCATTCCGTCGGATGGGCGTTCACCCAGGCTTGCGCCCGGATGATGCGACGCGCCAGGTCCTCGAGAGCGGCCTTGCGGGCCGCATCCTCGACGGAGGACGTCGGCGCGTAGAGGACGCCCGCCGTGTCGATCACCTTGCTCAGCGATTTCAGAATGCGCGCGCCATGCTGCTGCTGGGCGATCGCCGTGTTCGGATCCCAAACCACGAAAGCATCGACTTGACTGTTGACCAGCGCCGACAGGCCGTCCGTCGTGTTGAGATTCAGGATCAGCTTGTCGTCCCATGGCACGCCGGCCTGTTCCAGCGCCTTGGCGAACTGATAGTGCTGCTTCGTGAAATAGGGCAAAGCGACCTTGTGACCCTTCAAATCGGCCACGTCCTTCAAGGAGGAATCGCCGCGCACAAGGATGGCGCTGCCGCTTTCCTTGCGCTCCCGCGTGCCGGCCAGGATCGTCACTTTCACGCCATTGGCAATCGCCGCCAGCACGCCGGTGTCACCGCCGGCTGCGATATCCACGTGTCCGGCGCGCAGCGCTTCGACGAGCGGCGGCGTGGAATCGAAATCCGCCCATTTGATCTTGTAGGGAAGATTTTCGATTTCATTGGCAGCGATCAGCTGGCGGTGCAGGCCCGTCTTGTTCGGGGTGCCGACCGTCAAGGTCACGCTCGCGAGGTCGGGAGCACCCTGCGCCCAGGATGCACCGGCAAATAGGCTGGCAACAGCGATGCCAAAGCCAGCGTTGCGGATCAGACCGGTAATCTCTTTAAATCTCACTCTTCGTTCCTCCTGGCCGATCGGCCCCATGGCGCTTCAATGAGCGAAGGGCCGGTGAATGACGGTCAAAAACCTACGAGAGGTAGGAAATGCAGGTAAGAAAATAAACTCTATAGATTTTATGTATTATGAAAATGCTTTTCGGGTTTTGGTCTGTGCTCGCATCGACCGGCTTCGAAACGGTACGGCGCGACCGCTAGTCTTGAGCCATCACCACAAAGGACAAGGAGACCAATCATGGGCCAGAAGACGATTTCGCGCGAGACGTTCCGGCATTGGCTTGCAGATGGGAACGAGCTTGCAGTTTTCGATATCCGCGAGCCCGATGTCGTGGGTTACGCCTCACCGCTCTTTGCCACCAATCTGCCGGCCGACAGAGTTGTGCGTGAACTTTCGCGCTTTGTGCCGCGCAAGGTCGTCCGCACCGTGCTCGCCGACGGCGGCGATGGAGCGGCCGAGCGCCTTGCCGCGGAAGTTGCAGTTGCCGGATGGCCGAACATCTTCGCGCTCGACGGCGGTATTCCCGGCTGGACGGCAGATGGAGAAGGGGCCGAATTGCCGACATTCGATACGCCCGGCGTCGACTTTACCCTTGCAGTCAAGGAGGAAAAGGGCACGCCGGTCATCTCTGCCGATGAATTGAAGCGACTTCGCGATGATGGTGAAGATGTTGTCGTCATCGACACCCGCACCGTGCCCGAGTTTGCCCGCGAGCACGTGCCCGGCGCCGTCAGCGTGCCCGGTGCGGAATTGGTATTGCGCTTCAAGGACGTGGTGCCCTCCGAAAAGACGAGGGTCGTTGTCTCCTGCGCCGGCCTGCCGCGCGCCATCCTCGGCGCACAAACGCTGATCGACGCTCAAGTTCCCAACAAGGTGTCCTATCTTCACGACGGGACCAAGGCCTGGACCGCAGCCGGCCTCAGCCTGGAGACAGGCAAGACGCGCACCTACGGACAGGCCAGCGAGACGGCGGTCGAATTTGCCCGCCGGCAGATCGGCATCCTGAGCAGCGGTGATAATTTCCCCGAAATCGATATCGCGACCGCAAGGGCATGGGCGGCCGATCCCGATCGCACCACCTACCTCTTGGACGTCAGGACGCCGGAGGAATTCGAAACCGGCCATCTCGACGGCACACTGTCTTCGGAAGGCGGCCAGCTGCTCGGTGTGGCCTATCGGACCATCGCGGTCAGAGGGGCTCGCGTCGTACTAGTCGACGACCTCATCGGCGCACGCGCGCGCATCGTGGCCCACTGGCTGCAGCGACGTGGTTATGAAATCGCAATCCTGTTGATCGATTTTGCGTCGCAGGAATTAAGCAACGTGGCCTGACGCGCTCCAGGCGCTCTGCGTCGGCCTTGCCCAGAACCGCATCGGCCGGAGATCCAAGAGCTGACAACGGACCTCCGGCAGATTGGACCGCACTCCAATCGTCAGATCTTGTCAAACGACATCGGCAGGATTGCGGAAAAGAGAAACTCGGTCTCAGACAGTCGGCCTGACTGCGGTCGAACTAAGGCGCCACGATAGAATGGCGGACCGCGGGCTGGCGGCTTCATCTCAACTTCGACCGTTCAGAAAGACGTTAGCCCTGTCGATCCTGCCGGGCGGCAGCGAACCTCACACACATATTCCAGTTCCCCATCACACGGATGTCGCCTGCACCACGTTCGTAGCGTTGCCAATCCATTCATTCAGCGACGCAGCGGCGGCATGGCTCTGTGAGACGATCTGCGGCACCAGATCGATATCGGCAACACTGCCAAGACCCAAGAGGCCCATCGCAAAAAGACCGGAAACTGAACGGTGCGCAGCAATAGTGCGCCCGCATTCGTCGGCGACGAGACCAAGTTCGAGCTCATCGCGTGTTGCCAGACCGCACGCAACCACGGACCTTATAAGGGAACTGTCATTGGTGGACGAAGGAAGCCGGCAGTCAACCGTGAAATCGGCCTGAAGTACTTCGAGGCCTTGCGAGGCCGACAGCAACACACCATTGCTGGCAATGCGTTCAACCCTGCCCTTCCTCAAGGTGATCGCGCCGCTTTCGATAGCCTGATGCAGGTGCCTGTAATCGTCTGGCGGCAACCGGTGGCGATGGCTGTCATACACTGCTTTCACATGCCGTTTGAACCTTGCGCGTTCATCCGGCCTCAACTCTTCCCAAAGCTCGCGTGCCTGCAGCCGAAACCCGTTCATGATGCCCTGCCATCCAGACCCCTCTGCGTCCGCCCGCCTTGCCGCATCGCGCAGATAGCGGAACGCACCACGCAGCGTTCGCGGGATGGGTTCGCCCGCAGCGGCGGATCCGACCGCCGCCTGGGCATGCGATTGCGGCAGAAAGCCGGATTCGGAAATGAGATTGATATGAGGGACCTTGCCGTCTTTCAGAAGCGCAAGGGCTTGACCCACGGCTTTGACCCCGCCTCCGATCACGACACCGCTTTGGGCTCCGATGGGTATTGTGGGCTTCTCCAGACTGTCGCGCAATCCATAGCCCGTCGCCAGGAAGACGACGTCGAAATGCTTCCTCTGGTCATTGCCGAAAAAAACGGAAAAGCCCATCTGCGGATGGCGATCGATTGCGATCACGGTCTCCGGAAGGAATTGAACAACCACGTCCGGCCGCGCCATCAACGCCTCAGCGAAACGCTTGTAGACGTAGCTGCCAAACACCCGCTCCGGAACGAATGAGTGCTCGAGCCCCGCAGAATTGGCGGGAAGGCCATCATGCCAATCCCTGTCCGCTTCCAGCCAGCTCTGGAAGTCGTCCCTGCGCGTGGGATCGACGGACAAGTCGCGAACACGACTGTTCAATACCGTTGCCACAGCATGGTTCACGCCCTCTCCGACGTCGATCTTGGGTCGGGGATCGAACATTATCAGGTGAAAAGGACGATCGATGCCTTTGAACAGAGCGATTGCGGTCATGATGCCGGTAAAGCCCCGGCCGACGATCGCAATTCTCGCAAGGCGGTCCGCATCTTTCCCCTGAGGGTCCAAAGAGTGGGGCGAGAGAAGAGTCATGCGTTGGCTCCTTCTGCGTTGGATCAGCTCGGTTTACAAAAACACAGCCGGAACTGTTCTTGCCGCGTTAATCTCTACAAAGATGATAGATAATGGTCGCCGGATAGCAAGATCTATTCGGCAAGTCATCCTCGCCAACCCCCGCCACAGGACGCAAACCGTTTAATGTGCTGGGTAATTTCTCAACCGCATCCGCATGGGGCTGCCGCGAATTGCGACCTTTGACCTGCGTCGACGGCAGAATTTTCTCTTTTTCTATCGAATATATAGGAAAATAAACGAGCTTTCGTCGTCGTCGCGAGCGTTTGCAACCTCCCCCCACGGTAGCAACCGGCCTAGCATCGCTTCCTACAATGGAGACGAGTACTCGCGGTTTGAGGAGGTTGGCATGGCAGGTTTAAACCGCAGCTTGAGCGATCTGTCAAAAGAACCGCCCCCGTCGTCAGACGTTTCTAAATTGTGGGACGCGCTTTGCGGTGAGGCGATGGATGCAGCCTCGAAGGATCCGTCCCTGGCTCGTACAATGAATTCCGCAGTTCTTTATCATGCGAGTTTTGCGCAGGCGCTCGCGCAGCGCATCGCCTTCAAACTTGCCAACCACGACCTTGATCAGGATGAGCTGTTGTCCGTGATCGCCCAGGCGCTGATCAGCAACGCAGATATCGTCGATCATGCTGCTGCGGATTTGGCGGCGATCAAGGAACGTGACCCCTCAAATGCGGAAATCCTGACGCCATTCCTGTACTTCAAGGGATTCGTGGCTTTGCAGGGACAGCGTGTCGCGCATTGGCTTTGGCATCATGACCGCATCCATATGGCCCGGCACGTGCAAAGCCGCATTTCCGAAGTCTTTGGGGTCGATATTCATCCCGCCGCGAAAATGGGAAAGAGCATCATGCTCGATCATGGAAGCGGCCTCGTTATCGGCGAGACAGCGGTTGTCGAAGACGACGTATCGATCCTTCAAAACGTGACCTTGGGCGGAACCGGCAAGGAAAGCGGTGATCGCCATCCAAAAGTAAGGCGTGGGGCGCTCATCGGAGCCGGAGCCAAAATCCTCGGTAATGTAGAAATTGGCGTCGGCGCCAAGGTTGGGGCCGGCAGCGTGGTCGTCGGTTCCGTTGCGCCCTACACCTCCGTCGTCGGCATTCCGGCGACACCGACCGGAAAACGCCACTCAAGCCTTCCCGGCATCACAATGGATCAAGCGCTGGCAGAGCCGGAATACATCATCTGATGCAGGCTTTCGCAGACGCTGCTGTCCCGGACCCTATGTCTAGGAGACTCTGGGGCGGATATTGCCCCTCGTTGCATTCTGGTTTCGCATCTTTCGAAGAACCGCACTCACCGCTTCAGACTCTGCTATCTTTGCCCAATCGGGAACAACAATAGCATCATTGCGACCAAACCCAGTCCCGCGCCGACCATCTGTGAGGGAGCGAGCCGCTCGTCAAAGACAAAATATGCAATCACGTTGATGAGCAGCAGTTGAGCAACGGCGGAAACCGATATGGCGAGCCCCATTCCACCCTCTCTCATCAGCCGCACCATGATCAGATTACCCACACAATAAAGCGCAAGTGACAGGACCAGCACAAGAATGCTGTTGGTCGCGATATAGGTGCGTGAAGCGGTCGCCGCACCGAGGAATGTTGCCATTGCGCCGGCGAGCCAAAGCAGAAATTCTATTCTCATAGGTGACCTTCGTTCGTCTTTCCGCAAGCTGCATACAGCTGTCGGCCGAGGATCGCCAGCATTGGATTCCACTTACGGATCGGCTGTTCTGGCCTAATCGGACGCTTTTCTCAAGCCTCGCATCGAGAGCGTGAATGACGTTCTCGATCCGCAGCAGCAGGCTCTTGCCGACATCGTCTTTCACCATCCATCGGCTGATTGCGGGTCTTTCTGAGATCGTCTGCGGTAGAATTTGTCATGGAGCGCCTCGATTTGAGTGCCTTATACTTCGCATCAGCAACGACCTTCGGTCATCATCTCGACAGTCGACGATCTTCGGCGGTTCATTCCTCCCGACCCGCTACGTCGGCTGTTCCCCCTCTGGAGGTTCTTGACCTTCACACCTCGAGGCCCGGCTTTACGCCCGTGGCCTCTTTTTTTGTCCATCAGGCCCAGATCCCGTTGCCATACAGCCGTTGTTTGCGCACTCTTGCGCCGCGTTTTCTCAGCACAATTTCGAATTCTGTCTCTGGATCGGGGGGATTTGATCTAGCTTTTCAGCCCCTGGCAGGCGCTCGGACGTGGCCTGGTGGTGTGTCGTGAACTCGTCTCCAGGCCCGCCGAAACTGTCGAGCCGACGAAAAGCCGATGCGTTCGGCGACGTTTTCCATATCGAGTCTTGAACCGATGATGAGTTCTCGTGCGAGCGCAATTCGCATGCGGTTTACATAGTCGGTTACGCTCATGCCGGTGTGCTCGTTGAAAAGCCGTGACAGATTGCGCGGGCTCGTCGCGGCGATCTTGGCAAGCGCCTCGACGGACCAGTTCTGCGACGGATCGGCACCGACGGCATCTTGAGCTCTGTGGATCGCCGGATGGAGGTGGTTTCGCCCTTCCAGCCACGGCGACAATTGAGGATCACCGCCGGCCCGTCGCAGGTAGATGACCAGCGTGCGTGCGACGGCAAGCGACACGGCGTGGCCGACCTCTTTTGCGACAACGGCAAGCATGAGATCGATCCCTGCAGTGACGCCGGCACTGGTCAAGCGCTCGCCGTCCTCGACATAGAGCCGGTTTTCGCGGACGCGAGCGGTCGGAGCAAGTCGGACGAGATCCTGCAGCATGGAATGATGGGTGGTGCATTCGTGTCCCTCGAGCAGTCCCGCGCGTGCCGCAAGCAAGGCACCGGAACAGATCGTCGCAAGCCGGATACCAGGACGAACGATCGCCCTCAGCCATTCAACGATTTTCGCTTCGAGAGCCGCGTCTCCCGGAGCAGTCTCAACCGCTCCAGCGAGCGGTTCATCCACCGCACCGGAAACAACGAGAAGTGCGTCATCGGGCAGGCGTGCCGGAAGCGGGGAAATCCTGGCCAAGTCGAGACCGGTCGAACTTCGCACCTCTGCGGCAGGTCCGATGTAGGTCGGCAAGAACGCTATCGATTCCTGTTCGAGATTGGCTCTGCGCAAGACTTCCATCGGACCTGCGATATCGAGCAGGAGCGCCCGCGGCGGCACGACCACAAAAACCGGGATGATGCGCCGGGGGCCTTCCACCATTATGCGGCCGCTCGTGCTGAAAGCCCGTTGAGCACCTGCTCCACGGTAACGATACGGGCAAAACGATCGGCAAGGACCAGTTCCGTGCGCGCCCTGATCTCGGCGGCACTCCATTCGCGGCCGGATGTATCGGTCATTGGAAAGGTCAGCGTCGCCTCGCCGACATAGTCGACCTCATAACCGAGGTCGGAGGCGTGCCTGGTCGTCGTCTCACAGCACTGCTCTGTGCGAATGCCGGAGACGATGACGCGGCGGATGTGGTTTTCAGTCAGCCAGACGTCCAGGCCGCTGCCAACGAGCGCGCTGTGGCGGCGCTTGCGAAACACCGCATCCGCCTTGATCTGAAGCGGCGTCAGCGGACGGACGAAACCCGAGCCTTCAGAGAAAACGCCTGACTCCTCGACGTGAAATATCTGGACGACCGGAAGACCGGCCCTTTTCGCGCCATCGATCAGCGCCTGCTGAGACGCAATGTAAGTCCCGATCTCATCTTCACGGAAATAGGGTCGATGACGGAAGGATTCCTGGGCATCGATGACGAGGAGTGCGGTATCTGCAGACATGTGATTATCTCCAAGGGATGAGCGTGAAGACAGTCTAC
This sequence comes from Rhizobium sp. YAF28, assembly GCF_052113285.1. Classification (NCBI taxonomy): domain Bacteria; kingdom Pseudomonadati; phylum Pseudomonadota; class Alphaproteobacteria; order Hyphomicrobiales; family Rhizobiaceae; genus Rhizobium; species Rhizobium sp. YAF28. The sequence goes on along the minus strand of NZ_JBFRCX010000008.1, from coordinate 58,566 downwards.
CGACAACACCATACTGCGAAATGCCGATTGCGGACAGATAGCGGACAGATCGCGCCAACCCGAAGACCGCCCGCACGCCCTCACCTTCGGGAAGTGTCAGACGACCGATCATCCCGGCCGACGGCAGGAAGCTATCCGGATCCTCGGCATTGATACGGCATTCGATCGAATGGCCGGTGCATCGGGCCTCGGCTTGATCGATCTCCAGACGGCAGCCCTGGGCGACCTTGATCTGCTCCTGGACGATGTCGAGACCGCTCGTCATTTCGGTGACAGGATGTTCGACTTGCAGGAGCGTATTCATCTCGATAAAATAGAACCTGCCGTCCTCGAAGAGAAACTCGAAAGTCCCGACGCCGCGATAGCCGATCTGACGGCAGGCCTCCACGCAGGCCAGCCCGACGGGATCGGTGATCCGCGGCGAGATACCCGGGGCTGGCGCCTCCTCGACCACTTTCTGATGGCGACGCTGCATAGAGCAGTCCCGATGGCCGAGCCAGAGAGCATTTCCGTTGTTGTCGCAGAGGACCTGGATCTCGATGTGACGAGGATGCTGGAGGAATTTTTCCATGTAGAGCTCGGCCGAGCCGAAGGCCTGTCGCGCTTCCTCGCGGGTCAGCGCGACGGCTTCATGCAGCTGCCCCGCATCGGCAACGACGCGCATGCCGCGACCGCCACCACCGCCAGCGGCCTTTATGATGACGTGGTATCCGATCTTACGGGCGGTGCGTTCGATCACATCCCGGTCTTCCGGAAGGGCCGTGTCCGGCCCGGGCACGCAGGGAACGCCGGCTGCGATCATCGCCCGCTTTGCGGCAATCTTGTCACCCATTGTTGCGGTGGCCGAGGCTGGCGGTCCAATGAAGACGAGGCCGGCTCTTTCGACCGCCTCCGCAAAAGCCGCCTTCTCCGGCAGGAAACCGTATCCGGGATGAATGGCGCCGGCACCGGTCAGCCGGCCGGCAAGCAGGATTGCATCCTGATTGAGATAACTCTTTGCCGCCGGAGCAGGTCCCACGCAGAGGAAGTGTTCAGCGTCGCGCCGGTATGGCGCCTGCCTATCCGCCTCCGAGCAGATCATGACCGTCTTGATCCCAAGAGCGTGGCAGGCACGCTGGATCCTCGTTGCGATCTCGCCGCGGTTGGCGATCATCACGGTATCGAACCGGAGAGGCGCCGCTGCACTGTCGGAAGACTGCCTCATGCCGTGATCTCCGCAAGGAGGTCACCGGTCTCCACCTCGCCACCGTCGATCTCGGACAGACGCGTGATGCGTCCCGCGCGCGGAGAGGTAATGCGGTTGAATACCTTCAAGGCCTCGATGATGAACAGCGTCTGACCTTCCTCGACGGTCTCGCCCAACTGCACGAACGCCGGTTCGCCGGGAGAGGGAGCGCGGTGGAGGATGCCGAAGATGGGCGCCCTGACTGTCACCGCGGCGGTGTCGGCCGTTACCGGTCCCGTAACCGCGTCCTTGGAAGGGTCAGATAAGACCGGAGCGGGCGCGGCTGCCTGATCGTTGAGGCGAAAGATCCGGACGGTCGTGTCCTTCTGTGTGACCGTCAGCTCAGTGACGTTCGACCGCCCAACGCAGTCGATCAAGGTCTTTATCTTTTCCAGATCCATGAGCATCTCGGTATTTGGAATGCAACTTCCAGCCGCACCCGACGGCGACGACTGCATGACCATTCCCTAGCATGATGCTTGTGACGATGGGGTCAGACGAAGTTTTGATGACCGGCAATTTGCGCCGACCGGCACGGTGAGGCACGGTTCGCAGAGAGCCCAATAATCTTCGGCTCCGACCGTACGATGCGGAGTATATGTCCAGTCGGAGGTCTTTGAGCGTATCCCGAATGCTCTGCGATCTCGCAGGCACCCTCCAAAATAAAGAAGCGTATCTGAGCTTTCAGCATCAAGTCGATGCGGTCGGCGCTCAGGCCTTTCGTGATCGCGCTCGGCGTCTCGATCTGCTTCTTCCGGCAGGTGATCGGCGCATTGGGCAAGCGATACGATGATGGGCTGGACTGGTGGCGCCGCATTCGCCTTTTGGCTCGCCCACCAGTTCGCCCGCAGACAACTCGTCGTCAGATGTGGACCCAAAGGGCGACCTGAAGCTCATCGCCGCAGAACGATCCGGGCCTCGAAACCATCTCCACGGCTGCTCGCTGGCGAGCGGAGCTCCAATACTCCACCCATCTGGCGAACGATCGTATCGGCAATGGCAAGTCCGAGGCCGGCGCCCTTGGCAACGGTCGCACCTCTGCGAAACCGAACTTTCAGGCTTTCCAGTTCGGCCGCAGAAAGCACCGGGCCGTCATTGGCGATACTGATACTACCATCATCATCGACCGAAACGCCGATCGTGCCTCCCGGACTTCCGTGCAGGATCGCATTTTCGATGAGATTGCTTGCGACGATCCCGAAGGCGTCCACATCGACGGCACGCATCAGGGGATCTGCCGAAGCGGAGTAGGTAAGCCTCTTGCCCGTTGCAGGATTGCGCTGATAGTCGCGGACGATCAGGTCAAGCACCTTGCGGAGATCGGTCACCGTGGCCGTCTGCCCAAGACCCGCGTCGGCTCGAGCAAGCTGCAGAAGTTTTTCCGATGTGCGCCCAAGCTTGGTGAGCGCGGCCTCGATGTTCCGTGCGCGAGCTTTCGACGCTTCGTCCGGCAACTCGGCAAGAAGTCTCTGTGTCTGCGCCAAGGCCCCGGCTACAGGTGTCCGAAGCTCATGAGCGCTGTTGGTGGCGAATTCCCGTTCCGCATCGATGGTCGCCTTCACGCGCTGCAGCAGCAGATTCACTGACTGAGCGATCGGCCTCAATTCTCGTGGAATCGTCTCCGTCTCGACAGGAGAAAGGTTGCCACCGTCCTTTTCCGAGATCGCTGTGCGCAGCTTGTTGATGGGATCTACTGCGCGTCTCGCAATCCACATCATCAACAGGACGCTGACAGGCAGCAGAATGGCGAGCGGGATAAGCATCGTGACAGCGCTTTCCCGCACGGCCTCACGTCGGTGGCTCAACCGGTCGGCCGTCTGAAGGAAAAGAGCGCCGTGCGAGCTCTTCGCGGTGTAAAAGCGATATTTTTCAGAATCATGGAAGCCGACAGTGAGTGGGGCATCGAATGGCTCGACGGGAGCGTCTTTCGAACGGAAGACAACCACTCCGTCGGCGGTTCGAACCTGGTAGACGAGATATTCATGTTTCGACGTCGTGGGCGGCGCCCGCTCGGGCTGCTCACCGCCCTGAACATTCGGCAGGTGCCCCTCCTCCACGATCGCCAGCAGCCGTTCGGTGGTTTCCTCAAGCGCGTTGTCGAAGATCTCGTCGAACTCACTCCGCATCACGAAGATGCCAAGCCCGATCGCACCAAGCCAGAACGCGACCAGCGCGCCCGTGAGCGCGGCCATGAGGGGTCGGATGATGCTGCGGTTCCTCGTCATTCAACTGACAGCATATAGCCGATGCCGCGGGCTGTCCTGATCTTCTCCATCCCAATCTTCTTGCGAAGCCTGCTGATGTACACCTGCACCGTATTGCTCTCGACCTCCTCGCCAAACGCATAGAGGGCATCCTCGATCCGTTTCAGCGCAACGAGCTTTCCCGGTCGCTCGACGAGGAGATCCAGCAATGCCCATTCGCGCGGCGTCAACTGAACGTCCTGTCCGGCCACGCTGATAGAGTGCGTCGATCGCTCGATCACGAGATCTGCTATCTGAATGGTGTTTTGCCGACGTCCCTCGTAGCGACGCCGGACGGCAAGGATTCGAGCTTCGAGTTCGTCGAGATTGAAGGGCTTGATCAGATAATCGTCCGCGCCGGCGTTCAGCCCGGCGATGCGGTCGGATATCTGATCTCGAGCGGTCAGGACGATGACCGGAGCGTCACCTCCCCTTGCCCGAAAATATTCAAGGAAGACCAGGCCGTTGCCATCGGGAAGCTGCAGGTCAAGGAGGACCAGGCCGTAGTCGATGGACTTGCTCGCCGCTTCTGCGTCGATGATCGTACGGACCCAGTCCGTCGCATAACCTGCCGTGTTCGTATGGTCCCGGACCGCATCGCCGATGATGTCGTCGTCCTCGATCAAGAGAATACGCACGATCTATTCCTTCCAGCCTTACGCCTTGGAGAGCGCTCGATGGCGGTGTCATACCAGACCATTGCCAACGTAGCACTCTCAGGCGTCGTTGCGGCTATCGAGAACCCGTCCATCCCCTGATCCCAGACGGTCGTGCGGACAAGCGACCAGCATCTGAAGGTCAGCGCTGATCGCTTCCTCGTGTTTTACCAGTGGTAGGAAATACCGACATTGACGGCGTTGGTGACGATGTTCGTCTTCAGGCGGTCGCCGCTGTCGATCGGAACGTCGACGCGCGAATAGGTGCCCTTGTATTCCACGAAGGTTGACCAGTTATCGGTGACGCGGAAGTCGACGCCAGCCTGCGCCTGGAAAGTTACACCGCCGAACTCATAGTCGAAGGTCGTGCCCTGCGGACGGGTGACTTCAACGTGCGGAATGTTTACCCCGACACCGGCGCCGAGATAGGGGGTCCAGCGGCGGGCCGGGTCCTTGAAGCGGTAGAGGCCGTTGACCGTCAGGAGGTTCAGGCCGTCGGTGAATTCGAAATGCGTCCAGCCCGGCGAACGTGCCATGGTCTCGTCATCGGCATAGACCTTGTCATGGGTATAGTCGAGCGACACGCCCCAGTTCGGCAGGTTGAAGTCGCCCAGCCACCAGGTGACGCGGCCGCCGTAATAGGGTGGGCTGCCGAACGACTTGCCCTCCCAGCCGGCGCTGAAGGAGGTGCCGTCGGAAACATCGACGTGGCTATGCGGCGCCGTCTGGTAACCGCCATAGATGGAAAATTCCAGATCCTCGGCCGAAGCTGTGCCGGCCACCGATGCAAGCGCGGAAAACGCAATGCCCGCCAGAAGCACGGCGGAAAGACGCAATGCAAGTCTCATTGGATACTTTCGGATTAGATTTCTTTAAATACGCCACGCTTTTTGAAAGCGCTGACTAAGCCTGTGAGGGCGAGAACGGCCGCAAGCAGCAATACCAGCACGATCGCACGGGCCTCTTCCTGTTCCGTAATCGAGCCGACTGCGACCCTGTAAAACTCGGTTGCCAACAGTGCGATAAAGGTTGACGACACCGTGGAATAGTCCTTCGCCACGACCCGTTTCAGGTTGAACGCCATCCCCCTCGTCGATTCGTCAAAGGCGCCGCGCTTAAATGTCCATCGCGGGACATCTCGGCAGTAGGCTTTGTAGGCTGAGCCGAACTTATCATGGAGGAAAGCCTCTTCGGCGTAGACAATGCACTGGTAGAAAAAGGCAAAGAGAGTACATCCGACCACGATCACGACCGGATTGCCGTGGAAGACGAACAGTCCGACGTAGATCAGCATGTTGCCTACGTAGAGCGGATTTCTGCAGACGCCGAACATGCCCTCGGTGACAAGCTCATCGGCGTAAACACGTTTGTTCAAGCCGCCCCGCCTGATGTAGGCATAGCCAATAACGCTTGCCCGCAAGATCAGCCCACTGACCACGATGAGCAGGGCCAGCGCGTCCTTCGCCTGTTCAAGCGCAGGATTTCCCCATGGCGCGGTCGACGGCGGCGCGGCGATAAAAAGCGCTATGATGATCAGCGGGAAAGCCTGATTGCGATACTTGAAGAGGAACGTGCCGATCCTCAGCATGATGTCTTTCATGATGCTCACTTGATTGCGACGATCCCGCAGAAATTGTACCAGCGGAAGAAGACCTCTGTGCTCTTGAAGCCGACCTCACGAAGGAGCTGGATGTTTTCCTCCAAGCGGTAAGGAATAAGGACGTTTTCCAGCGCCTCCCGCTTCTTCGAGATCTCGATGGTGGAGTAACCGTTCCGTCGCTTGAAATCGTAGTAGTGATCAATAAACAAGCGGTTGAATGTCGTGTCTTCACTGGTCAGCTTTTCAACCAGGAGCAGGCACCCCTGGTCGTTGAGCCCGTCGTAAATCGTCCGCATGACCCGCTCGCGGTAGAGTGGACGAACAAACTGCAGCGTCAGCACCATCGTTACGACGCTTGCCTTCTCAATCGAGAAGCCGCGATGAAGGTCGACCGTGTGAAGATCGATTGAGCGGTTGGTTCCTGACTCGGCAATCTTTTCGGCAGCTTTCTTCAGCATCTCCGGAGCATTGTCGATCCCGACGAAATCGATGTGATTGTCGACTTCACGGTCCAGCGCCAGAAGGGTCGTAGCCGTGGAGCAGCCGATGTCATAGAGTTTCGACTGAGGCTGTGCGAAATCCCTGGCGAGCTCGCAAACCATCCGTTGCATCTCGCCATAAAAAGGAACCGATCTGCTGACCATATCGTCAAAGACATTCGCGACGGTCGAGTTGAACGAAAAGTCGGCAACGGAATCGTGTTCTTCAGCAAAAACTTCGTCTCGCGAATTGGTATGCAATATTAGACGGTTAGACTGTTCGGTCATATCCGCTCCCAGGTCGATGAATGGAAATTGGACGCGTCATTCCCCCGCCCACAATGCGTCACAAAACTTTAACATCGAATCCTGACAATAGGCTGAAAGCGCGGTTGTATTAGACCTCGCGTCTGGTCCTCACGTCCTGGAAAAGCATGATCTGGGCGACCCGGCGCGTGTCGGCCAGGCGGCGCAGGCGACTGTCGCCGGCTATTCAAAAAGAATGAGGCTTGCCGGAGTTGGCGGTAGCGGTTTGACCATGACGCCAGCAAAGCCGGCCAGTCTTGGCATCTCAGTCAGCTCATTTTGCGTATAAGCCTGACCGGCCGGTGTGCCGGCAAGCATCTCCCAGGAGAAGGCCGCGGGGAAAGGCGGCGACACGCCATCTTCGTTAGGCACGAAATCAACCGCGACGATCCGACCATCCTCAGCAAGGCTCGCGATGATCCTTCGCAACAGTTGGGCACATGTCGGCAAATCGAAGTGGTGCAGAAAATTCGGAAGTAGCACGAGATCATAACCCGTGCCCCATTCCACATCGAAGGCACTGCCGGCGATCGTCCGGTACCGATCGGCCACTCCGGCTTTTTCCGCATTCTGCCTCGACAGCTCCAATACGGAGGCCCAGTCGACGGCGACGATCTCCGCCGATGGAAGGGCCTTCACAATTTCGATCCCGAAAACGCCTGGACCTGCAGCGATGTCCAAAACCTTTTTGGGAGGCCTCGGCCAGCCGGAGATCTCGCCAGCCAGTGCCTTGGCGCTCAGTCCGGTAAAGGAGCCCATGCCGCGCGCAAATTTCACCCAAACGGGGTTGTCTGCCGACATGTTCGCAAGCCCGGCCGAACCGCCGTTTCGCACGACGGCGGCCGGATCGCGCAGAAAATTATCCAGTATTTCAGGTGCGGCGGTGAATTCGACGGCAGAGCCCATATAGGCTGGCGAATTGCGATCGAGGAACATTCTGGTCGAGGGTGTCATTCGGTACTGTCCGCTCTCCTTCGTCAGGAAACCATGTACCACGAGGTAGTTGCACAGGATGCGCACTCCACGCTCCGAGGCGCTTGTCGCCGACGCCAGCAATGCTGCCGTTTTGCCCTCGCCGATATGAGTAAAGAGATCGAGCTCGATGGCCGCCCTGATCGCTGCTGTCTTTCGGCATGCAAACAGCGCATCGACCACGAGTTCGGGCGACACTACGCCAGAATGGGCGTCCTCAACACTTGCTTCCATGGTATCCTCCAGAGCCTCGACCGATCTTGCTGGCAGCGTCAGCCACAGAAATTATGCGTATATCCGCATATTCTACAATACATACCGCGCTAACCCTATCAGGTGAACAGGCCTCAATGGCCGAGTTGTCGTGCCGGCCGCCGCCGTTATTCGAGTTGCTCGTCCTCGCCTGCCGGCTGCAGATCGAGCATGGCAACCCGACGGGGCAGCAGATGCGGCCCTTGGCTGACAGAGGCCAATCGATATGCGGGATTGGAGCCCGTGAGGGACGCTGAAATCATATCGGTCGCTGGAGCACAGCTTTGTGAGAAGGGCGTGAGAGGCTTAAGCAAAAGGGGCAACATTGCCCGACGTGGTTGCGGATCTCCTGGACGTACGCCAGCCCATCAGTCCCGCGGGTTCGCCCAAGGAGACAAAGAAGCGCATCGGAGTTTCAGCTTCGCGACGCGCTGGCACGCGCGGGATCCGAGAATTCGGCTTCCGCGTCGGGCTCGCCACGCGTCGCCATGCTCACTTGGCGCGAAACTGCGTTTTCGAAAGCCGCTCAAATCGGTCCCGTTCTATGCTCTGCGCAAGTGGAGGCGATGCTACCTTATCGTCAGATTGTTGCAAATCAACCAGTGAATGGTTGCCCGTTTCATCAGCGAATACCGGACGATACACGCTAAATTACGCCCCTTCGAATATTCCTTAATTCGCAAACGATTTTCGTAACGTTGAGCCACGTCCCGAAATCAGTTCTCGGTTAGAGGAGCCGGGACGGAATAGATCGGGGTGCGATCGATCACATGCCCGCTCGAGGAGGCAAGCGCATGCAGTTCAAATCGGCTACCGGACGCAATATTTTCTCCGTGGCGGCCTGCGGTGTCGTCGCCACGATCGCTGCATCGGGCGTCCTTTCTTATATCGCCTACAACGATATGCGCAAATCGAACCTCGACCAGATGCTCCAGATCGCTGCCACCAACGCGCTCAACGTTGAGAAATCCATGAGCGTGGCGCTCAATATCGTCAACGGGCTGGAAACGTCGCTATCGACGATGAAGGAAAGTGGAAACTCGGACCGCGCGGCCGCCGACGCCCTGCTTAGGAACACGCTGCAGGACAATCCGATGGCGCTTGGCGTTTGGAGCGGCTGGGAACCGAATGCCTTCGACGGCAAAGACAACGATTTCGTCGACAAGGAAGGCCACGACGCTACGGGACGCTATGTCCCCTACTGGGTACGCAGTGGCGACAAGATTCAGCACACGCCGCTGGTCGATTATACCGTGTCGGGCGCCGGCGACTACTACCAGCTTCCCTTTGTTCAGAAAAAGACCGTCGTCATCGAACCCTATGTTTACGCCGTCGACGGTAAGGACGTGCTGATGACCTCGGTTGCCAAGCCGATCATGGTCGAAGGCAAGGCGCTCGGTGTGGCCGGCATGGACATTTCGCTCGACGATGCGAACAAGGCGATCTCTGCGGTCCACCCGATGGAGACCGGCTATCTCAGTCTCGTGACAGGCGCCGGCAGCATCATCAGCCATCCCTCCGCCAAACTCGCAGGCACGAATATCAACGATGGCGGCGACCTGACAGCCGGTTGGGATCGGTTGATCGCAAGACCCGGTGTCGAGCAGGAGATCGCAGGCCCCGACGGCCAGGCCTATTTTTCGGTTGCCTATCCGGTAAAGCTCACGAATGACCTGAACTGGTATGCGGTCGTCTCGGTGCCCAAATCCACGGTCTTCGCCCAACTGAATAACATGGTCTGGAGCGCAGTTGCGATCACGGCTGTCGCCGCTTTCCTGCTCGGTCTCGCAGGCTGGCTCATTGCCCGCAGATTCATCCGCCGCATAGAAGGCGTGATCGCCGAGACCGATCGTATCGCCCATGGCCAACTCGACGTGCAGCTGAGCGACAAGAATGCCAAGGACGAAATCGGCGACCTGTCACGCTCCCTCGGCATCCTGCTGGAAAGCAATCGTCAGAAGATCAAGCTCGAAGTCGATGCGGAAACGTCACGGGCTCGCGAGGAGGTCGAACGGCAGGAACGTTCCGTCCTCCATGCCGCCCGTGAGGATTCGATCAAGTTCGCGGTGAGCGAACTCGGGAACGGACTCGCCGGCCTTTCGAATGGAGACATGACCGTGCGGCTGGAAAAGCCATTCACTGACTCCCTTGACGAGATCCGCGTCGATTTCAACGCATCTGTGGAAAAGCTCCAGGCAGCCCTGATTTCCTTCTCCGAAAACGCCGCCATCATCCAAGCCGGTTCCGAGGAAATCCGCTCGGGCGCCGATGATCTCGCGCGCCGCACAGAGCAGCAGGCGGCTTCCGTCGAGGAGACGGCCGCCGCGCTCGAGCAGATCACGACGTCCGTCAAGGACTCCACCCTTCGCGCCGAGGAGGCGGGGGCTCTCGTTGGTCGGACCAAGGAAGGCGCGGAAAAGTCCGGGGAGGTGGTGCGCAGTGCCGTTGAGGCCATGAGAGGCATCGAGCAATCCTCTCAGTCGATCTCCAACATCATCGGCGTGATCGACGACATCGCCTTCCAGACGAACCTTCTGGCCCTCAATGCCGGCGTTGAAGCGGCGCGCGCTGGGGAAGCCGGCAAGGGTTTCGCCGTCGTCGCACAGGAAGTGCGTGAACTCGCACAGCGCTCGGCGGCGGCAGCCAAGGAGATTGAGGCGCTGATCACCTCGTCCGGCGACCAGGTCAAGCGTGGCGTCAGCCTGGTCGGCCAGACGGGCAAAGCACTGCAGGCGATCGTCGCCGAAGTGCAGCAGATTGACATCAATGTCCAGGCGGTTGTCCAGGCCGCCCGCGAGCAGTCGACGGCTCTCATGGAGATCAACATGGCCGTCAACCAGATGGACCAGTCGACCCAGAAGAATGCCGCAATGGTCGAGGAATCGAACGCCGCCTCTCATACGCTGGCGACGGAGGTATCTGCTCTCTCAGGGCGTCTGGCCCAGTTCAACCTCGGCCAGGCGACAAAGGCAGCCTCCGCCGCTCGTGCGGCTACCAGGCCGTCGGCGCGCCCGGTCGCGACGCTTATTGCGCATAGAGCGGTTCCCGCCTCGACCACCAACAATAAGCCCGCTGCCTCGCCAGCCCGCACACTCGGTGGGAAGCTCGCAGTCGCGTTTGGCACGTCGCCAGCACAGGTGACGACCGAGGGCAACTGGGAAGAGTTCTAGACGCGGTGCGCGCCATGTCTGCATGGCGCCCGATTGGCAATGTGATGTTGACCGGTGCTTGATTTTTGCTGGTCGGATGCATTCATGTCTCCGGCCCGTTTACGTATTCGGTATGGCAGTTGGCCCTGATCTTGTCCGCTTGAACCGATCCCCATCAGGTTCATCTAAGGCCTCATCTTTTCTGACGTGCGAAGGTCGGCACGCCGCATATTCCGGGAACGTGCACGGAACTTATACTGGCTGGATAGGTTGTCTCTTCACGGCCGTGTGAACCCGGTCAGAGAAAGAGAAAAACCTCAATGAAAAATATGATCCTAGCGGCGGCGCTCGTCGGGGCGTCGGCACTGACTGCTGTCGCACAGACGGCCCCTGCTTCCTCCACCGATACCACAACGCCCCCCGTCGCAACGACCGATGCGAAAAACCCGGATGCCCCAGTCGCAGGCGCAAACAGCTTCACCGAGGCTCAGGCCAAGGAACGCATCGAGAAGGCCGGCTTTTCCGAAGTCAAAAACCTCAAGAAAGACGACAACGGCATCTGGATGGCAGCAGGCACGAAGGACGGCAAGGCCGTCATAGTCGCCCTCGACTATCAGGGCAACGTCGTCGCGAAGTAGCGCCACGCCTCAAATTCCCAAGGATATCTCTCATGAAAACCATTACTGGACTTTTTGACGACTACACCGATGCGAGTTCTGCCGTCAGCGCGCTTGAAGCAACCGGCGTTCCCTCGAACGACATCAGCATCGTTTCCAACAACGCGGACGATCGCCACTCCACTAACGGTGCTGCGACCGGAGCGGAATCCGGCGCGGGCCTCGGTGCCGTCGTCGGCGGCGCCGGCGGTCTTTTGACCGGGCTCGGCATTATGGCCATTCCAGGCGTCGGTCCTGTGGTTGCTGCCGGCTGGCTTGCCGCAACCGCAGTCGGTGCCGTGGCGGGCGCAGTAGCCGGCGGCGCGGCCGGCGGACTGATCGGAGCATTGACCGGCTCTGGGGTGTCTGAGGACGACGCCAACTTCTACGCCGAAGGGGTCCGTCGCGGCGGCACTCTGGTCACAGCCAGGGTCGATGATGCCCTTGCTCCGGAAGCCTCAGCGATCCTGAAGCGTTCGAACTGGGTCGATCCTGCAGAACGCAAGGCCGCTTACAATGAGCAGGGCTGGACACGCTTCGACGACACGCTCGACCCTTACGGACCGGAGCAGATCGAACAGGAACGCGACCGCTACCGTCGCCCTCCGACGGCTTGATCCAATGCACGGCTGCCTCACGGCAGCCGTGAACGTGACCGGAGCCCCGGTCCCACAGAAATTATTGCAAACCCCGAGGAGCCAATGATGGCCAAGCAAACCAAAACACTCGACGTCCTGTTTCACGACACCTTGAAGGACGTCTATTTTGCCGAAAACAAGATCGTTGCGACGCTGCCGAAAATGCATGCCGCAGCCAGCAGCAAACAGCTTAAGGACGCCTTTACGAAGCACCTTGCCGAGACCAAGGTGCAGGTCACCCGTCTCGAAGATGTCTTCAAGATCATCGGCAAAAAGCCGGAGCAGAAAACCTGCGATGCGATGATGGGCATCATCAAGGAAGGCGCAGAGATCATGGACGAGTATCAGGGCACGCCGGCACTCGACGCCGGCCTTCTTGCCGCCGCCCAAGCAGTCGAACATTACGAGATGTCGCGCTATGGCACCCTGCGCACATGGGCACTCGAGTTGGGAATGAAGGATGCCGCCAAGCTGCTGCAGACGACGCTCGACGAGGAACAGGCGACTGATATTGCTCTCACGTCCATTGCGACAAAAGTCGTCAATCAGAATGCCGAAAAGGCCGCCTGACGCCCTGACGAAACCCGTCAGCCATCACCCCACGGTCACCGCCGCATCGTCGGCGGTGACGGCCAAGGCAGTCGAGGCACCCAATGAAAGGGAACTCTCCGATGACCGAAATCCATGAGCTGCAGGGCCAGATAACGGAATTAAACACAGTTGTCGCCGCGACCATGCTGCCCATCGAGACGTGATCAAACAGGCGACGGCTCGACAGGACGCCGAACTCAGGCATTTGAAGGCCACTCTGAACTTGGACTAGGATGATGACGTGGTCGGTCGGCTGAGAATACGTTCGTCGTCGTCACCTCATCGTCATCCCGCCTATGTCTCAATGAAACGACTTCCTCACTCCAAGATTGTAAAAACAACGCTACAGAAGAAGCGATACCATGGATGACATCCAGGTAGACGTCCAGGCTATCGGCCGGATGGCGGAGGTGCCGACGATCCTCGAAGTCATCTGCAAGACAACCGGGATGGGGTTTTCTGCGGTCGCTCGGGTGACGGACATTCGCTGGATTGCATGCGCCATTCTCGACAATGGCGATTTCGGGCTGAAGGCTGGCGGGGAGCTCAAGGTTGAGTCGACGATCAGGCACGAGATTAGGCAAAGTCACGATTTCATTGTCGTCGACGACGTCGACGAGAGCCTACCTTACCTACCATATCGCGGCCATCACACGCCTGCGATCTACGGCCTGAAAAGCTATATCTCCGTGCCGATCATCAGAGGCGACGGCAGCTTCTTTGGAACGCGCTGGGCCATCGACGCGGCACCTCACAAGGTCGACAATTCCGTGACGATAGGGATGTTCCGGCTATTCGCCAAACTGATTGTGAGTACCTTGGGTAATAATGCCGATCTCGTGGCGACCGCAAAAAGCCAATCGAAATCGGCGCGACGACGACCGGAGGCCGTCTGGAACTCTGGGTCGCCAACAGTGGCCAGCCGATATCAGACAAGGTGAAGACGACACCGTTTCGGCCCTTTTTCCGGGGCGAAGTCCGAAGCAGCCAGCATGGTCTCTACATAGCGAGCGAGATCGCCAGAGTGCACGGGGGAAAGCTCTCCGTAAATTCGGACGAGTCCGAGACACGATTCACATTGATGATGCCCCTATAGGCGCGTCAGCGCAGGTCCAACAAACAGCGTGAGCGCCCTGCCCCGTAGTCTGAGCAGGGCGATGCCCAGGATTTGCTTGGTCCGTCCGGGGAGTGCTCCTGCAATGTTTCAAGAAGGGTCTCGGCGGAAAACGGCTTCCGTATGAAGCTCTCATTGCCCGGGAGCTTGCCCTCCTTCGGCGCTCTCGCTCCGGACGCGACGACGACCTCTATGTTCGGCCACCGCTCGGCGATCTTCCTCGCCAATTCAAAGCCGTCGAGATCACCACCCGTCTGCACGTCCTTAAAGAGCAGCTGGAGCGAGCTATATTTCTCGAGAAACGCCAGAGCTTCGTCAGCCGTGGCCGCCTCTACGACATAATATCCGGCATCGGAAATGATGTCGGCGATATCCATCCGTATCAACGGTTCGTCATCCACGACGAGTGCGATAGGGCCCGGAATCTTGTCGAGTTTCTCTTTGTCCATGCGCGGTAACACCATCCGTAAAGCCTTATTCCAAGCTTTTGATATAATTCCCAAAGCAATCAGGGCGGGCGCGATTGCAAAAATCGAGATGACGGCGAAATCCCCCTTCCGGGGTCGAACGAGCCGACCGCCGCCTCGACAACAGGACTATCGCGACACGGGAGGCAGGAGCGATCAGCCCTTGAGGGTCAGAATGAAGATCCGAGCGATCTCTACCAAACATTCACGGTTGGCGTCTTATTTTCGAAGTTTATAACTTGAAAGCCTTGCAAACCATCCATAGGACATCCATATGGCATCTATATGGATGGTGGATGATGATGGCTGACGGCGTTTACAAGCTTCGCGACAAAAATAGCGAGTCGGAAAAAATCACGATCAATCTCGGCTACGTCGATCTTGGTCGTATCGACCTTCTCGTGCAGGAGGGTTTTTATTCCAATCGCAGCGATTTCATACGAACAGCGATTCGAAACCAGCTTGCCAGCGAGAGTGAGGCTGTCAAACAATCCACCATCAGGCAAACGCTGGAACTTGGCCTAAGGGACTACAGCAAGGCTGATCTGGAAGCGATGAAGACCGCTGGAGAAAAGCTTGAGATCAGGGTGCTTGGACTGGCCCGGATCGCCCCGGACGTCACACCCGAACTCGCTCTTGCGACAATTGAATCGATCACCGTACTTGGCGCGCTTCAGGCGAGTGCGGAACTGAAATCGGCATTGGCCGAACGTATTCGCTAGGCTAAGGCCCGACCACAAGGACATCCGATGAACAATTTCCTCATTGCCATGAGGCGTGCGACGTCGTTGACGCGATCCTTCAATCTCGCCGAGGCAACCCGCGTGATCCAGGATGCACTCGCTAGCCGACCGATCTCCGGCGCTCATGCCTTAACGGAACCCGACATCTCGGACGCTGCACGAGCGCATCATTCGAAACCTTTTCAGATAGATCCGAACGCCGAGATCATCGAGCCTGAAACACCGCAAGCAGCCGGAGCCACGAACCCGCTTGAGGGTGTTGGATTTAATCGGCTGCGAAAGCCCCTTGGCGAGACACTTAGCATCCTGCGCGAGGGACGGGCAGGCGCATTCGCTTCTGTGCCGGGCCTGGGCCCGCACAAATCGATACCTGAACTCTCTGCTGCTGTGCCGTCGGGGGCACGATTTCTGGCACGATCCTATGCCTGCGCGGCCGGCATCCGAAGCTACAAACTCTACATACCGGCACCCAAACAGGGCGAGCCACGTGGATTGGTCGTCATGCTCCACGGCTGCAAACAGGGCCCGGACGACTTCGCCACAGGCACTGGCATGAACGCCGTTGCAGAGGCGCATGGCCTCCTCGTTGCCTATCCCCAGCAGACCGGAAAGGACAATGCCTCGTCCTGCTGGAACTGGTTCAGGCCCTCTGATCAAAAGCGCGATGCAGGGGAGCCCTCGATCATTGCGGGGATTACCGCGGAGATCATGGCGGAATTCCACCTCGATCGCAGTCGGGTTTTTGTTGCGGGACTGTCAGCCGGCGGCGCCATGGCCGCGGTTATGAGCGAGACATATCCCGATCTTTACAGCGCCGTGGGCATTCATTCCGGACTGGCCTGCGGTTCGGCAAACGACGTCATGTCGGCCTTCTCCGTCATGAGAGGGGATGCGCCTCTCAAATCTGATCCAAAACCCCGCAACCGCTCGACACCGGAGGTTCGCACGATCGTGTTTCAGGGTGGTGCAGACCGCACGGTCCATCCCTTAAATGCTGAGCGGATAGTCGCGGCGGCCATTCCGCCAGAACCCACCAGGACAATTCAAACTCATACCGGCCGCTCCCCCGGTAAGCGTGCCTACACCAGAAAAATTGTTACAAATGCGCAAGGGTTGCCGGCGCTAGAATACTGGCTTGTCGAAGGCGCCGGGCATGCCTGGTTCGGCGGCGACGCTCGCGGATCGTACACAGACCAGCGCGGGCCGGACGCAACAAATGAGATGGTGCGTTTTTTCCTCGAACCTGGCAACGCTTCGCACGAAAATGTGGCCGCCGAATAGGCTCGGCGCAGCGGCGCGCGAGCGCGGTGCATCCGGAACATGGATCCTCGAGTTGCTCGGCCCACGTCAAGGGCAGCACATTGTTCGTCACCGCTGAGAAAGTGCCCGATGGCGGCAAGTGGCCGTATTCCATCGCAGACGATTTAGGTGATGGCCAGCATCGGTATCGCATAAATCGTTCGGGGTCGCGTATGGCCATTGCCCATCTTGAAGGGATTCTAATCGACGGCCCAAACAGCGACCGTTCCGGTTCGACGCGACTTGGATCGATTGATCGCCAGCGCTTCTCTCACCTCCCAAGCCGCGCCAGTGACATTGCGATATCGATGGTGTCGTCACGGGCGACGGTCGGGTCTTCCCTGTTCCAGACGAGGCGGTGGTGAGGCGTCGGAGGTTTTAGCCGGACGAGCGCATCAACCCGCTCGGCTACCTCCTCGGCCGCGACCGCGTACAGCATGGGACAGTGACGGCAATCGCCGCGATGCGGACATACGGCCGGGATGGCGACTTCGCCATTTGGTTTGCACATAGGTCTTCTCCGGAAATTCTGGACCGGCAGCGGGCGAGCCTTCTCCCGCCCGCTGCCCGCCTTTCAGGCTGCCAGTTGCAATGCGCCGGCGAGCTGCGCGAAGTCGCCGACCGAAAGGGCGGGGCGGACGGCGAAATCGATGACAGCTTGGAAGACTTCCGGTGGCGCATCCTTCTTCATGGCTCCGAGCAGCGCAGCACGTTCGGCCGGATTGATCGCCGGGATCATGATGCGCATAAAGGCCATGCTCTTTTCCGGCGGCAGGGAAGCGATGATCCGCATCTCGATACCCAGCATTTCATCGTCGGTGAAGTTGCGCCACAGAAGTGGGCCAGTCACCGTTTCCTCCTCGTGCATATGCGCGAAGTCTTCAGCGATGTAAGCGGCGAAGGCGAGGTAAAGCTTACGCCCACAGGCCGGCTTGTGTAGCGGCCAGGCATTTTCCCAGGCGACGATCAGTTCTTCCAGTTCACGGAAGGCAGTGCGGTGGTCGTCGTGCTGTTCGTCGAGCGTGGTGGTGGAAAGGCCCTTGGCGGCGAGCGCTTCGTGGATGTGGTCATCTTCATGACCGACGTGGGAGGCGGCGAGCATCAGGTAGTGGCGCAGGTCCTCGATCAGGAAGCCGGTCTCCTCGGCATTGTGGAAATCGGCCGTGCCGAGGCGTCCAAGCAGGTCACAGCCGGCCTTGCGCAGGCCCTTGTGGACGGCGCCGTAGATATCGTAACGGCTATTGAGATCGGGAATGCTGGTAAGCGAAAATTCGCGGCTCATGACTGGTTTTCCTCTCTTTGGCCGACGCCGCGTCTCTGTGCGCCGGCGATGGGGAGGGGATAGTCGAAGTGCCTGCGAAGAGCTTCCTAAAACCATCCTAAGCGATAGTCGCGATTGCTAAGAATATACTATCTACTTAATGTGACTTCACAGTAGGGAGAAAAGCATTGCTGGGCTCGAAACTTGCGGAATTCATCGAAAGCCCCGTCATGATGCTGTTTGCGACGCGCGACGGGAGCGGCCGACCAATGATCGGCCGCGGGTCAGGCGTGCGCTTAGACCGGTCGAGCGGATATCTGCAATTTCTTGCCTCGCGCTGCCAGTGGCCGAGGGCCGTGGGCGAGGCGTTGGTCGGGCGCCCGATTGCCACGACCTTTGTTCGGGCGGCCGATTACAAGGCCTGTCAAATCAAGGGCCAGATCCTGGATGTCGGACCCGCAGACGCCGCCTGCCAGACGCTGGGCGAGGCCTATGTCGCCGAGCAGCTGGCGCGCATGCTAGCGCTCGGGGTCACCCGCATGCAGCTTTCCAGCACGCTGTCCGACCAGGATCTTGTCTGCCTCACGATTGAGCCGCAGGAAGTCTTCGAGCAGACGCCGGGGCCGGGCGCCGGACGCAGGCTGACGCCGGAAACCATGGCATGATCCCTCTCGAGCGGCTGCGCGACAGTTTCGAAGGCGTCATCCCCTCCGTTATCGCCACCACCGATGCCAATGGCATGCCCAACGTCTCCTATCTCTCGCACGTGCACTATGTCGACGAGACACATGTGGCGCTTTCCAACCAGTTCTTTTCCAAGACTGCCGCCAACGTGGCGCGCAACGGGTTCGCGACCGTCATGGTGGTCGACGGCTATAGCGGCCAGCAACACGTGCTCGACCTTGTTTTCGAGCGCTCGGAGACGGAGGGCGAGGCCTTCGAACGCGTGGCAGTCCATCTCGCGATCCTCGAAAGCCGGATGAGCGGGATCATGAAGCTGCGCGCCCTCGACATTTACCGGGTGGAGGACTGCCAGCCGGTCCCGGCCGCCAATCCGCTCGTCGCGCCCGAGCCGCTGGTGCTGCCCGACCTGATGGGCAAGGTGGCGAGGCTTGCGGCGTGGATGTCGGGCTGCGTCGACCCCGAAACGCTGCTCGACATGACGCTTGAGGGGCTGGCCGAGCACTTCGGCTATGGCCATTCCATAGTCCTGGTGCCGGACGGTGAACGCGGGGACCTGACGACGATTGCCAGTCGTGGCTACGAGCAGTTCGGCTTCGGCGCCGAGGTTGCGGCCGGGAGCGGCATCATCGGGGTCGCCGCCGAGCGCAGGAGCGCCGTCCGGATCACCGATCTCAGCCGCGGCCAGCGTTACGTCCAGGCGGTGCGGGTTATGGCCGGTATCGAGGAGACCGCCTCCATCCCGCTGCCGGCTCTCGAAAAGCCGCTGAGCCAGATCGCTCTGCCGCTGGTGGCGCACTCGAGGCTCGTCGGCGTGCTTTTCCTGGAGTCGACGGAACGCTTCACCTTCCGGCACCGCGACGAGGAGGCGCTGACAGTAGTGGCGGCGCACATCGCCACCGCCCTCTCCTTCTTGTCCGATGAGCGCGAGCGGGCCGAGACGGGCCGGCGCGACGGGGCCGGCCCACAGGTGGAGCAGGTGCCGGCCGGTCGGCGGATTGCGGTGCGCTTCTACCAGCGCGATGGCTCGCTGTTCGTCGACGACGACTACCTAATCCGCGGCGTGCCGGGGCGGCTGCTGCTGCACTTTCTCGAAGACTACACCCGTAGCGGCAAACAGGAGTTCCTGAACCGCGAGATCCGCCGCGACCGGCGCTTGCAGCTGCCGGATTTCAAGGACAACCTGGAGACCCGGCTGATCCTGCTGCGCCGGCGGCTGGAGGAAAAGGCCGGGCCGATCAAACTGGAACGTGCCGACCGCGGCCGCCTGCGATTGACGCTCGCTGGCCGGCCGGAGATCGAGGTGATCGAGGAGTAAGCCTTCCGCACTTTCTTTCGCCAAGGCAGCCACATTGGCGCTGTTTCGGGTGCAGCGAACCAGCCGGCGTCGGTGCTGACCGTCACCATCCTTTTATAGCCACCTCCATCTCGCAGGTGAGGCTGACCTCGTCCTTCCGCTTGGCGACGATCCGTAGGCAGAAGCTGCCGCGACTGAAGACAAGCACCACCGGACAGCGGCCTCGACGCTTGGAAAGTATCCGGCGCTTTCCTGAGTGATCGCCCGCAATCGGCGAAAACTGCTCGGTCACAATATCTTATCGCATCCCGGCTCTGTCACATATCGATGACGAGCTCGCCTTTCGGCCGCGAGCAGCACAGGAGCAAATTACCGTCCGCCGGGGCATCGATCGGATCGGGACGGTAGCACACTGCACCGGAAATCAATCCGGTCTCGCAGGTGTGGCAGACGCCTGTCCTGCACGACCAGCGCACGGGCACGTCACATGCCTCCGCGAACTCCAGCAGATTGTTGAATTTGGGGTTCCAGGCGACGCTAAGACCACTGCGGGCAAACGAGATCAAGGCGCCTTCACCGGGAGGTCCGTCCGGCTGATGCGGTTGCCGGCTCGGCGAGGCCGCGATCCCTGGAGTGATGGACGAGGCCGATCCGAACATTTCGGTATGAATTCTGCCTCGCTCCACTCCGAGCTTCTCAATCCCTGCTGCAAGATCGTCCATGAAGCTTGCCGGTCCGCAGAGATAGAAGTCGCCGCCCAGCGGCAGGCGCAGCGACTGGATGACCGCCAGATCGAGACGAGATCGTCTGTCGTAGTTAATACCTGGCTTATCGGCCGGATCGGGTGCGCTGTAGCAGACAAGGCTTTGGGCATCCGGAAGGATTTGTAGTAGCCCTCTCACTTCGACCGCAAACGGATGTTCTCGTCCATTCCGTGCGCCATGGAGCCACAAGATTTTTCTGCCCGAGCGATCGACTGCCAGGGCGTGGAGCATGGCAAGGACGGGCGTCGCGCCAATACCCGCGCTGAGGAGGACGATCGGCGTTTCGCCCTCGGCCAGCGTAAAGCTGCCGCGCGGAGCGCTTACCTGCACCACCTCGCCGAGGCCTAGCTCGTCATTGACATAGGCGCTGGCTGCGCCGTGAGCTTCCCGCTTGATGCTCACTCTGTAATAGGCGTGATTTGACTGGCCCGACAGGGAATAGCTCCGCAGTAAGAGAGGAGCCCCTCTGGGCTGGAAACCGAGCACGATGAACTGTCCTGGAAGGAAGTCGGGCAGCCGCTTTCCATCCGTCGGCTCGAGCTCAAGAGACTTGACGCTTTCACTCTCGAGCGACATGCGCGACACTTTGAACGAGCGAAATCCCTCCCACGCCGGCCCGGGATCGTTCACCCCCGTAAGGCCAGCGTTTCCAGGCGAAGCCCCGTTTTTTGGAGATTGCTCCAGCAAGGACTGAAACGAGCGACGCCAACCGGGACTTAATGCGCTGATCCGCAATGCACGTTCCAATCGATCGCGCGGATGACCAGGCTTGTAGAGAAGATCGTTGATGGCGGCGACCGTCATACTGTCCTCTGCCGATGCCACGTGTTCGACTTCGTCACCCTCCTGAACTTTTCCTTCCTTCAGGACACGGAGGTAGAATCCCGGTCTCCCGTGCGAAACCAGCAGGGCAGCCATTTCCGGCAGCTCCATCCGAATACCGAGCCGATAGCACGTGACGCGAGGCTGGCTCACCTCGAAGACAGCGTCGCCGATGCGGTAGCGGTCGCCGATGCAGACTTCAGCGTCCGCAAGACCGTCGACCGTGAAGTTCTCGCCGAACTGACCGTAGACGAAATCACGTCGGCCCAGATGTTCCTCCCAATACCGGTAGGAATCCATCTGATAGACATAAACTGCGCGGTTCTCGCCACCGTGGCCAGCGCGATCCGCCTGGCCGTCGCCGTCGATATTGAGGCTGCGCACCATGCAAGGTCCTTTGACCGGCGTCTTCCAAATCGCCGTGTTCACCAGCCTCCCCTGCCACTCGACATCGCGTGGCAGGCCGACGTTGACCGAAAGCAAATGAACCATAACCTTCCCTTTCGAAGTTCATGACGAGATTTGTCTGCCAGAAGAACCGTCGCCCATGAGCTTGAAAATCCGCCCATGATGACCAGCAATCTCGGGTTCAAAAAAAGCTCAGTGCATCGCGCTCAAAGATTCCCGCTTCCTCTTTGTCCATAAGTGCTGAGTATCTGACCACAACGGCGGCCAGGATTGCAGAGAATTTGCGCTCCATGTCTTGGCTCCCAACATGAACTCCGCGCTACAAACCGTACATGATTTCGCCGCATGTTTCACGCGCGCCCGAATAGTCGCCCCCGAGGAGCGGAGTTACAATCCACCAAAGCGTGGTGGTGCTCCAAGCCTCCAAGGCCTCGTTTCACTCGAATCGATGCCAACTCATCTGATCCGCCATTGGATCAGCAAAAGCGTCACACCCAACAACAGCAAATATGAGTAAGAGCCAGATCTCCGATGGAAATTCCGGGTCAGTTCCTAGTGGAAATCAACAGATTAGCGATATTTACAATTCTTTTTTAAGGGACATAGTGCAGCAGGAGATGGCCGAGTGCTGGCGGCTGAAAGTTGGCGAAATCGATCTGGCCCAGTCCAAGGAAAGTGCACGTGAACACGAAACCCTGCGAACGCGTCAGTGGCATAAACTGCGCCATGGGCGCAAAAAGTCGCTCAGGCCGTAGCTTGCCCAATTCATCCTTGCTTGGAGATATCCGTTGAGTTTCATATCGACTGCAATGCGCTCCGCCACGAATGCGCCGACGGTTTTGACAGTCGAAGCTATTTTGGAAAATCGCTTTTACGCGCACGCCCTAAAGGATGCCGCGCTGAAGCTTATTGCCATGCACGATGCCGCACCTCGTATCGTCCGCTACACCGCAGATATGAAACGATGGTTGCTGACACAGTCAATTCTAGCTTTTCATTTTCAGCGTGTCACGTCGCCGTCTCATCCGGGCCTTACGGCCGCCAAACTGAATGCCCTCATCGCTGAGAGTAAAGTTGCCTCCAAGAACACGGCGTTCGCACATCTCGCAGAGATGCGCAATTACGGTCTCTTGGTTGATACTCATGAGAGCGGGGACAGGCGCGTTCGCCAGCTCAGAATTTCTGAAACTGCCGAAACCTTGATCCGCGAATGGTTCAACGAACATTTGAAATCACTCGACATGCTCGATCGGGGCACGCGATTCGCGCGATCATCAGCCGATCGGCGCTTGCTTTGGTACGCGCAGCCAAGAATGTCCCAGAGCCTCTTTCACGATCCAAACTGGACCAGCCCTCCGCAGACGGTGGACGCTTTCGTCCGAACCGCTTCCGGCAGCAACATCCTGCATGACCTGATGTCTCGCGTACCCCCGGCAAAGGAACTGGAGCCGCGCATGTCTATTGGTCCTTTGCGCATCGCAGAGTTCTTCAAGCGCTACGCCATCTCCCGGACCCATGCGCGGCGCCTTTTCGATCGCGCTCACTTGCTTGAGACTTGTGGATGGGACCTCTGCAACAGCGGTGATTTCTGGCTTGGAGCAGAGCTGATCCGCGACTATCGACATTGGCAAGCTGTGAAGTTTGCCGCAATCGACGAAGCGTTCGAATGGGCCTACTGTCATCTATCCGAGCCAACTGATGAGCAACAACAGGATTGAGCTCTTGGCGCGGCAGCGCAAGACTTAGTGGGCTTACATCCACCTTGTGCTCGCAAACTACTAGCGGCGCGATGCCGCCAACGCACGTCGAGTGACCCGCCGAAAAGAGTGGCTGCTCCACCATTTCGTCATCGACCTCGATAATTGCCTGCAGGCGCGTCCCGGCTGGCACTTCCTCGGCAATGCGGGCGATCGCAGGCTGCTGGACCTCAACGAAGATCCGTCCTTGCTGGCGGAACCCGGGTCGGTTTGCAAGATCAAGAGCAGCACGCGCCATCGCCCGCGGGATCGCGATGATCGGTACGGCAAAGCTCGCAGTTTTTGGATCCTGGTAGATCATTCTCTTGCCAAGTCCGGTCGTCGCCTCTCGGCGCCACCAACCGCTAAACAGCTCGGTTCTTAAAGCTGCTCCCCGTACAGGACCTCAGTCTGGCGGCTTCACCGACCAAGGTCCCGGGGCACTGATCATCCGGTCGCCACCTGCCCATTTCCTGCTGTGACATGAAGTTGGAAATTCAGGACGCCGGGGCGAACGAAGGCGAGATGCGTCCCGTCGCTCCAGGCGGCTCGGCGATCGAATAAAGAACTATTCCTCGCGGAACGCCCGGTTGAACTGATCACTGAGCGGCTTCGCGAGGAACGACATAGCTGTTCGCTCTTTAGTCGAGACGAAGACTTCGACAGGCATGCCGGGAAGAAGCCTCCTGTTTCCAAGTTTTGCGAGCTCGGTTGCGGTCACGGCTACGTCGACAAGGTAAAATATCTGGCCTGTTGCTGCATCTGTGCTGGTGGCTGCGGAGACATAAGCGATGCTGCCGTCAAGCTCCGGCGTTGCACGCTGGTTGAAGGCGGAGAAGCGCATCCTGGCGCCCTGGCCAATGAAAACCTGGTCGATATCGGTAGGCGAAAGCCTCGCCTCTATCTTTAGTGAAGCGTCGACCGGCACCAACGTCACCAGTTTTTCAGCCGGCGTAATGACGCCGCCGATCGTATGGACGAAAAGCTCGTTCACTGTCCCGGCCAGTGGCGCCCGAATATCGGTCCGTGATAGCCGGTCTTCGACAGCGACACGTCGTTCCCGCAATTCGGATAGCTTCGGTTCGACGACGCTTAGCTCTCGTTGCGCCTCGGTGCGCGCAGCTTCATCGATGGCAATGATCTGGATCTGAATCTCACTCATCCGTGCTCTCGATCGTGCAATATTGGCCTGGATCTCCCCGCTCTCTCCCGTCAGCTTCGCGAGTTCGCGATCGATCACGTATTTGCGGGAAGTGTCGACGAGCTTCTTTTCCGCCAGACCTTTGATCTTGATATGTTCGGTCCTCACGAGATCGAGTTCGTCGGCCTTTGCTGCATGCTGCGCGACGAGGCCTTTCAGTTCCTCCTCAAGTTGGGATATTCCGTACTGAAGCTGCTGTTTCTGGTTTTGCCTGTTGCGACGATTTCCATCGAACAATCGCCGCTCACCGGATGAGATAAGCGGGAATTCGGCGCTGAACGCCGGCTCAAAAATGAGTTCATCCTGATTGTCCCGCTCGGCGATCAGGCGCGCCTGGCGTGCCGCCAGCTCGATGAGCTGCGTCTTGACGATGGACAATTCGGCGCGTGTCTGGGCATCGTCGAGGCGCAGCATGACCTGCCCCTTGCTCACGACATCCCCTTCCTTGACCGCGATTTCACTGACGATCCCGCCATCCCGATGCTGGATCGACTTCAGGTTCCGATCGACCTTGATGACGCCTGATGCGATGATCGCGCCTTGCAGCTGGGTCGTCGCCGCCCATCCGCCGGCCCCTGCAAAGAGCAGGAGGCCAAGCGCAATACCGGCCAGAATTCGCGATGTGACAGGGAACGTGTTGTTTGCCTCAGGTGAGGGAGCAGATTGGGTTTGCGATTGCTTCAAAGACACGTCTTGTCTCCCCTTCAGGTATTTTCGACGATCACGAGGAGATGGTGCCCCGTCAGATTGATCGTCATTTCATAGTGCTGATCCTTGTCCATATCGACTTCGATGAAGGTACGGCTCATGTCATCCGTTCCCTCATGACGTACGCGTATCGGCAGGGGCTGGGAGTCGGCCTTCTCGCCGTAAATATCCTCGAAGCGATCCTCCAGACCGTCCATGACCTCCTCGAAGATCTTGTACCTGGACACGTCGATACGGTCCCCGACCATGAAGTCCAGAATCTGATGGACGACCTCGGCACTCTCGCTCGCAGGAACGCTGAACTCGAAAGTGTCGTTGCCCGCGCCGCCTTCGACGACAACAGCCACCGGTCCGGCCCGGACGACGTCATCGCCCGAACCGCCGATAATTTTCTCGAATCCGTCGATGCCATCATGGCCGACATCGAAACCGGTGGCCTTGCCGGTCGTCAGGTCGATAAGCAGCCCGTGGGCGGCCTGCGAATAGTCGATCGTGTCGAAACCGTCCTCACCCCGGAATTCGTCATCCGAGGCGTCGGCAGCCGCGGTAATCGTGTCATCGCCTTTGCCGGCGAGAATACAATCGGCATCGTCCCCGTCCCGCAGAAGGTCGTCACCTTCGCCGGTCCTGATGATCTCGAAGTTGCTTATCCCGTCGGTGCCGATCTCCTGACCGGACGCGTTCGCAGCAGCGAGGTCAACGACGACAGACATGAGCGCGGCCGAATAGTCGAGCGTGTCTATTCCGTTTCCGCCATCATAGTTGTCTGCCACGCAATCGAGGTCGCCTTTGATGATATCGTTACCATCACCGCCGTGGACGACATCCGAAGCGCCTCCGCCGCTCAGATGGTCATCGCCACCGTTGCCATGTATCTCTTCAGCCCCGGCACTGCCGGTGACGGCGTCGTCGTTTGCGCCAGCATGCACGATTTCGAAGTTCGAAATCGAGTCGGTGCCGATCTCAGCTCCGGAAGCGCTGCCATCTGCCAGATTGATCTCCGCCACCTCCACAAGCGCAGAATAATCGAGACTGTCGATCCCGGTTCCGCCGTCGTAAGTATCGTTGACCCGGTCACCATCACCGGCAACCGTGTCGTTGCCACCCTCCCCGTTGACCGTGTCCTGGCCACTGCCGCCGCGCAGCACATCGTTGCCCGTGCCGCCGGCAAGGTCGTCGTTGCCGCCTCCCCCCTCAAGAACGTCGTTGCCGTCATCGCCTTTCAAAGCGTCATCGCCGTCGCCTCCGTGCAGGATGTCGCCGTCGGCACCGCCGCTCAGCAGATCGTCGCCGGCGTCTCCGAAGATACTGTCGCGGCCCTCTTCGCCATACAGCCGGTCATTGCCGGCGCCTCCAAAGATCGTGTCGTCGCCGAGGCCAGCGAGGACAATGTCATTGCCTCTGCCCGCAAAGATCGTATCGTCTCCGCTGCCGCCAACGATATTGTCGTTTCCATCGCCGGCATCCACGGTATCGCTTCCGTCTCTGGCCTCGATATTGTCATCGCCGGCCAGTCCGTCGATATCATCAACGCAGCTGGTACCAACGAGCAGGTCGTCTCCTTCAGTGCCGATTATTGGTGCAGCCTCGACGACGGAGAAATGGGCAGTCTGCTGCACCGAGGCCGTGCCGTCGGTAATCTGGTAGTGGATGGTCACGGGGCCGAGCCCTTCGGCCTCATAAGACCATCCACCGTCTGTCTGCACCAGCTTGCCGGATGAGACTTTGACGTCCTTGACCGAGAGCGCGTCTCCATCGGGGTCCGATGTGCCACGCAAAAAATCGGCCAAGCCGATCAAGGCAATCGCGCAACCGGAAACATCAGCTAGCGTCACCGGGTTGCTAACACGCGGCGCGCGGTTGTGTGCCTTCTCCTGCTGAACCGGCTTATCCTCTTTCGCTTGCGGTGTGGCTGAGGTTGCTCTGTCAGCACCTGTCCAGGCCTGGTCCTTGGACATGCGCAAGGGAACGATTGATGCTGGTTTGGTGACCGTCCAGGCATTGTCGTTGGATGCGTGGAAGGAAACGGAGATCCCGCCTGACGTTTTCAGGAGAGTAAGGCTTGGCAGGTTCAGCCTGCCGAATTCTATCGGCGGAGAGTCCGATTGGAGGTAGCTCACGGCGTTCTTATGGTTGGACAGATGCACTCCCGCCTTCTTTGGAGCCGGTGCAGCCTCCTCTTCTTCGATCGTTGTTCTGGCTAAAGAGCCCGTGGTGACGGGATCAGTCGCCGGCAGGGCCTCGTCGGCATCCGAGGATGGCCGCGGGGCCGTCTCTTCGACCGGCAGGCCTTCGTGCGGCCCTGACAGCGCGCTCTTCAGATAAAGCGCGAATCCCGTGAGAAAGAGCGTCAGCAACATCGGCACTTTCGTGTTTTTGTCCTCATTCTTGAGAACATAGCGATCGCGCGGGTCGTGATCGTCCTTGGCGGTTTTGGTTGCCTTTACCTCGATCATTCTGACATCCTCGCTGTAATACGCGAGCCGACCTGTGTTGCGGCCGCAGGTTTGCTGCCAGTGTCCGCCACCGATGGCTTGAGGATGTCGTCCTTGGGTCCGAACGCTATCATCTTTCCATTCTGGATAACGGCAACCATATCAACGGCGGCGAGCGCGCTCGGCCGGTGAGCGATGACGATCGCGATGCCACCGCGGGCGCGGACTGCCTTGATCGTCTGGGTAAGTGCTACCTCGCCTTCGCCATCCAGGTTCGAATTGGGCTCATCCATGATGACGATGAAGGGATTGCGGTAGAGCGCCCTTGCAAGACCGATGCGCTGGCGCTGCCCGGCAGAAAGCGAGATGCCCTGGGGACCGAGGGCTGTGCGGTAGCCATCGGGCATACGCACGACCATTTCATGAATACCCGTTGTTTGAGCGGCTTCGACGATCGCGCGCGGATCGACCTGTGGCTCGAGGCGCGAGATGTTTTCCTCGATCGTCGCGTCCAGGAGCGCTACATCCTGCGGCAGGTATCCGACGTGCTGGCCGAGATCCGTATCCGACCATTGCGTGAGCTCAGCATCGTCGAGCCTGACGCTGCCGCGAAGGGTCGGCCAGACGCCGGTCAAGGCGCGCGCGAGCGTCGTCTTGCCGCCACCGCTTGGACCGATAATGCCAAGCGCCTGCCCTGCGGCGATCTCGAAGCTGACTTCACTGAGAAGAACCCTTCCCGAGCCAGGCGCAGCAACTGTTATCTTCTCGACCTTCAGCGAATGGGCGGGTGCTGGCAGCGCCATCGGCGGAACAGTGCCCGAAAGCGCGATGACCGTCTCCTTCAGCCGGTTGAAGGCCGTGCGGGCGGCGACAAAACCCTTCCAGTTGCCAATTGCGAGATCCACGGGCGCAAGCGCGCGTGCGGAGGCAACCGAAGCGGCGATGATTGCGCCCGCCGACAGCTCTCCTTGGATCGTCAACCATGCGCCGAGGCCAAGCACGGAAGACTGCAGGATCATGCGCAGCACACGGGAAATCGCCCCGAAGGTGCCGCTTATGTCGTTGGTGCGCGTCTGCAGCTCGAGATGGTCCTGATTGGCGCGGTTGAAACGATCAACCGCGCGCCCCGCAAAGCCCATCGCCTTCAAGATATCGGCGTTGCGAGCATTGGAATCGGCAATCGCGTTGCGCTCTATTCCCGATTTATGCGTGGCGCTCGCCAAACGACGGGTCATGAGTTCCGTCACGATCGTCAGCATCGAGAGGATGAAGGCGCCGGCGAATGTGAGCGCTCCGAGATAGGGATGGAGCATGTAGACAAAGATCAGATAGAGCGGCACCCATGGCAGGTCGAACAGGGCAACCGGGCCTTGACCGCCGAGGAAGGTGCGAACCGTATCGACATCGCGTCCGCGCTCGAGCGACTCCGCTGTCGAAAAGCCGAAGCGCGGCATGTCGATCGCGACCTGATGCGCCATGGGAGCGATCCGGCTGTCGAGCCGGGCACCCATGCGCACGAGAATTTGTGACCGGATGATGTCGAAGAATCCCTGGAACAGATAGAGGCCGATTGCCAGTGCCGAAAGTCCAAGGAGTGTCGGGACACTGCCGCTGGTCAGCGCACGGTCATAGATCTGCAACATGTAGAAGGAACCGGTCAGCGCGAGAACGTTGATAACCCCTGACGTAATGACCAGGAATATCAATATTCCCCTTAGTCCATGGGTCAGTTTCTCGATCTGTTTGCGCTTGCTGCCGGTCAACGGAGTTTTGGGGCGCATATCGTTCACCACTTCCTGCTTATACTGGGCTATGCGGCGCGCCGGTCGGACCGGCGCGCCGCATTTGACGCATTACAGATTGAAGTCGGAAGTGGTGAGGTTGTGGTTCCCCTTTACGCTGAGGCGGAGCTCGGCACTGCTGTCGCCGTCGACGCTCGCCTGGACGACGGTGTAATCGCCATCGTCACGCGTCTCGTGGGTGACGATCAGTTGCGCAGCACCGCTGAGCGTGGATGCGGCGACGAGCGTGAACGCCTGATTTCCGGAGACACCATTGTTGGCGTCTGTGCCGCTGAGGTCGATCTTGTCTCCGGGTTGGAAGCCGATGATTGTATCGCCATCCGCATCCTTTTCGGACAGGAATACGAACCTGTCGTTTCCGGCCCCGCCATCGATGATGTTGGCGGAAGCATTGGCGGTGATCGTGTCGTTACCTGAGCCCGTGACGACGTTCTCTACGCTCCAGAGCGTGTCGTTGCCGGATTGGCTGCTCGATGCATTTCCTCTGCCCTTGAAGCCGCTTCCGAGATCGACCGTCAGGTTGGCGGTTATCGCTGCCATGTCCAGGGTGTCGCTGCCGGCATCGCCATAATAAATGTCGTCGCCGTCGCTTGCCTCGGCAATAAACGTATCGTCGCCGTCGCCGCCATGGGCCGTGTCGTTGCCGGCGCCACCGAAGACCATGTCGGCGCCCTCGTCGCTGAAGATGCGGTCGGATCCCGCATCACCATAGAGCATGTCGTTTCCACTGCCGCCCATAAGGTCGTCGTTTCCGGCGCCGCCGAAGACCATGTCGTTGCCTGCCTCTCCACTGAGGAGGTCGTCACCGTCGTCGCCACGCATGATGTCGCCGCCGGCACCGCCGGTCGCCACATCATTGCCGGCGAATGCGACGATCATTTCCCCACTTGCCGTGCCGACAAGCACATCGGCGGCGACAGTGCCGACGACCGTGGTTCCCGTTGCTGCTCCGGGAACGGGTGGTGTCGGCGTTTCGGGCGGCGGCACCTCTTCTTCTGCATCGACCTCGCCGTTGAATTGCGGCAGGCCACCTTCGCTTGTGAAGCGAATGCTGTGCTGGCTGCTTGTCATCGTGGTCACGCCGTTTTCATCCGTCGTGATTTCGTAATCATCGGCAGTCGTGCCCGCGGGCAGGTCGATGACGTCCTGCGGTCGCAAGGTGCCGACGATCGTGTCATTGCCACCGTTCGAGCGGAACACGATGCGGTGCGCAGAGGTGAGTGCCGAGATGTCGATCGTGTCGTCACCGGCGCCACCATCAATTGTGATCGTGTTCAGTCGCAGGCTTGTTGCCGAGAAGTCGCCGATCACCTGGAACGTATCGCCGCCGGCAGAGCCGGGTCCGGACGGATCGATACCGTTGATCCGGATCTCTTCGATCTCGCGCAGCTCGGCGATCACAGAGGTGGCAAAATCGGTATTGGCGCCCCGCGTGATGACGATCTCTGTAGTGGCGTTCAGGCTTGCGCCATTGTTGCCGGCCAGTGCGTCCCATGCAGCGCGGGTATAGATGCGGTAGGTTTCTGCGACCGCGCTGTTGCCTGTGATCACAAAAGTGTCCCCGGCCTGCCCTTCCGTGCCGCCATTGACGATGTCACGCCCGTCAGAATTGGCCAGCGAAGGCGCTGTCGCGTTGTTGGCGTTCCAGTTGAACGTATCGTCGCCGGCATCGCCGTTGAGGGTGTCATTGCCTGTGCCGCCGTTGACGATGTCGTTGCCGGCTCCCGCATTGACGGTGTCGTTACCGCCAAGCGCATTGATCGTGTCCGCACCAGCTGTGCCATTATGCGTCTGGCCGGCTGCCGCGCCATTGATCACGTTTCCGGCAGTTGCGAGCGTGAAGTCGGAGATGTCGATACCGGCATTGTTGACGCCGTTGATCTGGATCGTGCCCTGGATGGTCGAGGCCGGCCCGTTCTCGCGGATGGTAATGATCGTGTTGCCGCCGCTGGCGGATTCGAACACCCGATTGGCGAAGTTCGCCGCTGTTATCCCCAGCCCGCTGAGGTCGATGCGATCCTGGTTCGCCGGCGTGCCGCCGGTGGCATCGAAGCTGTTGATGACATCGGCTCCGAAGCCGGTCGAATTGTAGATGATAGTGTTGACGCCGCCGCCTACGTCGATCGTGTCGTTGCCGGCACCGCCGATGATGGTGTCATTGTCGTCACCGCCATTCAGCGTGTCGTTGCCATCGCCGCCGTCGAGCAGGTCAGCTCCGGCAGCACCATTGAGCGTATCGTTGTTGCCGCCGCCGAAGAGCTGGTTGGCGGCGCCATTACCGTTGATCGTGTTGGCGAGCGTGTTGCCGCGTCCGGTGACCGCCGCGCCGATGAGATTGAGGTTCTCCACCTCAGCCCCGAGCGTGTAGTCTACACTGGAGTCGACCCGGTCCGTGCCGCCTGCCGCCAGTTCCGTCACCACGTCGCCGGCATCGTCAACAGAATAGATGTCGTCCCCGACACCGCCCAGCATGGCGTCGGCACCAAGGCCGCCGTTCAGCGTGTCATTGCCGCCAAGCCCCGTCAGCGTATCGGCAAGATCGCCACCGGTGATGACGTTATTGCCGTCGTTGCCGGTGCCGGCAAACTGGTCGGCGTCGACACCCGTGTAGGTCAGGTTCTCGAGATTGGCGAAGGCGGCCAGTGTATAGAGTGCTGCTGTCGTCTCGACCGTGTCGGTACCGCCAGCCGCGGCCTCGACGATCAGGTCCTCGCCGGTATCATCGATATAGGTGTCGTTGCCGGCGCCGCCGACCAGCGTGTCGATATCGTCGCCGCCGTCAAGCGTGTCGTTCCCGGCGCCGCCGACGAGCAGATCCTCACCAAGCCCGCCATTGAGCGTATCATTGCCCTCATGGCCGAACAGCAGGTCGAAGCCGGTATTGCCGGTCAGGGTATCGTTAGCCGTCGTGCCTGCGAGTGCCGTGTTGATGCCGACAGCCGCCGTCCGCTCGCCGTTGTCATCCGTGCTAAGCGCATAGTCGCCGGTCAGAACATAGCCTTCGAAGGTACTGCCGTTGAAGTTGATGAACTCCACCGCTTCACCGGCGGTGTCGAAGTGATCGGTGACGCTTGCCTGCTGGCCGTTGAACTGGATGACCAGGTCGTCGTTACCGCCGCCGGCGGTCACTTCAAACATGTTCAGCCCGGCAAGAGCGGCCGGTAGCGCCGGCGGCACGGTGCCTCCGACCGTGATGCGGTCTGTGCCGGCTGTCTCGTTGATGACGTCGATCCCGTCGCCGAGATTGATGACATAGGTGTCGTTACCGGCGCCGCCGTTCAATGTCTCGGTGGCGCTGGAGAAGGCGATCGACAGGTTATTGATCCCGACAAAGTCGCCGCTGTTATTCGTGCCGGCCACTACGAACCTGATTGCCGAATTGGCACCGAACGGTCCGTTCAATGGCAAGTTGTTTATCGATCCTGTGTTGGATGCGCCGGTTATGGTCTGGATCGTCTGATTGAAGTTGACGCCATCGGCGGCGAACAGAACCGTGACCGTTTCTCCCGCGTCGAAGCCGCTCTCATTGTAGGTGTAGCTGATGGTGGCGCTCGATGCGCCCGACAGATTGAAGGATCGGGTAATCGTCGCCGTGCCGTTGCCCGGATCGTTGTCATCATCGCGCAGGCGCAACTCGTTGGTACCGTCGTCAATGCGGATCTGGCCTGCGGCTGCACTATTCGTATTGCCGTTGTCTCCTGTTTCAACCCAAGGCGTGGCCCATGCCGCCGTCCCACTCGATCCATTCAGTACGGTGTTGTCGAAATTATCGGCATAAGTGCCTGAGGCGCCCGCCGTGCTCGGCCCACCGACGAGGATGTCGTTGCCGTCGCCGCCGTTGAGGACGTCGTTGCCGCCGAGGCCTAGCATCAGGTCGTCGCCGGTTGTGCCATTGAGAACGTCGTTGCCTTCGGTACCGACGATTATGCCGACGGTGCCATCGGTAAATTGCAGACGCTCTACATTCCGCAGCCGGTCGGAGCCATCGAGGTTGAGCTCGGTAACGTCGGTGACGGTGACCTGCCCATCGGCAGTCGCGCCGAACGTATAATCGCCCCTCGCACCCTGGAACACTGCCGTATCGACATCACCAGCCGTCGTATCGGTCCGGATGGTCCGCACGATCGCCAGCTGGCCAGGGTTTATCGAGCCGTTGAACATCGCGGCGGCCAGCGTCGTCATGCTGTTGTGCAGCGCGATCGGCTGACCGGTATGTTGCGTGTCGCCTGGTGCAAACACACCGATCTGGACGTCGAGCCATTTGTCGCCGTCGATGATGTCGTCACCGGCAAGGCCTTTCATGATGTCGCCGCCGTCGCCACCCAGAATGATGTCGCCGGCGCTGAATTCCGTGACACCCGCGCCAAGGATTTCCTGGAGGCCCTGGATGAGAGCGATGCCCTCGGCCGTCAGCGCACTGCCCTGATAGCCCTCGGTGCCGCCCTGAGCTGCGGGGAGCCGCTCTGCTGCGAGTGTGTTCGTGCCGGTCAGGACATCGCCGAATTTCGTACCCGACAGACCTTCGACCGACTCGTATTCGTCGAGCGCTGCATTCTGGGGCAGCGTCGGTGCCTCGTCGAAGACGATCGGGATCGACAGATCGGCGTTCACGAAGTTCGGGTTGTCCTTGTAGGTTGCCCAGTCAAAGCCGGACATGCCCACCATCTTGCCGCGACCGGCGCTGCCGACGAAGATATCGTCGCCGCCCTCGCCGATGAACTCGTCAAAGCCGCCATCGCCCAGGAACACGTCGTGGCCATCGATCTCGTCATGCGAGAAGATTTCGTCGAAGTTATCCCCGGGTGCGCCGTCGAATGTGCCGGTTTCGATCCAGTCATTGCCCTCGTTGCCGAGGATGCGTTCGGCATTCTTATTGCCGTAGATAAAGTCGTTACCGGTGCCGGCGAAGACTTCCGAGCCCATGTCCGTGCCGAGGAAGATGAAGTCCTGGCCGTCATTGCCCATCACCAGGTCGAGACCAGGCCCGGCATGGACGACGTCATTGCCCTTGCCGGCCTTGATATTGTCGTCGCCGCCGCTGTCGACGATGATGTCGTCGCCGTCGCCGCCATTAATGATGTCGTTGCCGAAGCCACCTTCGAGCCGGTCATTGCCGCCATCACCGAACAGCGTGTCGTCGCCGATGCCCGCGATGATGGTGTCATTAGCTTCGGTACCGCCCATGACCACATGGTCGCCACCTGTGTAGCGCAGGTAGTTGGTGTCCGGACCGACGGTAGCCGGGTTGTTGCGGATGACGAGTTGCGTGAGAATACCATCGCCAACCGGATCGGTGCTCTCAAGCACGCCATCGCCGTCAAGATCGTTGAACTGCCTGGCTTGGTTGACCTCCAGGATGAGGCCGGGGGTCGAGAAGACGTCCGACGGCAGATGGGTCGCGTCGGTATTGCGCATGATCATTGCGGCGAAGGAATTATTCTCCATCTCGCCGAAGAGATGCAGGCCGTCGAGGCGCTGCAGATAGTAGAAGCGGTCGCCGTTCTGTAGCTTCTCCATCTGCGTCTCGAAGACGAAATTGAAGGTCGAACCGAGCATGCCGCCAAAGGGCATGATCGCTTCGGCCAGTCCGCCGATCCATAGATCGACATCGTTGAGGCCGCCGAGCGTGCCGCCTGCATAGGTTCCGCTTGCGTTGAGGAAGTCGAGCCGGTCCGCTGGGACCTCTAGTCCGCCGACTGACACGCCGGAGATGATGGTGAGCGCTGCGTCGCGCTTGCCCTCGATTGTCGTCTGGCCTGCAATCAGCGAATGCGTACCGTAGGCCGCGACGAAGTTGATGATCGAGGCCTCGTGCTTGAGATGCCCGGCGAAATCAACCCAGCTTTCATAGGGCTTGAGGAGCACGTCCTGATTGGTCGCATTGTAGAATTGCGTGCGGGCTTCATTCAATGTTGGTACGCCGGTATCGCGGCCGCGGGCGAGGTTGATGGTCGCCAAATCCAGTGGCAGGCCGAGCAGATTGTTGCGCAGCGCGCTGGTAACGAACTCGTCGATCTCGTTGCCCGCCTGCCGCGTCATGCCGCGAACGATGGCGCCTGCCGAAATATTTGCATCGACGGTCGCTGTTCCGCCATTGTTCTCGAACTGCAGGGGATTCAGGAAGCCTTCGATCAGGCCGATATGATCTGGGTTGAAGTTCGGGTCGAAGCGATCGATCGATTCCGTCAGCATCGAGTGGCCGAAACGATAGACCACATGCGCGAATTCGGCGACGATGGAGGGGTCGATGGTGACGTCGTAGCCATCGGGAACCAGGAAAACGTTGATGTTCGGCTGGATCTTGCGGGCGAATTCTTCGAATACGAGGTGCTGATACTGCATTTCGGTGCCGAACTTGGCAGCCTGAAAGAGGCGCTCGCCGTCCCACACGAGGCCAGCCGCCGAGGCAGGAACCTCCGCAACGTCGTCAATGAGCCATTCGTTCAGGAAGGCCACTGCCTCTGCCTGGGAAGCGCCGTCGTCCAGCATCGCAACGGCATCCGTGAAGACCACATCCTTGGTGTGTTCCACCAGCCGGTTATGCTCCGAGTGGAACACGTGATGCACGGCAGTCAGGCCGATATTCTCGTTGGCTCGGCCATCGCCGGCGACGTAATGCGCATCGAGCAATTCGTTGTCGTAGACTCCAGGCTCGTTGCCCGGGTTTTCAAGCCCGATCTCGATGTCGCCGTCGGCCAGTCCACCCGGCACGGCATTATGAGCGATATCGGCGAGGAAGGCGTGGCCGGTCAGGATCGCATTCGCCGGAACGGCAACGCCTAATCCTCCATTGGCCAAAGGATTTCCTTCGACAAGGCCTGTAGCGGTCACCATCTGCGGGAAACCATTCGGTCCGCGGATGAATTCGCCATAGGGGTCGGTGGCGAGCAGCGGAACGTTGCCGACATTGGCGTCGACAAGCTGGATGCCCAGCATAGAGGCGGCCTGTGCCTTCAGATCCGCCCATGTCGCCATGCCGCCATTGCCGCCCTCGATGAGCTTGCCGGTCGAGACCGGGTCGCCGGCAGCGTTAAACACATAGGCCCTGAGGAAGACTTGATGAGACGGATGGGACGTATAGGTCTGGTTCTGATCGACAAATGAGGTCGTTGTGTTGACCGGACGATCGGTATTATCAGCAGCTTCGTTGACGGTCGTTGCCGGGTCGTCATTCATAATACCGTCGGCGCCGGGGCCGGCAAGGGTGGCGCGTGTGAGCACCATAAAGTTGGTATCGCTTCCCTCGACATAGAGCGGGTCGTCCGGCATCAGCGGAATGAAGACCGTGCCGTTGCCGCCCTTGGCGACGAGGTCGAGACCGTGATCGAAGAATTGGCCGAAGAGGGTGAACCAGGAATTGAATGGCGCCGACAGGCCCTCGTCAGGCGCGGCATTGGTGATCACCACATTGACGCCTTCGAGTTCGACGCCGCTTGCTTCGAGCAGCGCGACCAAAGCGTCATCTTGCGCATCAAGCGCTGCTTGCGCGGCGGCCAGATTGGCCGCGGTCGCGGCGGCGGCGTCCTGCAAGGCCTGATTATTGGGGCTTGCGGACGCGGCCGCCTGCGCCTCGGCGTTCAGCCGCTCAGCCGTGCCCACGGCGTTGAACAATGGACGCAGCGGCTCGTAGGCCGCCGTGATCTGGGCGGTGACCGTCATCTGCTGCGCCGCTGGGACAATGCCGGCGCGCTGCAGGGCCGTAAGGATCGCCGACGGATTGCCGAGCGTCTGATCGACGATCAGATTGGAGATCGTGCGGACTGTCGGGTCGAAGACGTCGCTTGGGGCCGCCGTGCCGGGTCCGTCATTATCGACACCAGGCTGATAGGTCACGGGAACCAGGGCACCTCCCGGTCCACCCGGCACCATGATCGTCTTGAACTGGGTGCCGAGGTTTTCTGGAAACTCATTGTCGGCCGCACCCCATTCCGGATGCAGCGGGTTGTTGTACGTGCCGTCGACGGTGCGCAGCCCCCAAGCAAGATTATAGGTCGGGATCGAGCCGCCAGCGCCGAAAAGCGGCTTTGCCACATTGTTCGGATCGCCAGTCGATATGCCTTGCCGGAAAGCGGCATCGGCTTCCGCAATTTTGATCTGCTTCAAGATGAAATCGAGATCCGATCGAATATAGGTGACCATTTTACTCCCCCCTTTGGATTGCTCAGGAAACGGTATCGTTCCGGCAATGCTTCTTTTCCGGTCTGCGATGGCAGACACCGGCTGCTCCGCTGCGATCTTCTACTGGGGTTTCGGAGATGAGGTTGCGAAAGCCGATAGAAAATCTTCAGGATTGTCTGCGACGATCGGATAGTGTCTTGTGGCAAGGCGAAGAGATAGTTCCAAAGGTCCGCCGATATTTACGGACTTTGGTCTTCAGGAGGCCGGGACGTTAGGCCCGGAAGAAAATGTGACTTTGGTCCCGCTCACGAAGATCTCCGGCGGCTTGAGTTCCAAGATCTTGGCAACTTGGCACGGCCTTGATTTAACGAAGCAATTTCTGGTTGTGGCAGGACTCGTCATCTGCAGTTCGATGGCGATCCTAGGTGAGTGGTTGAACGGCCAGATTGCGGCAAATCAGCTGAGAAGTCGCGCCGAATCCGGTGCCCTTTACATGGAGGGTTTTCTTGCTCGTCACATCGAGGGATCGTCAAGCGACCCCCAGGTGGCCGAAGCCCGCCGCAAAGAACTCGACGATCTGTTGATCGGCACCGATCTCGCGCGTCGGGTCGAAGGCTTCAGGATCTGGCGCAGTGATGGGGCAGTCATCTACAGCACCGACAAGTCTCTGATTGGAAAAATCTTCCCGTCGTCGGATATCGACCTGGCTTTTTCGGGCCAGGTCGTCGCCCAACTTGAAAACGGCCACAACGACGGCGAGGGGGGAGAAGCGACCAGGGGTCGGCCGTTGATCGAAATCTATGCGCCGATCTATCGCTCAGGCACGCGCGACATCATTGCCGTGGGAGAGCTCTACGAGGATGCCGCCGAATTCGTCGTCCAGCGAGCACGGGTGCAGCGTCAGACATGGGCGATCGTTGGTGCAACGACACTGGCCATTATGGCCTTGCTGTTCCTCATCGTTCGACGGGCGAGCAATATCATTGCCAATCAAAGGATGACCCTGAAATCGCAACTAACTGAGGCTCAGACGCTAGCCAAGCAGAATACTGAGCTGCGCAAGGCCGCTGATCGGGCGCGCATGGATGCATCGAAGTCCAACGAGCAGCTTCTCAATCGCATTGGTGCGGATCTCCACGATGGTCCCGTTCAACTCCTCAGCCTGCTGATCCTCAAGCTGGGGGAAAGTACAGAGGCACCGGTCCCATCAAGCACAACCTTCGAGAGCGCGTCCGGAGTGCAGGAGGCCGATCTTGCTCCCGCACGTATCGCAAGCCAGGTGCTTACAGAGTTACGTGAACTCTCGACAGGGTTGGTTCTGCCGGAGATCGAACATTTGCCGCTGAAGGCGGCCCTTCGCATGGCGATCGACCAGCACGAATATGCCACCGGTTCGAAAGTTACATCGGAGTGTGAGGGGCTGCCTGAGCGTGTCGCGCATCCTTTGAAAATCTGTCTTTATCGGGTTGTCCAGGAGGGACTTAGCAACGCGTTTCGGCATGGCGGCGGCCATGACCAGCGGGTCTCTGCCTGGGCAGACCTGTCAGCCATCACTGTCGTTATTGCAGACAGCGGCCCGGGCTTTGGAAAGAGCAACTCGAGGGGGGACCACAGACCGCTCGGTCTGCAGGGTATTCGCAATCGCGTTGAAGCCTTCGGCGGTCGTGTTCACATTCGCCAGCGTCCCCGCTCGGGAACCGAGCTTGAGGTCGTCGTACCGATGGAAGGTAACAGTATCTAGTGGCGCTGAATCGTGTCTGTTCCACTCTCAAGCTTTTGAGCGGCGAGTAGAACTTCCAGCCGATTTCGCGCGTTCAGCTTCTGCATCAGGATCGTCATGTAGTTTTTCACGGTCTTCTCGCCGATCTGCAGGTCGGCTGCGATCTGACGGTTCGTGAACCCCCGCAACAACATCCGGATGATCTGGCCCTCGCGGATGCTGAGCTTCACTTCCGTACCTGTCACTTTTCGCAGCGAGGCTATCTTGAGCTCTTCTATGACCTTGCAGGCAAAGGCGGGCGTGATGAACATATCGCCTCGATGGACAGTTGCGATGGCCTGGATGAGCTCCTTGGCACTACTGCCTTTGAGCACATAGCCGCTGGCGCCTGCGTTGAGTGCTCGCACAGCGTGATCGCTGCCAGTCATGGCTGTGAAGACCAGGATTTTCGTTCGTTTTTTTTCGACAAGTTTCGAGATCGTGTCGAACATGTTTCCGGGCATCATCAGATCGACGATAAAGACGTCGGGCGCCAAGCGCAGGCCGATCTCCAATGCCTCCTCTGCGCTCGACCCGGTCGCCGCGACAGCAAATGCCGGCTGCTTCCTAAGGATTTCAGTCAATCCGGCCAGCATTAACGGATGGTCGTCAACCAATGCTACTGAGATTGGACTCATGTTATGCGCCCTGTACCAAGTAATTGTATAATTTGTATTCGTAATTTAATTTCCTGTCTATGTAGCCATTTCTGACTATTACTCTCGTGGGTGGAGTAAGAGTCTAGCCACACATCACCCTCACCCGCGCTGCATTCAGTCCACACACAGTCCCAAGACGGCCTCGATATGGGGATGATCTCATCGGTGGTGCGGCAATGCGCGACAGAAACGCTGACAGCGCGAACTCTCCGGTGCCGGTCTAGTGGCCATGGAAATACACGACGCTATGGGAACGCCCTGGACACAAACTGGAATTGGATTGTTGCGAAACGGAAAAAGGGGGCACGCAGCGCCGGAACTCAAGACGAGAAGGCGACCGGCTTTCTCCGCAGAATAAACTTATCCGTTTGGAGCAATAGCGTTTCCATTCTATCAGCCGCTTACGTCCGGATGGATAAAAACCCGA
This sequence comes from Rhizobium sp. YAF28, assembly GCF_052113285.1. Lineage (NCBI taxonomy): Bacteria > Pseudomonadati > Pseudomonadota > Alphaproteobacteria > Hyphomicrobiales > Rhizobiaceae > Rhizobium > Rhizobium sp. YAF28. The sequence goes on along the minus strand of NZ_JBFRCX010000008.1, from coordinate 18,098 downwards.
CTATAAATTTAAAGCAATATTAAGCGCCGTGCCGATCGCCGGGTCGACAGTGTTTGCGTGGCATTGCCATAATAGCCCAATATGAGTTTGCATTTATCGCGCGTTTGATTGGCTCCCGCTCAGCAAGCCGATTAGCCAATAGCGGAGCTACACATGTTCATTCGTGTGCTCGATTGCATCAGCAGTGATCACAATCCGACGCTTGTCGTCGTTGCGATTGTTGTCGCGCTCTTCTCGGGCTTTGCACTGTTCACCATCCTCGACCACGCCAGAGCGCGACATGGCCGCACGAAGATCGTTTGGATATTTGTGGCTGCCTTCACGGCGGGGGGCGGAATTTGGTCGACGCACTTCATCGCCATGCTGGGTTTTCAGCCTGCTGCGGTTGTGAGCTACGATGTTGGTCTCACGGTAGTGTCGGCCTTTTTTGCAGTTGCCCTTGCGGGAACTGCAATGCCTTTGTTACTGTCGCGCAACCCTGTCAACGCTCTGGCGGGCAGCCTTCTTCTCAGCGCTGCAATCGGTGTGATGCACTTCATCGGCATGAGGGCTCTGCTCTTTGCCGGCACTTTCGAATGGCATCTGCCTCTCGTTGCGCTCTCGCTCTGCGCGGGCTGCTTGCTTGTTATCGCGGCGACGTTCGCCGAACGTCGACGTGCTTCGGTCGGATTTCGTCTTGCGGCGGGATCCCTATTCGGTGCAGCTATCTGCACACTGCATTTCACCGCGATGAGCGCCGCCATTCTTAAGACAGATCCGTCTCTTCTGGTTCAAGATGGGAACCTGTCAGAATTTCTCCTCGGGATATCAGTTGCCGTCGTCACAGCATTGATCGTGATCTTCAGTCTGGTGACGGTTATGTTTGATCGACGTGCTCACGATGCGACCACTGATGCCCAGCAGATGCGATGCATTCTTGAGGCCGCACAGATCGGCATCCTGGTTTGCCAGGATGATGAGATCGTCTCTGCGAACAAGGCATTCGAGCGGTTAGTGGGCTGTGAAGGATCGAGTATCGAAGGGCGTGCCGTCGCCGACTTTTTCGAACCGCCGGCACGCGCCAATCGCCGCGAACCGCGCCCCTACGAGACCGAAGGACAACTAAAGACGGCCAACGGGATGCGGATGGACGTTGCGCTCAACACAACTCCGATCGTGTCCGGAGACACGTTGCGACATCTCGTCGAAGTGCGCGATATTGGCGATCACAAACGTGCTCGTGACCGCTTGGATCACCTTGCGAACCATGACGAGTTGACCGGACTTCCCAACCGCAGACTGTTAAATGCCGAGTTGCGACAGGAGGCACTGTCCAGTCAGGAATTCGGGCTAATGTGGATGGATCTCGATCGCTTCAAGGAGGTTAATGACACGCATGGGCATGCGATCGGAGATGCTCTTCTCCAGGCGGTGGCGCAACGCTTCCGTTCGGTTCTGGACGAGCGGCATTTGCTTGCTCGCGTGGGTGGAGATGAGTTCGTCGTTCTGTTCAGGCACTCATCGAGGCAAAGCGATCTCACCAGCGCAGCTGAAAGCCTGTTGAAGGCAATGGTCAATCCGGTCGTCGTTGAAAGCCAGATGCTGGAAGTCGGGGTGTCTATCGGTTTGGCAAGGTATCCCCAAGATGCGGAGTCGACAGACGCTTTGATGCGCCGGGCCGATCTTGCTCTTTATGAGGCGAAAAAGACCGGTCGCAGCCGTTACGCCCCCGCAGCGTGAGCCTTGCGTTTTCCGTGAGGCGGCCGAAGAGGTTGCGTACGGACGCCGCCCCAGTCCGACTTCATCCAAGGGCGCCGATAGGTGCCGCTGGAATGTTGGGCGACGGTCGGACTCAGCAAGGATGGGTTTCTCACATCGGAATTATCGTATCGCGGAGCAATTCCTGTGCGTTGAAAGCGATCAGTCCTCGATCGGGAAAGCAAAGCCAGCTTTCACTCGATCCATTACCACCATGGTTTTGAAACCTTTGATGTCGTGGTTTTCATAGAAGAACCGACGCGTGAAGGCTTCGTAATCCTCCATGTCCTTTGCCGTGATAACCAGGATGAAATCGGCATCGCCCGTCACGTAATAGCCGATCATCACTTCCTTTGTGGCGCGGATCGCCGCCTTGAATCGATCAACGATGTCAGCCCGTTCGCGCTCCAGAGAGACAAGCACGATCATGGTGATGCCGCGCCCGGCAGCCTTGGGCGAGACGATCGACACATCAGCCTCGATCACCCCTTCCTCACGCAAGCGCTTCAGCCGTCGCTGACAGGCCGTCGGTGAGAGATTGACGATCTGCGCCAGCTCTTCCGAGGTCAGGCGATTGTTCTTTTGAACAGCCTGAAGCAGCGCTCTGTCGGCTCTATCGAGGGTACTCATGCAGAAATCCTGCGGGCACAGCCAAAATTAAGCACAATTCCTGCATGGAGGATCAGATCAATGCAGTCAAACGATCATGGCCTACCATTAGTCTCTTTGTAAACCCAATTTGGAGCTTCGCATGAAAGGTATCGCCAGTGCTGCGCTGAACAACCTGCAACGACCCGATCTGATCGAGCGCCGTGCCTTTCTGAGTGGCACATGGGCTTCGCACGAAGAGACGCTGAGCGTCACCGATCCGGCAACCGGCGAACACCTCGTCGACGTGGCAGCCTGCTCGCTTGAAGATGCCGACGCTGCCGTCGAAGCGGCGAAAAATGCCTTTCTCGATTGGCGTGACAAGCTTCCCGTCGAACGTGGTCAGATCCTTCGTGTCTGGGGAAAGCTGATGCGCGACAACGCGCAGGACCTCGCCGTCATCATGACGGCCGAACAGGGCAAGCCGCTGGCAGAGTCGCTAGGCGAGATTTCCTATGCCGCGAATTTCCTTGAGTGGTTTGCCGCCGAAGGCGAGCGTACTTATGGCGAAACGATACCGAGCCACCTGCCAGGCAGCCGTCTTTCAGTCCAGATGCAGCCGCTTGGCGTCACGGTGGCGATCACGCCGTGGAACTTTCCCTCGGCCATGATCACCCGCAAGGCAGGCGCTGCACTCGCGGCCGGCTGCACCATGATCGTCAAGCCTGCCCCGGAAACACCGCTGTCGGCGCTTGCCCTGGCAAAGCTTGCGCAGGAGGCCGGAATGCCCGCCGGCGTATTCCAGGTTCTCACCGGCGAAGCCGCGCCGCTTGCGCGCCGTCTGCTGGAACACACGGATGTGCGCGCTTTTTCCTTTACCGGCTCGACTGAAGTCGGACGCATCCTGCTCACACAATCGGCCGCCACGGTGAAGAAGGCCTCGTTGGAACTTGGCGGCCATGCACCATTCATCCTGTTTGGCGACGCCGAGCTTTCCAAAGCCGTAAAGGGCTGCATCGGCGCAAAATTTGCCACGTCAGGGCAGGACTGTCTCGCCGCCAACAGGATTTACGTCCAGCGCGGGCACTATGATCGGTTCGTCGATGCCTTCGCCACGGCGACCCGGCAGCTCAAGGTCGGTCACGGCCTCGACCCCCGCACCGATATCGGGCCGATGACACGCCCTTCGGTCGCTGAAAAATGCCGCCAGCAGATTGCGCAGGCACTTTCCGCCGGCGCGCGTCTCGTCTGCGGCGGACAGGATAGCCCGCTTGGCGGCAATTTCGTGACCCCGACCGTGCTTGCCGATGTCACCGATGACATGCTGATCGCACGCGAAGAGACCTTCGGCCCAGTTGCCGCAATCCTGCCGTTCGATGACGAGCAGGAGGTACTCACCCGAGCCAACGCCACCGAAATGGGGCTGGCAGCCTACGTCTACACCAATGATCTTGGTCGCGCGATGCGCCTGACCGACCGGCTCGAATACGGCATGATCGCCGTCAACACATCGAAATTCACCGGCGCGCCCATCCCCTTCGGTGGATGGAAGCAATCCGGCCTTGGTCGCGAAGGCTCGCGCTACGGCCTCCTGGAATACCTCGAAACAAAATATGTCTGCTTCGGCAACCTCGCTGCATGAAAGGATCTGTGCTGCCATGACCGCCAACCTCGATCAGATCGCCGAAATGGACCGCAATTCGGTCCTGCATCCCTTTACGCAGATCAAAGATTTCGCCAGCGGGAAATTGGGCGACCCGACAATCGTCGAAACCGGCAAGGGCATCCGCATCCAGGATGCACAGGGAAAGCAGCTGATCGACGGCTTCGCCGGTCTTTACTGCGTCAATGTCGGCTACGGGCGCACCGAGGTCGCCGAGGCCATCTCGCGCCAGGCCTATCGCCTCGCTTACTACCATAGCTATGCCGCCCACACGACGGACGAGCTCGCGATCCTCTCCGATCGTCTGGTGAAAATGGCACCTGGCAGTATGAGCAAGGTTTTCTACGGCATGTCGGGTTCCGACGCCAACGAAACCCAGGCCAAGCTCGTCTGGTACTACAGCAACCTGCGGGGCACGCCGAACAAGAAGAAGATCATCTCGCGCGAACGGGGTTATCATGGTTGCAGCGTCGTCTCCGGTTCCATGACGGGCATGAGTTTTTACCATGACCATATGGACCTGCCGCGTGCGGGTATTCTTCACACCGGCGCGCCGCATCATTATTGGGGCGCGGAAGCAGGCGAAACGGAACTCGAATTTTCCAAGCGCCGCGCCGACGAACTTGAAGCCCTGATCCTGCGCGAAGACCCCGACACCATTGGGGCCTTCATCGCCGAGCCCGTACTTGGCACCGGCGGCATCACCCCACCGCCGCAAGGCTATTGGGACGAAGTGCAAAAGGTCCTCAAGAAATACGACATCCTGCTCATCGCCGACGAAGTCATCACCGGTTTCGGTCGCACCGGCTCGATGTTCGGATCGCAGCACTACGGCATCGAACCTGACCTAATTACGGTCGCCAAGGGCCTCACCTCGGCCTACTTCCCGCTATCGGGCGCAATCGTCGGCGAAAAGGTCTACACGGTGATGGAAGAAGGGGCCGAGCGTGTTGGGGCCTTCTCGCATGGCTACACCTATTCCGGCCACCCGATTGGCGCTGCAGCAGCCAACGCCGTTCTCGACATCGTCGAGAAGGAGGATCTGCCGGGCAATGCACGCACGGTCGGCACCTATTTCCAAGCGCAGCTGAAGGAAAAGTTCGCTCAGCTTCCGATCGTCGGTGAAGTGCGAGGCGTCGGTCTGATGGGCGCCATCGAATTTGTCGCGGATCGCGAAAAGAAGACGCGCTTTGCGCCAAGCCTTGCTGTCGGTGCACGTATCTCGAAGGCCGCGCGCAGTCGTGGACTGATTGCCCGTGCCATGCCGCATGGCGATATTCTGGGTTTTGCGCCGCCCCTCGTCACGACGAAGGAAGAGGTCGACGAGATCATTGTCATTGCCGAATCCGCTGTGCGCTCAGTCATGGACGAATTGGTCCAGGCTGGCGAGAGGATCTGATGCAAGCATGGCCGCCAGACGGGACAAGGCTTGCTCGGCACTGCCTCCTGCCGAGCAAAATCGCGGCGATCGTGATTATTCCTGATGCAATCACGGCTCTGGCTGCGTAACGCTTCATCTTTGAGACGAAGCGTGCATAATGTCATGAAATAGTCGTCATAAAAACGAGACAATTTCATGCGACGTCAAGCCAATCCCCTGAACCTTGTTCCGATCACGGCCACCAAGCCGGTGGCATGGCAACCGCACCTTTCCAAGCAAAAGGGTGAGACGAAGCATGCAGCACTCACCGAGCGCATCATTGCCGATATCGATGCCGGCGTTCTCAAGCCAATGGATCGCATGCCGACGCATCGCGATCTGGCGCGCGAACTCGGCCTTTCCGTCCAGACCGTCAGCCTCTCCTACAAGGAGGCTGAGCGGCTTGGCTATCTGAGCGGTGAGATCGGTCGCGGCACCTTCGTCAAGACACGCGTCACCGACCGCGCCGGCCGCATGATGCTTGACCATAGCGCCAACGAAGTGCTCGACCTTTCCATCATTCGCGGCGTCTATCTCGATGCGCATGAGGCCGCATCGCGCGAGATCCTTCGTGAGCTTTCCGAAGGCGACAATGCAAGCTTCATGCGTCCCTGCCGCCCGATCGCCGGCCTTGATCGTCATCGAGAGACGGCGCGCATCTGGTTACGCACGCTCGGCGTCGCGGCCGGGGTAGAGCGCATTCTCCTCACCAACGGCGCCGCCCACGCCATTTTTCTTGCTCTGAGCTGCATTGTCCGCTCCGGCGATGTCGTCTTAACCGAAAATCTGACCGATCACGGTATCATCGGGCTTTCCAATATCCTTGGCTTCAGCCTGAAGGGCTTGCCTACCGACAATGAGGGCATTTTGCCCGATGCGCTGGAGGCCGTGTGTGCAGCAGGCGGTGTCCGGGCGTTGGTGCTCATTCCGACCCTCAACAATCCGACAGGTCATGTTGCGGGTGCGGGACGCAGGTGTGAGATAGCCGCGATTGCGGCTCGTCACGGCGTGTTCGTCATCGAAGATGAGGTCTATCGACCGATGATCGAAGAGCCCCTGCCTTCCATCACGGAAATGCTGCCTGATCTCGGTTTCTTCGTCACGAGCTTCACCAAAGTGGTGCTGACAGGGTTGCGCGTTGGCTATCTTGTTGTTCCACCAGCCTATTCCATCCGCGCCGCCTCAATCTTGCGCGTGTCGAGCTGGAGCGGCACCTACCTGACCGGCGAAATCGCAACACGCTGGGTCGAGAATGGCACGGCGCAGCGTCTGCTTGAAATCCAGCGTGACGAAGCACAGGTGCGCCAGAACATCGCCACAGAAATCCTCGGCGACCATATCGCCTCCACTCATCCGCTCTCGCTTTGCGCCTGGCTCAAGGTCCCGCCGCATTGGTCCGAGGAAGGTCTGGTTCGTTCGCTCACCAACCAGAAAGTCGCCGTCACGCCGTCCGAACCCTTCATTGCCGGACCGGGTCATGGTGGCGGCATTCGTATCTGTTTGGGCGGACGCCTGAACCATGCAAGCCTGGCCAAGGCGCTGACGACCGTGCGGCAGGCCTTTGAGCAACTGCCGCCGGTCTTTGATGTCGGTTCGATCGGCTAGAGCGACCCCACGGCAATCATTGAATCATTACAATATAATAATTGACATGATTTTAGTTCGCTCACAACATGACAATCATGAAGAGCGACGTCCTGTCCAGATTGACCGAAGAAAAGGCGCTGCCAGTTACGCTGGCGGATATCGAGCAGGCTGCGGCCCGCATCGTTGGGCGGGTGGCGCGCACGCCGCTTATTCGCTCTCGCACGCTCTGTGAACGCACCGGTCAGCCTGTCTATCTCAAGCTTGAAACACATCAGCCGACCGGCGCCTTCAAGCTGCGCGGCGCGATGAACGCCATCCTGTTGCTCGATGATGCGGCGCGCAAGCGCGGTCTCGTTACCGCCTCGACAGGCAATCATGGTCGCGCCGTCGCTTACGCCGCACGCGAGCTTGGCGTTCGCGCCATCATCTGCATGTCATCGCTCGTCCCGGCCAACAAGGTCGAAGCGATCCGCTCGCTCGGCGCCGAAATCCGCATTGTCGGCCTGTCGCAGGACGATGCACAAGAGGAGGTCGAACGCCTGACCGAGAGCCGGGGCCTCACGCCGATCCCGCCGTTCGACCATGCGGACGTCGTTGCCGGTCAAGGCACGATCGGCCTCGAAATTGTGGAAAACCTGCCTGAACTTGCGGCCGTGCTTGTTCCTCTTTCCGGTGGGGGACTGGCCGGTGGCATTGCGGTTGCCGTCAAGGCCTTGAAGCCACAGAGCCGCGTCATCGGCATATCGATGGAGCGCGGGGCAGCCATGCATGCGGCGATTGCCGCCGGCAAGCCTGTCGCAATCCGCGAGGAGGAAACGCTGGCGGATTCGCTAGGGGGTGGCATCGGCCTCCAAAACCATGTCACCTTTACCCTTTGCCGCGATCTTCTCGACGACGTCATCCTCCTCAGCGAGGACGAGATTGCCGAAGGCATCCGCCATGCCGCGCGCAACGAGAGCGTAACCGTCGAGGGCGCTGGCGCAGTCGGTATTGCCGCCATCCTCGCAGACAAGGTCGGCCTATCAGGTCCAACCGCCATCATCATATCAGGCGGCAACATTGCCCCGAAGATGCACCAGAAAATCGTCGCGGGGACCACCCAATGAGCCGCATCAGTATTCTGATGGAAAAAGACCTTCGCACAATCGTCAAGCTCGACGTCGCTGCCGTCGATTGCGTCGAACAGGCCTTTGCGGCGCTTGCCACCAAAGCCGTTGCTATGCCGCCGATCCTGCGCCTCGACATTCAGGAATTTCGGGGTGAAGTGGACGTCAAGACGGCCTATGTGCCAGGCCTTGACGGCTTCGCCATCAAGGTCAGCCCCGGCTTCTTCGACAACCCCAAGATCGGTCTGCCAAGCCTGAACGGGCTGATGATCTTGCTCAGCGCCAAGACCGGATTGGTCGAAGCCCTTCTTCTTGACAACGGCTATCTCACGGATGTGCGCACGGCAGCGGCCGGTGCCGTCGCCGCACGACATCTGTCGCGCGAAGACACCTCCGTCGCCACGATCTTTGGTGCAGGCATGCAGGCGCAGCTGCAGCTTGAGGCTCTCATGCTCGTGCACCGGATCAAATCGGCGCGAATCTGGGCACGCGATCATGCAAAGGCGCAGAAGCTTGCGATTGATTTCGCTTGCGACCACGGAATCGACGTCGCCGCCGTTGCCGATCCGCGCGAGGCCGTACGCGGGGCAGATATCGTCGTCACAACGACGCCGGCAGAAAGGCCGATCCTGATGGCCGAATGGCTCGAACCCGGTCAGCATCTGACCGCAATGGGATCGGATGCAGAGCACAAGAACGAGGTCGATCCGGCCGTCTTTGCTCGCGCTACTTACGTCCCGGATCGAATATCGCAGACCCGCATTCTCGGCGAGTTGCACCATGCCATCAAGGCCGGCGCAGTCTTGCCGGACCAACAGTTTGCCGAACTCGGAGCTGTCATTGCCGGCAAGGCGATTGGCCGGTCGAATGCGCACGAAATCACCTTTGCCGACCTCACGGGCACCGGCGTGCAGGACACAGCCATCGCCAACCTGGCGCTCGCCCGCGCGACAGACGCCGGACGGGGCCAGACGATCGAAAATGACATCAAAATGGGAGATGCAGCGTGAGTGTGACGCTGAACTTTACGCGCGAGGAATATGCCGCGCGCCTTTCCAAAACCCGTCACGCGATGGAACAGGCGGGGATCGATCTCCTGATCGTCACCGATCCATCCAACATGCACTGGCTGACCGGCTATGACGGCTGGTCCTTCTACGTGCATCAGTGCGTCCTGGTGCCGCCAAGCGGCGAGCCGATCTGGTACGGTCGCAAGCAGGATTCCAACGGCGCCAAGCGCACCGCCTATCTGGACCATGACAATATCATCGGCTACCCCGATCACTACGTCCAGTCGAGCGAACGCCACCCGATGGATCTCCTGGCGCAGATCATCGATAAGCGCAGGTGGTCCAGCCTCACTGTTGGCGTCGAGATGGACAATTATTATTTCTCGGCCGCCGCCTTCGCCTCTCTGCAAAAGCATCTGCCAAATGCCCGCTTCAAGGATGCGGCGGGCCTCGTCAACTGGCAGCGCGCGATCAAGAGCCCGACTGAACTCGACTATATGCGAAAGGCAGGCAAGATCGTCGAACTGATGCACAAGCGCATTGTCGACGTCGTCGAACCCGGCATGCGCAAATGCGATCTCGTCGCCGAGATCTACGATGCCGGCATACGGGGTACGTCCGAATTCGGCGGCGATTATCCGGCGATCGTGCCGCTTCTTCCGTCGGGCGCAGACGCTTCCGCGCCGCACCTGACCTGGGACGACAAGCCGATGCGTTCGGGCGAAGGGACGTTCTTCGAAATCGCCGGCGCCTATAAGCGTTATCATTGCCCACTGTCGCGTACCGTATTCCTGGGCAGGCCGACGCAGGCCTTTCTCGACGCGGAAAAGGCGACGCTCGAAGGCATGGAGGCGGGCCTTGCCGCAGCAAGGCCCGGCAATATGTGCGAGGACATCGCCAACGCCTTCTTCGCCGTCTTGAAAAAATACGGGATCATCAAGGACAACCGCACCGGCTATCCGATCGGTCTTTCCTATCCGCCTGACTGGGGCGAACGCACGATGAGCCTGCGCCCAGGCGACCGTACGGAGCTGAAACCCGGCATGACATTCCATTTCATGACCGGTCTCTGGCTCGAAGACATGGGGTTGGAAATCACGGAGAGCATCGCGATTACCGAAACGGGTGTTGAATGCCTGTCCAATGTTCCGCGCCGGCTGTTCGTGAAAGGCTGAGACCATGCTGACGAGTGCGCCCCGCCCCTCGCCGATCGCCTCATCCGTCGATTTCGACGGGAAGGGTGTGCAGCACGGGCACCTGCGATTGCCTTATAGCCGTGACGACAGCGCCTGGGGTTCGGTCATGATCCCGATCTGCGTCATCTCCAACGGGCAAGGCCCGACCGCCCTCCTCACCGGTGCCAATCACGGCGACGAGTATGAAGGTCCGGCGGCTCTCTACGAGCTGGCACAGACACTGGATCCGGCGCAGGTGAGTGGGCGCATCATCATCGTCCCGGCGCTCAATTATCCCGCGTTTCGCGCAGGGACCCGCACGTCGCCGATCGATCGCGGAAATCTGAACCGTAGCTTTCCAGGTCGCCCGGATGGAACGGTGACGGAAAAGATCGCGGACTATGTCACCCGCCATCTTATACCGCTCGCCGACATCGTGCTCGACTTCCATTCGGGCGGCAAGACCCTCGACTTTCTTCCCTATGCCGCAGCGCACGAGCTGCCTGACAAGGGTCAGGAGGCGCGCTGTTTTGATGCCGTTGCAGCTTTTGCTGCGCCCTACTCGATGAAGATGCTGGAGATCGATGCGGTCGGCATGCTGGATACGACGGTCGAGGAGATGGGCAAGGTTTTCGTCACCACGGAGCTCGGCGGTGCTGGCACCGCCAGCGCAAGATCGATCGAGATCGCGCGAAAGGGCAGTCTCAACCTCCTGCGCCACGCCGGAATTCTGGAGGGGGCGCCGGCTACTCAGCCGACGTGCTGGCTCGATATGCCGTCGAGCGACTGTTTCACATTCGCAGAGGATGACGGCCTGGTCGCCTTTGCGCAGGATCTCGGAGATCCGATCCATACCGGCGATATCATCGCCAGCATCTACCCGGTCGGAAAGACCGGTGTCGCGCCAATCCGCTGCCGCGCAGCCATGGATGGCGTTCTGGCGGCTCGCCACGTGCCCGGCCTCATCAAGGCCGGCGACTGCCTTTCCGTCATCGCGACGATCACGGAGAAGACCAAATAAACGCAACCATGTGAGATCCGAAAACGGACCACAAGAAGCTTAACCAGAGGAGAATTCGAATGCGCATCTCAAAATCCATTTGCCTTTCTGCCCTTGCGCTCGGCATCGGCGTCACGTCAGCCAGCGCACTGACCGTCGAAGAAGCCAAGAAACAGGGATTTATCCGCGCAGCAACAGCCAACGAGGTACCCTACTCGTATATGCAGCCGGACGGCACCTCTGCCGGTATCGGACCCGACGTCGCCAATGCCGTCCTAAAATCCATGGGCATCGAGGAGGTCAATTGGACCGTAACGCCCTTCGGCACGCTCATTCCGGGTCTCAAGGCTCGTCGCTTCGATTTTGCCGCCGCCGAGCAGAACATATCGCCCGAGCGCTGCAAGCAGGTCGCCTTTACCGAACCCAACTCGTCCTACGGTGAGGGACTGCTGGTCAAGAAGGGCAATCCGAAGGGCCTGACGACCTATGGCGACATCGCAAAAGACCCATCCTTGAAAGTCGCCGTTGTTTCCGGCGCAAACAATGTCGACTTCCTGCGCGCCGTCGGCGTCAAGGACGAGCAGATCGTCTTCATTCCGGCGAATGCCGATGCGATCCCCACCGTGCAAAGCCGGGTCGATGCCTATGCGGCGACCGAGTTGACCGTTTCCGAACTTGCCAAGGGACAGGCCAATGTCGAGCAGGTCGCGCCATTCAAGGATCCGATCGTCAAGGGCGCACCGGTCCGCAACTATGGCGGCTTTGCCTTCCGTCCGGAAGACAAGGAATTGCGCGACGGGTTCAACACTGCGCTCGTCGCGTTCCGAAAGACGGACGACTACAAGAAGATCCTCATGAAGTATGGTCTGTCGGAACAGAGCATCGCGGCAGCGGCAGAGAAGAACGTCGCCGATCTCTGCGCCGGGAAGTAACAAGAAAGGCGCCCGGTCCCGGACTGGGCGTGACCTGCTTTCATTCGGAGAGATTGCCAGATGAGCTGGACAGCCTATCTGCCGATGCTTTGGCAAGGCGCTACCGTGACGATGACGATCACTTTGGCAGCGATCGTCTGCGGCGCGGTGCTTGCCTTCGTTTTCGGCATCCTGCGCGTCGAGGGAGGACCGATCCTGTCAGCCGTCGCGCTCTGTTACACGGAGGTGTTTCGCGGGACCTCGCTGTTCGTTCAGCTCTTCTGGTTCTATTATGCGCTGCCGCTCGTCGGTCTGAGTTTCGATCCGATCACCACCGGCATCCTGGTATTGGCCGCCCATGTCGGCGGCTATGGGGCCGAAATCGTTCGAGGGGCCCTCATGTCGGTCTCCGTCCAGCAGCTGGAAGCCGCCCGGGCATTGAATTTCAACCGTGCCCAGACCCTCTTTCGCATTTCGCTGCCACAAGCCATCGTCGAAATGATGCCGGCCTTCGGAAACCTCGCCATCGAAACGCTGAAGCTGTCCTCGCTGGTGTCGTTGATCTCGATAGCCGATCTCACCTTCGCGGCCCAGTCCATCCGCAACATCACGCTGGACAGCGCAAGCATCTATTCGATCACCCTTGTATGCTACTTCGCCATGTCGCTCGTCTTGATGGCCGCCGTGCGCGTGATCGAGCATTTCGTGCGGCGCGGCGATGTCTTCCCTCGCTCGGCTCATTCGTGAGGACCTTGCGGCTATGATGTATGGTTACGAATGGGACACAACAACCTGGATTACCTACACGACCTCGATCCTGCCAATCATTCTGATTGGTTTGACCGTCACGTTGAAGGCTGCAGCGGCTGGATTTGCGATTGCACTGATGCTCGGCCTGGCGTTCGCCCTCTTGCGCCGAAGCCGCGTCAAGGTGATCTCCTGGGCGACAGCCTTTGTCGTGGAATTCCTGCGCGATACGCCGCTTCTGGTGCAGCTGTTCTTCCTTTACTACGTGCTGCCCGATTTCGGTATCGTGCTGCCGGCCTTTCTCACCGGTGCACTGGCACTCGGTCTGCAATATGCGGCCTATACGTCGGAGGTCTATCGCGGCGGCATCGAAGCCGTTCATCACGGCCAATGGGAAGCGGCAACCGCGCTCAACATGACCCGCATGCAGACCTATTACGACATCATCCTGCCTCAGGCCATTCCGCGTATCGTGCCTGCCATGGGCAATTATCTCGTGGCCATGATCAAGGAGACCCCAGTTTTATCGGTAGTTACCGTTCTTGAGATGATGGGCCTTGCCAACATGATCGGCGAACGCACCTTCGAATATCTGGTGCCGCTGACGCTTGTCGGGCTGATCTTCCTTCTGCTGACGCTGATTTGCTCAGCAGGTCTCCACCGCTTGCAGAAAGCTCTTCCAAAGGCAGGAATACCCTTGCGATGACCGACAATATCGATCCGCCCATCATCGAGTTTTCCGACGTCACCAAGCGCTTCGGGATTCTGACAGTGCTTGACCACTTCAATTTCAGCGTCGCGAAGGGCGAGAAAGTCACGCTTATAGGACCGTCAGGCTCCGGCAAATCGACGGTCCTGCGCATTCTCATGACACTCGAACCGTTCCAGGAAGGCAAGCTGACGCTTGCTGGTACCTCCTACCACGAGCAGGGCGGCAAGGGCCGGTTCCAGGCCTCTGAAAAACACCTGCGCCAAATCCGCAATCATGTCGGCATGGTCTTCCAGAGCTTCAATCTCTTTCCTCATATGACGGTCCTTCGCAACGTTGTCGAGGCGCCGGTGCGGGTACTGGGAATGGCGCGGGCTGAAGCCGATGCGCGTGCGCTTGAACTGCTGCAGATGGTGGGGCTCGCGGATAAGAAGGACCACTATCCGGTCCAGCTTTCCGGCGGGCAGCAGCAGCGCGTGGCAATCGCCCGCGCGCTTGCGATGCGCCCACGAGTTCTGCTTTTCGATGAACCGACATCAGCGCTTGATCCGCAACTGGTGGGCGAAGTGCTTTCCGTCATCCGCGCACTGGCGCATGAACATGATCTCACGATGCTACTCGTCACCCATGAGATGCGCTTTGCCCGAGAGGTCTCGGATCGCGTCTGCTTTTTCGATAAGGGGCGCATCTGCGAGCAGGGCGCGCCTGAAGAGATATTCGGCGCGCCGCAAGTGGAGCGGACGCGCGAATTTCTGTCATCGGTTCTCGGATAGTCTGAAAACCCAGCGGGGAGAGACTTCGGCGGACTGCTTAGAAATTGAGCGGCTAGATAGACGTTCTTGAAAGGATGTGACACTGGTTTGGGTCGTGATGGGTCGTCCGCGTTTTGGATGTCGAGGAGGAAGCACTTCGTGCTCGCCAACAGGCGATGATCCAGGCCATTGAGGCCCTCTTCCACGGCAATGAACCTGATTTTTCAGAGGTTTGCGATTGCAGGATGTGCCGGATCGGTGCCTTGACCCGATTGCCTCAGTTATCGCCGAGATGCCAAGCGTCGAACACCGGGCCTGAGGCGCCTTGCACCGGATCGGATTCGGGCAAGGCGACGTCGGCGATTGTTCTGAGGAGTTCTGCAGTTGGAGCGCTTGTCTGAATATCGGCGAGTTGGCCTGGCGGGTAGGCACCAACCACTCGAAAGTCGCTGCTCGCTTCGAGGTTCTGATGACCGGTCCCCGCGGGAAGGACGAGACAATCTCCCGGGTGCAACTCGAACACCTTACCGGTCGGGCCGCCGATCAGGAGCTTTCCCGTTCCTTTTCCGACACCAAGCACTTCGTGAGCGCCCGCGTGATAGTGCTGATAGCCAAAAACACCATCGCGCCAGATGCCTTCCCAGCCGTGCGAGGTGAAGAGACGCGCGAACTCCTCGCACCCGTCATCGCAGATGAAGATCTCGCGATAGACGATAACAGGAAGCATCTGGTTGTTGGGCACCCAGTCGCTTTTCTCAAAAAAGATCCTCTGCGTTTCCATGTCTTCCCCCATCACCGATAACCTCGTTTGCGGAACGCACTGTCATTGAGCCGTCACGCGCCGCACCGTATTGCCGACGTCGTCGGCGCTCAGTAGCCCACCCTGCTTGGCAACGCCAACACCCGCCGGCCGGTTTCGATGAGCCGCCCGCGCCCCGATAATCCAGGGCAACCACCTCAAGGTCCTTTTTGACCAGGAGCGGAGTGACCTTGCGCCACTCATGGCTTGTCTGCGGGAAACCAGGGAACAGTATGGCCGTGCGTGGGCCGCCTCCTCCGTCAGATAGTGCAACTTTAGATCGCCTCCGATGCTTGCGACAGAATGGCGAGATGTCATGCGAGAGCTACTTCCTCCTTCTCACCTATCGAGAGCGCCTGCGGCCTGAGGTGGCGACCGGCCTTCATCCACATCGGGACGAAAACGGAGCCCGGCTGGTGACGCATTGTTCAGACATGAATCGCACGACGGACCACGCCTGGCGACCATCAGTCTATCGAACGCATTGCCATTCCAATCGTTCCCGCGCGAGGGGAAAGCGATCGGCCAGTGTCATTCCTCCCAGGCGATCGTGGTTGCGCTATGGCTGATGGCGCCTACGATTTTGGAACCGTTATTCCTGCTTGGTCGCTGGTTTTCCGGGCGGATGGACTCGGCCAAGAAAATCACCGACGAGTGAGAGCACCTCATCGAGGTTGGTCTCAAGAAGCCAATGACCACCATCCAGTAGATGCAGTTCGGCGTCTGGGAGATCGCGGAGATACGCACGCGCCGACTTCGCCGGCATGTACCCGTCCTGCGGTCCCCATACGATCAGCGTCGGCGGACGATGCTTGGCGAGGTAGTTCCGGTATTGAGGAAACCAGGCACGGTTCTCTTTCAGGCCTGCGATCAGATCAATCGCAACTTCCTTGCGCTTCGGCGTCATCAATGACCAATGCAACTTCCAGAGGTCGGGCGGAATCTGTCGGGCGAGCTCAGGCCTCAGATCGTTCAGGAATTCCTCTCTGAATGTCTCTTCTTTGATCGCCTCCGACACTTTCAGCCTCATGTCGGAACGGGGCAGCCGCCAGGTACTCTCGATCTCGGCATATTTCGGCCCCAGCGCATCCTCGTACGGGATATCGCCATTTTGGATGATGAGCGCTGCGATGCGCTCTGGTGCCTTGATAGCCAGCCGCGCGCCGATGGGGGATCCGAAGTCATGGAGATAAAGCGCGAAGCGCTGCAGGCCGAGCGTCTTCACGAAGCCGTCCAGAAAGCTGGCATAGCCGTCGAAGCTGTAGTCAAAGTCGTCCGGGGTCGCGCTGTAGCCGGCGCCGGGAAAGTCCGGCGCAAGCAGCCGCCAACGATCCGCCAGCCCTGGCATGAAATTGCGGAATTCGTACGACGAGCATGGATAGCCATGCGGCAACAACACCAAGGGTGCGTTTTCAGGCCCTGCTTCGCGGTAAAAGATATCGATGCCGTTGACGGTCACATGTCTATGGTTCGTTGGTTGCACGCATACCTCTCGGCGGCTCAGACTCCTTGAAGATTGACCACCAAACCCGTCGAACATCTGTTGGTTCCATGTGCTCCGGCAAAGCGGGGTGGCGGTGATGAGTGTCGTCACATTCGGAGAGAGGGCCGTCACCGGCCCGTGGTCGAGAGATTGTCCGCGCATGATAGTGTGCGACCGTGGCGACCCGAGAGCGGACGGTTCACTGTCTGATCGATTGTGTCAAAGTGCGGGGTGGGCGATTGTTGGAAAGCGAAACAGGCCTGGCAAGGAGATGAAAAATGACCTTCCATATCTGCACTGCTTGCGGAATGCAGTTCGACGAAAGCTCAGAACCACCCTCTGCCTGTCCCATTTGCGAAGACGATCGTCAATTCGTGCCACCATCAGGTCAGGTTTGGACACATATGACGGCCCTCCGGTCGACCCACGACTTGATCTGGACCAAAGAAGCAAAAGGCATCCATTGCCTGCAGATCTCACCAGACTTTGCGATCGGTCAGCGAGCCTTCCTGATCGAAGGGCCTGACGGCAATATATTGTGGGACTGCCTCAGCCTCCTGGACGAGTCCAGCATAAGCCGAATTGCTGTAATGGGCGGGCTTGCGGCGATCGCCATTTCACACCCACATTTCTATTCCTCCATGATGGATTGGAGTTCAGCCTTCGGCGACGTACCTGTCTATATTCACAACGATGATCGAGAATGGGTACAGAGATCAGGCCCGGCGCTCAGCCACTGGGTGGGTGAGGTTTTTGAATTGAACCAGGCGACCCTTGTGCGCTGCGGCGGCCATTTCGCAGGCAGTTCAGTGCTGCATTGCCCTTGGCTGGAAGATGGGAAGGGCGCGTTGTTCGTGGGCGATACAATGCAGGTAACGCTCGACCGGAGATATGTGAGCTTCATGCGCAGCTTTCCGAACCTTCTGCCGTTGAGCGGGCGAGCGGTGAAGGGCATAGGCGAAGCGCTGCGCCCCTTCCGCTTCGAAGCTATCTATGGTGGATTTTCGGGCAGGACGATCAAACAGGAAGGATCGCGCGTTATCGAGCGGTCGATCCAGAGATACATCCATGCCATCGAGGGTGGCCCGTCATAACGAGAATGAATTGCGTTGATCGGGGTCGAACATTGGGCTCAACGTTCTCATGTCGTTTCCCGACGACAGGTCATGACGAACCCAGCCGTCACTTTCAGCGCTGCTGGGAAGCATGATGGGAGAGGCTGGCTTATTCGCCTCGTTTCCTGAAATTGGCACGAACAAGCGCGCCAGAGGCGACAGATCGATTGGAAGCTGTGGAAATCTCGCTGAACGAGCGCCATCGCCGGTGTCGCCTCCATGACAATGGACGCGGTCGGTGTCAGGGATTGCGCATCAACGACGATGCGGAGAACGACATGACGACGACCAACGAA